>JBDTPH010000135.1:0-4117 GCA_039932795.1 Chloroflexota bacterium
CCGCATGATGTTCGGATTGATGATGTTGTTCACGGCCCAGATCGGACTGTTCGTCATCAGCGCCCTTGGAACACAGGGGATTCTTAATCTTCCACTCTTCCTGCCTCCACTTGACCGCGCTGTCACCCTCTTTTCACTGGTATGGATGACCTGGCTGTGGGCATTCCCCGAACCCAGCCGCCCGGCAGATGCGGCAACATGGCTGTTGAGCCTACTCGTCGCCGCAGGGCTCGGACTCGCTCTCGCCGCGTATTCGGCAGAACCGGTTTTCCAACCCTATAACCTGACAACCTATGACGGCATCTGGCAGATGGCAAGTGCGGGTCTTTCAGTTCTCGGTTTGTTCACTCTGCTGATACGCCGTCCAAACGGATGGGGAAACGGAGCAGCGGTACTCCTGCTCAGTCTTGCGGGCCATCTCCTCCATATGATGCTCGGCCGTGTGGAAGGTGACTTCCCTGGCGCAGTCCGCCTCATGCACCTGGCGGCATTCCCCATTTTGATGACGCTGCCACAGCGCTTCCCGGCGCCTTCCAGCCGTTTGACCTCCATCAAACAACAGGATGCGCCCCTGGCAGGTGAACGCCGCCGCTACAGCACGGACCCCAAAACCTTCCATGCGCTTCTGGCGCTTGCAGGCGAATCACAGGCAGACAAGGTAAGCCAGTCGATCACACGCGCCATCGCGCAGACCATGCTTGCGGACCTGTGCTTCCTCATTTATCTTACCGACAACAACAACCAGATGCAGATCGCAAGCGGATACGACCTTATTCGCGAAGAAAATCTTGAGGGTGGGAGCATGAGCAAGGATCTCATCCCCATGCTTACCAATGCCCTGCAGCGCGGGCGTCCGCTTCGGCTGCCAGCCAGCAGCACATCCGCTGATATAAAGGGATTGAGTGACCTGCTGGGGCTGCAAAACCCGGGCCACATCATAAGCGTCCCGATTGTGACACCTGAAAAGGATCCGATCGGGGGCGTGCTTTTGTTGTCTCCATATTCCAACCGTTTGTGGAGCGCGGAAGATCAGGCATTCCTCACCAATATTGCGATATCACTCGTCCCCATCATCCAGCGTGGACAGAAGATGACTTCGCTTGAACAGAAGACTGAACAGACACGCCAGGCTCTGGATGTGGCAAACGAACGCATCAAGGATCTCGAACGAGGCAATACCGAACTGCTCAAACAAATGGACACGGTCAAAGCGGAAGCGCAGGAGGGACTTGCCCAGGCTGAGAATCTCGCCGCGCTGACCACGATACAGGATGAGACTCAGAAAGCGCTTGAGAAACTCAAAAACGAAAATGAGAAACTGCGCGCGTCAAAGGATGTTCAAAGCGCCTGGAGTAAAACGCCCACCCATTCGGCACAGCTCGAAGGCGAATTGCGTCTCACACTCGAAGAAGTGGCGCGCCTCCAAAACCAGTTTGCCGAAGCGAACATGCGCGCGGTCGAAGCCGAACAGGGAGTTTCATCCACCCGTTCCATTGAACAGGCCGAGGTGGTGGCGTCCATTTCACAGGAACTGCGCCAGCCGATGTCTTCCATTGTGGGTTACACCGATCTGCTGCTGGGTGAGTCAGTTGGGATTCTCGGTGCGCTGCAGCGCAAGTTCGTCGAGCGGGTCAAGGCATCCACAGAGCGCATCGGCAATCTAATAGATGACCTCATCCAGGTCACCGCGCTCGAAACAGGACTCAATGAGCTCAAGCCTGAGCCTGTGGACTTGAACGTGATCATTGACAACGCCATGTCTTACACGAGCAGCCAGGTACGTGAGAAAAACATCTCCATGCATCTCGACCTGCCAAAGAACGTGGCAGCCATCTATGCAGATCGTGAAGCGCTTCAACAGATTTTGATCCACCTCCTTCAAAACGCGGGATCAGCCTCCCCTGTGGAAGGCACTGTGCACTTAAGAGTTCAGACCAAATCGGAGGATGGCAGGGAATACGTGCTTATCCAGGTCAGTGATACCGGTGGAGGCATCCCTGCGGAAGATCTGCAACGCGTCTTTACCCGCTTATATCGCGCCGATAATGTCCTCATCCAGGGTGTGGGCGATACGGGTGTCGGACTTTCCATTGCGAAGACCCTCACGGAAGCACAGAAGGGGCGTATATGGGTGGAGAGCCAGATGGGCGTTGGCTCCACCTTTAGTGTACTCTTGCCAATCGCCAGAAAGATAACGGAGAAATAATGCAATCCTTACGGCAGTTGGGTGGCGGCGTCATTATCGCTCTCGTTTCCGTAATCCTGGTGATCGGAGGCATTTCACTTGCCCTCGCGGAGACGTTGCCAGCACAGGCAACCCCATCAACCATTCCCCCCACGATCTCGCTTGATTTTCCCACCGCCACATTTACCATTTCGCCGATCATCAGCGAAACACCGAATGCCACTGCATCACAAACACTCACCCCTGTTCTGACCAGCACATTATTCGTCCCGACTGTTCCGGTCACTTGCACACCTCCTTCGGGCTGGATTCGCATTTTCACGGGCGCAGGTGATAGCGTCTATTCGCTCGCACAACGATATAAAACCACTGCAGAAAACCTGGGCGCTGCAAACTGTCTTACATCCATGGATCTTCCCACGGGATTTGCGCTGTATGTTCCGCCGGTACCCACTGTCACTGTGGTCCCATGCGGCCCGCCAGCTGGTTATGTGAAAAGGCACGTTGTTCAGGCAGGCGACAATCTCTATCGCATCGCACTGTCCTACGGCCTCACATATCAACAATTGCAGCGTGCCAACTGCATGGGATCTTCGACGACCATCTATAGCGGCCAGGTGCTTTGGGTTCCCAATGTAGCAACGCGCACGCCCATACCTGGCGTTACCATCGTCCCCGATTTTCCAACATCCACACCGTCACAAACATCCGAGCCCACCGCGTTGCCAACAGCAACATCGACATTGATCCCTACCGTGCCCCCGACAGTCACACCTTCGAACACGCCCATTAATACACCCATTACTCCAAATCAATAGCTTATGAGAAAACTGTTACACATGATGCTCCTCGTGAGTATATTACTTGTAGGATGTGGAACACTCGCGCCTCCTCCACCGCAAGCCTCGCTGCCGTTCATATTAGTAACATCCGCACCCAACGCCTCTCCCACCGCGACTCCCTTTCAACCCATTCCCTGGACGCCGACCGGCACGCTTCAGTCTCAGCCGCTCACTGACTCCGTTACCGGAACCTCCACCCCCCCGGCCCTAACCCAGACCCAGCTCCCCACCATCGACCCGAATATGCTCATCAACACGGTCGCGCCGCTGGCTACCATCGATGCATCCGGAAGCCAGGTGCTCAACAACGGACAGGAGACTGTCAATTTTTTATTGATCGGTTCCGATGGAAGACCTGGCAGCTCATTCAGAACAGACACAATGGTGATCGCCATCCTCCGTCCAAACGATGGACAGGTTTCGCTCATCTCGATCCCAAGAGATCTGTGGGTATACATCCCTGAATGGGAGAACCAGCGTATTAATACTGCCTATCAGCATGGAATCTCGGTGGGTTATCCCGGCGGCGGTCCCGGTCTGCTTAAGGATACGATCCTTCATAATCTCGGTATTCGAATTGACCACACAGCCCGGGTCGAGTTTGACGGCTTTCGTCAAATTGTGGATACACTCGGCGGCGTGGATGTCCCGGTTTCCTGCGCCTACACAGACTGGAAATTGATCGATCCCACGTTCAACCCCCAAAATGAAGACAATTGGTTCCTTTATACAACAGGCCCCGGTCTTGTTCATATGGATGGTGAGCTTGCGCTGTGGTACGCGCGTTCACGCCAGAAATCCAGTGACTTCGACAGGGGACGCAGGCAGCAGGAAGTACTGCGTGCGCTGTTTGTGCAGGCGCTCCAGGCTGGGACATTAACGCGTATCCCTGAGCTTTATAACAACCTGAAAGATACTGTCGAAACGGATCTCAACCTGGTTGATCTCCTACAACTTTCCCTGTATGCACCCAAGATGACGAGTGCCGATATTCGCAGTTATTACATCCGTCCGCCGTATGTCAGCTCATGGATCACCGACGGCGGGGCCTATGTCCTGCTTCCCAACGAGGAAAGCCTGAAACAAATGT
>JBDTPH010000136.1:0-1953 GCA_039932795.1 Chloroflexota bacterium
CTCATCCAGAGAGGCTGAGGGACCGACCCTTTGACGCCTCGGCAACCGTTCAAGCGGTGCCAACTTCGGCAGACGAAAGTCTGGGAGATGAGAGATGATATGCGCCCGGCGTGTCGCCTCTCATTGCGAGAGGCGATTTTGTTGTGAAGGAACACGGTGGTTGAGTAGCCCTGTCGCGCTGAGCGGAGCGATAGCGCAGTCGAAGCGTGACAGGGCATATCGAAACCACCAATAAGCAGATATGCTCTTGTTAAGGGTGGTCTCGATACGGGCTTCGCCCACTCGACCACCGAGGTATGAATGTTATGCAAATTGGAGAAACAATCTACGTGATAACGCGCGATGAATTTCGCAAGTGGCTGATCCCGAACCACAAGATCAGGAAGGAGATCTGGTTGATCCAATACAAAAAAGCCACCAGGAAGCCCTCGATCAACTATGTGGAAGCAGTGGAGGAAGCCATCTGTTTCGGCTGGATCGACAATATTGAGAAAAGTATGGATTCTGAACGTTATGCCCTGCGGTTTTCGCCGCGCCGGCCGAAATCCAACTGGACGAACACGAACAAGGAACGCGCCCGCAAGATGATCGCTGAACGCAGGATGACACCCGCAGGACGCGCCACGCTGCCACACGATGTTTTAGGCTGAAAGTTGAAAGGTTGAGTTATGCAGGAAGATGTCTTGAGAATTCAGCAGTTGATCGCACGTTTTGCCAACAGTTTTGACGTGAAAGACTGGGATGGTTTGCAATCCTGTTTCACTGAATCGCTGTACACAGACTATTCGGATTTGCGCGGTACACCGGCTGAGAATCTTACTGCGAGTGAATATGTGCGATTACGCCGCGAGTCACTGGACCACTTGAAGCTGCATCACCTGGTGAGCAACTACGAAATTGACTTTTCCGACGCAGATCATGCCACCTGCCGCGCGTCCATGGTCGTCTGGCGAAAATCGGACGTGGAAGAATTCACGTCACACTGCGTCTATATCTTCCAATTGAGGAGACAAAATACAGACTGGAAGATCAGCGGCATCACACAGAAGGTTTTATGGAACAACGGGACGCATTCCATCCATACGGGTGCAAAATGAATTGTCCTGAATGCGACGCCTCTGACAATTTATGCCAAACACGCTTTGATGAATTCTTGGCCCTGGAATTTACTGACGCGGGCTACGGCGCGGTCCATCATTTGACCGTGACCGCGTATATGATCCAGCACTCCAGTAAAATGACACGCGAAGGCTGGTTGTACCAACGAGAGTTATTGAGAGATTTCATCATTGAAAATAAGTCACCGGCAATGATCCGCAAACAGATCAAGGATACAGTGGACAGTGGCAAACGCACCTTCAAATTCAAATCGAAAGATGGCGTGCCTATTATCAACAAAACCACATGGACAAAGACTATTCTGGATGTCCGCACGGAGAATGCGGAAATTTATTGTGAAGATATCAACGCGTGGGCGAGGTATGTGTTGGAGGATGCTGAGGCGATTGAGTTATCATGATAATCGCCTTAGGTCGCGTCGGAATTAATTCCTCGCTCAGTATATGGAAGCCCTGCGGGCTAGAGCCGCGAGTCGAATTTATTCGACTTCCACGAACTGAGGCAGGGCTTTAGCCCGCCGATTCCCGGCAAGCATACAATACGCACCACATCTTTTCAAGCAATCTTTTTCACCCCTTTTACCTGAGGTAAATAACTTTACAAAGGAAAAAATATGACTCAAAGAAAACATCTCGACGCCCTCGAAAAGAAAGTCCTTGTCTTCGATGGCGCGAAAGGGCACACGTCGGAATAAATTCCTCGCTCAGCACATGGAAGCCCTGCGGGCTGAATGACGGAGTCGGCTGAAGCGGACTTTCGCGAAGCATACCCGAAGGGTGCCACGAACTGAGGCAGGGCTTTAGCCCGCCGATTCCCGGCAAGCATACAATACGC
>JBDTPH010000137.1:0-13623 GCA_039932795.1 Chloroflexota bacterium
CAGGACTCGACTGAGCGGCATTTCTGGAGGGTCGATCCCATTGGCCCGCAGCAAATCAATAATCACCTGCCGATAAACTTCATTATCGGTCGACATTTCCTGGGGACTGCGTGGCAAGGCATTCCAACTACCACTAATCGCGACAATGGAGTTGAAGGGATCGTCAGCATGTAGCGAAACCTCCTGCATCGCCGGGCAAAAAGGCGGATTTTGGTGAGGGAGACTTCCGACACTGTAGCCCAGAAGGGTATTAGTAGAATAGATCGCATATCCCTCCTCGCCTGTGAGTAATGCGGCCGTCGTAGTGGAATCGAGCCATTTCCCCTGCCGTGTCCCACCCAGCAAGTAACCGGAGCGGCTGTCATAATGGGGATAGACCAGGATCGGATAAATCGGGTCAGGCGAGGCTTGGGGCATCGGGGAAGCCTGGATCCCTAGAAAGCGGAATGACTCAATGATGTGAGAATAGGCATCAGGCTCGGTTATCTGGCTTCCCGGAATCTCACAGAAATTACCTGGGGTAAACCCGAATGCAACAATGAGTCCCTGGTAATCAACCAGGGTAACTGTTCCAAATCTGTTTGTGCCTCCGAATCGGTAATCAACAGTGATTGCATTCAGGCCACTTACAGTCTGGTATCTTTGAGATTCCATTCTCCAGTCTTTGTCTCGGAGCAGGTTGCTCGTGTACTCCTCCAAACTCAAGCCGTTAGCGGCAAGGAACAGTATTTCAATTTGATGACCAAGGCGAATTCCTTCGTTACTCACCTTGATGCCGCAGGTGTCGTTATAGGGCGCTTCATCATATCGGGCGGGGTATTCCATTGAAAAACCAAAGGTATTGTTTTGGTATGTCTTCCATGGGCTGAGCGGATCCACTGGCATGGGTGTAGCTGCCGCCGTAAGAGCAATCATTGTTGCCGCCTGTTGGGTCACAAAGGCCGACATGGACGTGGCTTCCAGCTCAAGAGTGAATTTGGTTGGGTCTGTAACAGGAATGATGGGAGTTGCTACTTGTTCCACACTCACACTCATTGTGCCGCAGGCTGAAAGAACGATTGAAGCCGTCAAAAACAGTAAAAAAATCTTCTTGAACATTGGAGCCTCCCAGATAAAAACGTGGCGAAGTGGACTTGCAACTTAATTTATACCAAAATGCTGTTACCGCCTCGTCACAGATCGGTTATCGTTCTGTGACATACCTTGGTTCGTAGCAGTGTTAGGAATAGGCAGGAAACTGGTGAAACGTGAAAAGGCTTCGGAAGCGTCACAGACTTCCAAAGCCTTTCGTATATCATTATGAGGGATGCGTTCAAAACAAAGCAGTATTTCCATACACATGGGGTGTTGGGAAAGGTCTCTCTTCTTTCGAATGCTGTTGAACGCAGCATTGGGGCCAGCTAACTAAGACGATGGTAAGGTCGTCACTGAAGGAGTTACTATGAAAGCTTTTGTACAAAACATCGACGATGTCACTGTCAAAAATGGCGAGTTTTGTCCGGTGCTTTATACGGACCGCCGGGCGTGGAGCAAACAGACGCCTTCAATAGAGGAAGGTAGCTCATGAATTTGCCAACATTCAGACGCATTCCCAGACATGTGGCGTTCATACCGGATGGCAACCGCAGATGGGCACAAAACAGAGGGTTGCGCAAGGAAGAGGGGTACGCCTCCGGCCTGGAGCCAGGGTTCCGGCTTTATGACATTTGCAAAGCTCTTGGGGTCGAAGAATTATCTGTCTACGGATTCACAAACGACAACACAAAGCGGCCTCCTGAACAAACTGCCGCGTTTCGGCAGGCGTGCGTGGATGCTGTAGATGGGCTTTCCAAGATGGATGCTTCGCTGCTGGTAGTGGGAAATGACGAGTCGCCCCTTTTCCCGGCCGAACTGAAGCCTTATAGGACCCGGCAGGTACTGGGCAACGGCACACTGAAGGTCAATTTCCTCGTGAACTACGATTGGCTCTGGGATCTGAGCAAGGCTGCAGCAAAAGCGAACGGCTCCCCTCATGGTACACGAAAGTCATTTACGGAGTGCATCGGTTCGTCGGAAGTCTCAAGAATCGACCTTGTAGTGAGGTGGGGAGGTCGCAGAAGGTTAAGCGGTCTCCTGCCCGTGCAGGCAGTCTACGCGGACTTCTATGTAATAGATGACTTCTGGCCCGATTTCAAGCCGGAACACTTCTTCAATGCATTGCGCTGGTATGAGTCTCAGGATGTCACGCTGGGAGGATAGTTTTAGGGTCTCGGGATTTGGTCACTGTAGGGAACATGGAGCAGCCCTGCCTCTATAAATGTATCAGCGCGGGCAGTAAATCGACCCCTCTTTATCTGACAGATTTCTGTTCCACAAGATCCCAGTAAGCATCTGCGAAGCGTTGCCCAATGATACGGTAGCTTTCTACTGTAAAGTGGAGGCCATCCAACACAGGCAGATCATCTGTGATGATCATGGCTGTCATGGGCAACTGCACGGATAGTTGTTGCTGTTTGACAACATTCCAGTTTGGAAAATCTCCGGTTGATGCATTCGCGCCGAGTTGGGCAAATACGACAGGTAGATCAGGTTCACCTACTTCTTTTCGAAAATCGTTCACGAACGCAGTAAACCAGGCAGACCAGTCTGATGGATGCAGCTCAGGGTCGGGATACATATATGGATCCAGTGCATCGGTCTCACCCTGAAAGAATAATATCCCGGCAATTTGTCCCATGGGGGAGGCTGCCCGGGCTCTTTTCAAACATGAACCATATAAAGACTGGTCGCTTAGATCCCTCTGCCACTGCCCAATTGCACTTGAATTTTTCGCACACGGGATTAAACCAATCACAACTTCCGGGCGGCGCTCCAGACTTTCGAAACCAAAAGCGAGTGAAGGTCCAAAAAATGCAATCCCATCCAGGGAAACTTGGTCCACTTGATTGTATGCGCTGTCAACTGGCTCACTGGCGATTCTCCAATGATAATCATTCCCAAAAACATAAATGCGCGGATCAGTTGCCTCATTCTCTGGAACAGGAGCCCATCCAACCATATTTGACTGTCCTGCCAGTATAAATAGAGACATATGTTCTCTATCGGCCGGCGGGATTTCTACAACCGGCAAAAGTGTTGAACCTGCTGGAGGGACTGAAGTCGGATAAGGAATTCCAATCGCCCTCAGAATATTTCCGACTCCCAGGGATTTTTGAAGGACGGCACCAGCCGATAGGCCAATCAGGAAGGCAATGCAGTACAAAAGGAACCGGCGTATGGATCTTGTTTTCATACTTTATATCAATTTCAGCACTGTTGTGTTTTGTTTAGCTTGAGCATGTGTCGCGATAGCCCATCAGACTGCTGATCAAATAGGAATGACTCGAAAGATATGGCGATATAATTCCCCTGAGAAATTTTAAGAATCGTCTGGTCATGCTTTTTTGCTGGAAAACATAATGGTTTTTCCTTCCCGAACAGCCCGTTCGTAGAGAGAAAAACCACTTTTTATCCTGAGCCACCGATGGGATTCGAACCCATGACCTGACGATTACGAATCGTCTGCTCTACCAGCTGAGCCACGGTGGCGTATTAACCGCTATATCTGGGGTTTGGTGACTCATTAGCCTGTTTTTCCCTATATATAGGGCTCTTCAACTAATGAGTAATCGTCTGCTCATCAAAGCAAACACAGTTGCGTATTTTATACCTATATCAATAAGAAATCAATAGTTGAAAACAAAGATAACTGTCAGATCGTCGTCGGGCAGACGAGCGTTACTTTTGGGTCTTTTTCTCAATATACTTTACGTCACCAATATTTTTGAAATGCTCATCCTGTGTCCAGAGAGTGGCGTTATGTGCGCGAGCGGTTGCCAGAATAATGCTATCTGCCATTGGCAATTTTAGCTCAAACGATAAATCCGCTGCAATCAAGGCAATCTCTCGATCCAAATCAACAACTTTGCCATCATACATGATAGCTACTGCTTCGAGCGCGTCCGTTCTGCCTTTTTCAATCAAGGTTCGTTTGAATACCTCGAAAATGCTAATCGTTGGCACAACGACATTCGCAACATCTTGAATCGGGGGAGCAAAAAACGAAGCGTTTTTGCCGCTGATAAAATATTCAAGCCAGCCCGTATGGTTTAAAAACCTCAACCGAAGAAAATAGGAATAAGTATACGGGTTTTCGAACTATTTATTAGCAAAAGTAAGCTCACAATGCTGGAGATGTGTAGTGTTTTTCTGAAAAGAAGTATACAGTTTCACTGAACAGGCGTTTTTCAGTACAGAGAGATGACCAGGATAGGGGTTACTGAACGAAAATAAAATCAAAGGGTGGAAAGGAGGCAGCGGTCCGATGAACGAAAGTAATCGTTGATAATTCCGCCGAGTACCTTTCGACGTTGAATAAAGCCAGTGTTTTTAGGTATATGGTCGGGACTGGGCACATGCTGATCGATACCTTGATGGGGGCGAGAAGTGTTGTAGTATTGAGTAAATTCGATCAAGACGCGCTGCAGATGATCCGCATTGATGATGAGAATATGATCCAGGCATTCTTCCCTGACAGTGCGAACCCACCGTTCGGCATAAGCATTTGCATTGGGAGCCTGAAAAGGAGTGTGAATGATATAAATGCCTTCGGACTCGAAAACGGCATCAAAGGCCTTGCTGAAGGAACAGTCATTGTCGTGGATCAAGAATTGTAAGCCTCTTCCCCTATCGTGTAGATCCCAAACCAATTGCCTAGCTTGTTGAGTAATCCAGATTGGATTGGGATTGCTTGTAATACCAGCAAGATGAATGCGTCGAGAACCCAATTCAATGAAGAAGAGTACATAGATAGTCTGAAGCCAGACGGTATCTATGGTGAAAAAATCACACGCCAGGATCTGTTCTTTGTAGTGTGTCATCAGATGACGCCATCCGATCGAGCTATTACGAACAGGTACTGGTTGAATTCCATGCCGGTCGAGGATATTACGCACAGTTGATTGTGAAACCTTGAAACTCAGCTTGATGAGTTCACCTTGGATTTTGCCATATCCCCAACGGGGGTTCTCATGAGCAAGGCGAAGAATAAGTTCCTCGAGCTCTTTGCTGATTGACGGTCGTCCACCCTTGTTCTTGTGTGGGTAGGTCCATTTCCGGCGAACTAGATCGCGATGCCAGCGAAGGATAGTCTCAGGTTGGAAGATGCGGATAACATCTCGCAGTTGATTTGCAGATCGATGGGTGGTGCGTTTCAGTCTAGCAGTTAGAACAGCCAATGTTATCTTCTCAACACGATTGGGTTGGATGGGGGAGTTATGTTTGCGTTGCAGGATTGACAATTGCTGGCGTAGAATCAGAATTTCCAGATCCTTTTCTTGGTTGGATAATCGTGTGATGTTGATGATCGATAGAATTGTTGAGAAAATATGCTTGAGAATGAACCAACCCATCTGATTGTGTACTCCATAGTGAGGGATAATCCTATTCTACCAATTACTGCAAACAGACGGGTGCGCCGGTTTTCTGGAGTAAAACACTTTGGATGAGGTTTTTACAGGGTTCGGGATTTTCATAGGTAAAAGCAAACTTCACAGAGCGGGTTTTTGTTATAGAACCTCATTCGAACCTAAAACGATATAGCTTTTTCGACAATTTTAGTTGCGAACTAGAGTTGGCGCGCTGTAGATCTCCGCGGCAGCGTGAGTTGGCTAACACTACGTTGGTTTCCCGTGTACTGAAGCCGGCCGAATTGATTGTGAGAGTTCGGAATTATTCTTAAAAGATACTATTGCAGATGTTTCGGCGCAGTCCATGCCCTGCATCTTCGAGCGCTTTTATCGCGCTCGTGGTATGAATGGCCATTGACCCAAGTAACTTCTAATTTGTTGCCGGAGCCGTCAACCCTTTTATTGACATTCCCTGTGGAGCTATGGTACTATCTTTTTGATTTCAACAGCATCCCTGCTTCCTTTTCCAATTTTCGTAGACCGATTTGACAACATAATACCCAGGCTTGAGCGTCTTTCCAGTCACCTTTGAATTTATCCGGCATCTAATCATCCGCTGGCTTCTTACCTTTTTGGAGAAGAAGATAACCCGAATGTTTGTAGACTATCATGGAGAAAAAGAGATGAACAAGAAATCGCAACACTGGACTTTGTTGGCCGTCTTGCTGGTTCTCAGCCTGCTCCTCGCCGCGTGCGGCGCTGCGCCGGCGCAGGAGGAGAATATCAAGATCGGCGCCGCCCTGTGCCTGACCGGTATCCAAGCGCCGCTGGATGAGCCTGCACTGAAAGGCGCCCAGCTGGCTGTGGAGGAGATCAACAAGAAAGGTGGGGTTCTTGGAAAACAGGTCGAGCTGATTAACCTGGATTGTAAAAGTGACCCGGTCACTACCGGCAACGTGGCTATTCAGCTTATCGACCAGGGTGCCCAGGCTATCATTGCTCCCAGCGATTTTGACTTTGGCGGCCCCGCCAGCCGCGAAGCTCAAAAAGCTGGCCTGGTGGGCATCTCCCCGGCGGCTTCATCCCCGTTCTATGGCTCGGAGGCTCTGGGCGACAAGCAGTTCACGATGTCTATGTGGAACACGACCATGGGCGCTGCTGCCGCTCAGTACGCTCGCGAGCAGGGCTGGGACACAGTTTATGTTGTTACTGATGATTTCATTCAGTATACGAAAGATCTCGGTCTGTACTTCGTCGAGCACTTCAAGACACTGGGGGGCACGGTCCTATTTGAGGAGTCCTACACTCAGGGCGCCGCGGATTTCTCTGCCCAGCTCGCCCGCATCCAGGCCCTGCCCGAGCAGCCGGATTTCTTCTACATTTCCTCCTACATGCCAGACTTGGCGCTAATCATCCGCACGATGCGCGAAGCCGGCATCACCCAGCCCATTGTTGGCGGCGATTCTTATGATGACCCTGGCTTGTTCCAGGCGCTAGGCCCGGAATACGGCAATGACATCGTTTTTGCCACCCATACCTGGGTTTCCCCCGATACCTCTCCGCAAATGGCAGAGTTCCTTACAGCTTACGAAGCCAAATTCGGCGGTCCACCGGAAGCGATGTGGGCTGCAACGGGTTGGGATGTGGTCCATGTACTGACTGGCGCCATGGAGAAGGCTGGCTCTACAGATGGTGCGGCCATGGCCAAAGCCATGGAAGACAACACCTGGGAACTGCTCACCGGCAGCCTGGACTGGGAACCGGCCGATAAGGGCCACGAGACACACAAGCAAGCGGCAATGGTCAAGCTGACCGGTGGGGAGCCCGAATTCCTCGGATGGCTTCTGCCAGAAAGTCAGCCCGCGCCCTAATCTTGTGAACAGCGATTTGCGTTTATCCCATAACTCTAACAAAGCATACTCGAAGGATTTTGTGCAGGCAATCCGCCTGCACAAAATCCCAGACAGCCTAATACATGATAACTAACATCCCCGCCGGCTCCAATCACAACACTTTAGCCATTCAAGGATTATGTAAATATTTTTTTGGCCTGCGCGCCCTGGATGGCGTGAGCTTTTCTCTCTCACGCGGTGAGATTCTCGGCCTGATTGGGCCCAACGGCTCTGGTAAAACCACTCTCATCAATGTTGTCACCGGCCTGCTTCCTGTAACCAGGGGGCAGGTTTTTGCCAATGGGACGGATATCACCAACAAGAAACCCTACCAGCTCGCCCACACTGGTCTGGCGCGCACATTCCAGACAATCCGTCTGTTTCGCGAACTCACCGTGCTCGAAAATGTGGAAGTGGCCGCCGTCAGCATGGGCCTCTCACGAAGAGAAGCTCGAAAGCGTGCCATTGATGTATTAGAGGAGATCGGCATCTCCCGCTGGGCGGACATGCGCGCTGGAGTGCTACCCTATGGCTTGGAGCGTCGTGTGGAAGTGGCGCGCGCTCTGGCTACTCAGCCTAGTTTCCTGTTCCTTGATGAGCCGGCGGCTGGCTTGAACGAAGACGAGAGCGAAGAGCTGCTCCAGATACTGGTTGCCATCCCCTCGCAAAAGAATCTGGGCATGCTGATTGTCGATCATGACATGCGTTTGATCATGCGCCTTTGTCATCGCCTGCATGTTCTGAATTTCGGCAAAACAATTGGCGAGGGCACACCTGATGAAGTGCGCAAGATTCCAGCTGTGCTCCAGGCTTATTTGGGGAAAGCTGCCGCGGGAGGTTGAGTATGCTGGAGTTGAAAAACATCCATGCCCGTTACGGAGCCATTACAGCTTTGCGCGGCGTCTCAATATCCGTCAGCCAGGGCGAGCTGGTCGCCTTACTGGGGGCCAATGGCGCCGGGAAATCCACCACTCTGGGCTCCATCGCGGGCGTGCTGCGACCCTGGCAAGGGGACATCCTTTTCGAGGGTAGTTCCATCCTCGGCAAGGCTCCTGAGCAGATCGCCCGCCTCGGCATCTCCCTGGTGCCCGAAGGGCGCGACATCTTCCCCAGCCTCACCGTGGAGGAGAACCTCCGTCTGGGCGCTTTCACCCGCAGCGAAAAAACTGAATACAACCGGAACCTGGGTGAAGTCTTTGAGCTTTTTCCTTTGCTAAAAGAGCGACTGCAGCAATCCGGCGGGACACTCTCCGGCGGTGAGCAGCAGCAACTTGCGATTGCCCGCGCTCTCATGTCCAGGCCGCGTCTGCTCATGTTGGATGAACCCTCCCTGGGATTGGCTCCTGCACTGGTCGATCAGATCTTTGAGCTCATCGCCCGCCTACACCAGCGCAATGTGACTATTCTGCTGGTTGAGCAGAATGTGAACCGCACGTTGGAAATCGTCAACCGGGCATATCTGATGAATACCGGTCTGATCGAAAACCAAGGCACCCCGCAGCAGTTGCGCGCACACGCTGACATCGAAGGCATCTACATGGGTCTCAGAGGCAAGGTCAATACATAGGAGCACCGCTTTGATTACTCTGGAGTTCATCATCAATACACTCAGCCTAGGCAGTCTGTATGCCATGTTGGCGCTGGGATTGGTCATCATATACGGGATTTTGCGCCTGGTCAATTTCGCGTACGGTGAACTGATCATGATGGGCGGTTATACCATGTTCCTGCTTGCTGGTTTCACCCCTTTGCCCTGGCTGGTGGTCGCCGTCCTGGCTGTATTAGCCGCCATGTTCACCAGCTTGTTCACTGAGATGGTGGCCTTCCGCCCGGTGCGGGAAAAATCACTCACCGCCATGTTGATCACCTCTTTTGCGGTGAGCACCTTGCTGCAGAATGCTGCCTTACTGATCATCTCTCCCCGCGCCCGGGCTGTGAACTTGCCGCAGATCTTCCAGACCAGCGTGATGATCGCTGGGACCAGTGTGCCCTGGCGAAATATCCTCACCATCGTCACTAGCATTGTCATGCTGACCTTGCTCACCTTGCTGCTGCGACGCACCGTGCTTGGTATTGCATTGCGTGCCGCCGCCGATAACTTCACCATGACTCGCATGTTGGGTGTGCCAGCCAACACGGTCATCTCCGCCGCCTTTGCAATCAGCGGCATCATGGCCGGAATCGTGTCCATCTTTTGGATCGCGCGCTCCGCTACGGTGACACCTGCCCTCGGCGCGCCGCCCTTGTTGGTGGCTTTCGTTGCCACAGTGATCGGCGGCATGCGCAGCCTGACCGGTGCCGTGGTGGGTGGCTTCCTTTACGCCATCATGATTAGCCTGTTGGGTATTTTTTTGCCATCAGACCTGTTCGAGTTTCGGGAAGCCTTCATGTTTGTCTTCGTCATTGTCATCCTGCTTTTCCGGCCGCAGGGCCTGATCAGCAGTAAAACCTCTGTGGAGCGTGTGGGATGAATCTGATCGCTCGCCTCAAACCGCTCAATACTCCTCTGACCCTCGCGGGAGCTGTCTTGCTCCTCGCTGTCCTCACCGAGCTGTTGGGTACCCCACTTCTGGTGCGCATTGTCACCGTTATGTTCGTCAGCAGCATTCTTGTGCTGGGATTGCAGCTCTACATGGGCAACTCCGGCATCCTGTCCTTCGCCCACATTGGTTTCATGGGCATTGGGGCGTACACGTCTGTGTTATTGTCCATGACACCTGCCGCCAAAGAACTGACCAACTCCAACCTCTATCCCTTCCTTATTTCTGTTCACATACCTTTCCTGCCGTCACTGCTGATCGGCGCGCTGGTGGCAGCCGTCGTCGCTGCCGTAGTTGCCTATCCTCTTATGCGCCTTTCCGATGCCGCTGCCGTGATCACTACCTTCGCACTTCTAGTCATCATCAACGTGGTGATGGTCCATTGGGATCGGGTGACCAACGGACCGCGTACCCTGTTCGGTGTGGATAACTACACCAACCTGTGGACCAGTGTTACCTTTTGTGTGATCACGATCTTCGCCGTCTACCTATTCAAAGAGTCGCGCATCGGCCTGCGCCTGCGCGCAACCCGGGATGATCCCTATGCAGCCGCCTCGATCGGCATCAATATGGTGGTGATGCGCTGGCTGGCCTTCATTGGTAGTGCCTTTATCGCGGGGGTGGGTGGGGCACTTTGGGCGCACTTCATCACTTCGTTCACTCCGTATTCCTTCTATCTGACTGAAACGTTTGTGATCCTGGCCATGCTGGTGATCGGTGGACCATACTCCGTCTCCGGGGCGGTGATTGGAACACTGGTCGTGACCAGTGCCCGCGAGGCCCTACGTGCCATTGAGAACTACGTTAACATCCTGCAGATCTTTCCAGACGGCTTCTTCGGCTTTACCGAGGTAGTCCTGGCGGTTGTCTTGATCGGGATCCTAATCTACCGGCCTACCGGTATCATTGGCAGCCGGGAACTGGGCTGGCCGCCCCGCTTACGCAAGGCTGGATCCACCGAAACTAACCCATCGATAGATCGTATTTCGGGAGGCAGGCAAGATGTGTGATACTTTTGTCGCTTTACCTTCAGTAACTCGTGATAAGGCTGTTCTTTTTGCAAAAAGCGCGGACTGCGAAGTAAATGAAGCCAATGCCATCGTGCGCATTCCCCGAAAAAAGCATGTCAAGGGGGAAAGCGTGCGCGTAACGCATCTCGTCATACCGCAGGCTGAAGAAACTTATGAAATTTTCCTCACCAAAGCCTTTTGGACGTATGGGTGCGAGATAGGAATCAACGAATATGGCCTTGCGATGGGGGAGGAAGCTGTCTTCACAACAGAAATGGCCGAAGAGAAAGACGGACTGATTGGTCCGGATCTCATGCGCCTGGGGTTGGAACGGGCATGCAATTGTGAGGAAGCCATTGAGATTATGACCAGCTTGCTCGAAAAGTATGGCCAGGGTGGCAGTGCTGAACTTAAAGGCAATTCCCACTTTGATAGCAGTTTTCTGATGTCAGATACTAGTGAAGCCTATATCTTGGAAACGGCTGGTCGCAAATGGGCGGTTCGAAAAGTCGAAGACTTTGACTCAATATCCAATATGCTTGGAATTTCCTCTAACTGGACATCCTGCTCGGTTAACTCAGGAACGGAGAAGACAAATTGGGCAAAATCGTTCGCATTGCCAGAAGTTCCTCCAACTCTTGGCTCTCCGGACCGGCAGTGTGTTACGTACGACAAACTAAAAGAGTCTGCAGGTCAGATCACCGCTTCGACAATGTTTGAGATCATGCGCCATCACAATGATGGATATCATCCCGCGACTGCTGAGACTCATCAAAACATATGCATTCACGCCGGGCCGCAGGAGACCCGCTGGTGGCAGGCGGATGGTGTTATGGTTACCGATGTCGGCGACCATGGTGTCATGGTCTGGGTCACAGGTACGTCCGGGAATTGCGTTTCCATCTTTAAACCGGTCTTTATGGGCATTGATTTACCAGGGATGATTGGTCCCACCCCGACAGAACATTTTGATCCACGTTCTCTGTGGTGGAAGCATGAACTGCTTCACCGCCGCGCCATGGCCGATTTTGACCATCTCGTGCCTGAGATCAGAAGTGATTTCGACGTGCTGGAAAATGAATTCTTATCTGCATCTAAATCGGTAAAGAAGGGCACGTTGGAGGAAAAACGTGATTTCATGGAATATTGCTTTCACAAGTCCATGCAAGCGACAGAAGCCTGGATCGGCCGGCTGCGCGCTCGTGCAGATCTGGCATTTGAAGATACGGCATACCGGGCGATGTGGCAAAAGTTAAATGCAGAGGCCGGGCTGGTGGGTCTGCCTGCCTAAAGAGTTTTATCGAGTGTAGAAAGGTAAATAAAATGACTACAAAGGTAACTCGCGACCGCTTGTTCTTCGCATTCGAGCCAAAATTAATCCCTGCCACACGCGTGGCGCAAGGCGAAGAAGTTGTGCTCGAAACACATGATTGCTTTGAAGGACAAATTCAAAAGCCACAGGACTTGGTGGACAAGCTGGATTGGAATCACGTCAATCCGGCTACAGGACCCGTTTACATTGAAGGTGCGAAGCCGGGAGACATCCTGCGTGTGGACCTGCTGGAAGTGAAGGTCGGTCACCAAGCCAGCATGGTCACGATCCCGGGCGAAGGCGCCTTGGGCGACATCATTACCGAAATGGAAACTGCGATCCTCAAATTGGAAGGTGACCATATTGTATTCAAAGATAAGATTCGTATCCCGATAAAACCGATGATCGGCGTCATTGGCGTGGCCCCAGAGTCTGGGTCCGTGCCGAATGGCACTCCGGGTCCTCATGGCGGCAACCTGGATTGTACCTTGATGTGTGAAGGAAGCAGGGCCTACTTTACGGTAGGAGTGGAAGGTGCACTATTCGGCGCGGGTGACTTCCACGCGGTGATGGGCGATGGCGAGATTGTTGTTTGCGGTGCCGAGATCTCAGGGGAGCTGCACTTCAGAGCCGAGGTGGTCGATCGTCTGAAGAGCCTGCCCACGCCATTCGTAGAGACGCCTGATCGTGTGGCAACGCTCTATTCTGCAGCCACCTGCGATGAGGCAGCGAGTGGCGCGATCCATCGCATGGCGCAGTTCCTGACCGACTTCGCAAAAATTCCGCTTAACGATGCGGGTATGCTGATGAGTTTGGTCGGCGAACTCAAATTTTGTCAGGTTGTGGACCCCCTCAAGACGGTGCGCTTTGAATTTCCGAAGTGGGTTCTGGGTGAGTACGGCTTTCGATTCCAATAGGTACAGTTGATCTTGATCGAAACATGATAAGGAGGAAAGATATCATCGTCTGATATATGTGAGCCGAAGTGCTACACCGCGATTGGCAACGTTTTTTGGTTGGTCAGCAGTTTCTCAATAAACATGTTGTTGTGCTGGAATATCCATCAGGCACAACAACAGTACAAGGTTATCGTGGAAAAGAACAGACGGCAAATCAAGTTTGCCGTCTGTTCTTTTCCACTCAATTTTCTATTCTAAAAATAACTTGGGAAATTTTTGGAGAGGTCAATTGGGGGCAAGATTGCTTGTGCTGTATATAGCTCGAGCAAAGTTTTCCCTCGCAATTGTGGAAATGTATACCTTATAAATTGCACAGGGTCTTATGTTGCCGCTATGTCAGCAAGTGCATGCGCTTCCTCATTTGGTTTGATTACTGATGCACGTTCTTAACACAACCTGAAGCCTCTGTTCTATCTCATGTGCATCTTATTCCAACAATTTGCCTAAATCCTCGGCTGGAATGGGGCGACTGAATAGGAATCCT
>JBDTPH010000138.1:0-13100 GCA_039932795.1 Chloroflexota bacterium
TGTCGTTCCCTGCCGCGTCTTCTGCAGCATTAGCTGGAATGGAGGCGATTACCGTTCCGTTTGCAGTCATACCACTGACAGCAACATTATAGGTTGTGGGGCCACCAGTTACTACAGCCGTGGTCGCACCAGCAGTACCATCAAGCGTTACATCTGCATCGGTGAAGCCGGAGACTGGTTCGCTAAAGACCACTTCGAAATTGATCGGGCTAAGCCCGGTTGGGTCGGCCTGCCCGGCAGCTTGATCGATCGTCACTGTCGGCGCGATGACCTCTGGTAGATCTAATCCTATCACCACCGCATCATGGTCAGAGGTACGATACTGGTTAACTTCGTAGAGCGCATCCTGTTCGTCTGGCTTGAAGGTGGTATCGTAATCAAGCACAGTCGGCTCATCCGAGTTGATATGCCATTCCGCCGCGCCGGTCACCTGACTAAACATACTTGAATTGGCAAGAGCGTGATCGAGATAACCAGCCTGCCCATCAAAGGTGTAGGAGTAGGCATAAGCGCCGTGGAAGTGTGAAATCAGGTTGGTGAAATCATCGGTTGTACCAGCGACATCATCGGCGCCCGCCTTGATCTCATCAATCGCATCTTCCATGGCATAGGAGTTCAAATCACCTACGATGAGGAAGTCCGGGTCACCACTGCCTGTTGGGTCTGTGGCAAGCCAATCTACCAGGGCTTCTGCGGCGGCACGGCGGGTCTGACTGCAATTACCTTGACCATCCAATAGATCAGGGTCACCAGTGCATGCCGAACCTTTGGACTTAAGGTGATTGACGACAACAGTAAACCGTGCTCCTGTGGCATTGACTTCGAAGGTCTGCGCCAGTGACGGGCGGCTCCTTGTGTCGATAAAGCGCGGGTCGACAGCGGTCGTAAGAAGTTCGTAGTCCCCAACAGGTGTGACGACTGCCGGTCTGTAAATCAAACCTACCTTGATGGCGTCCGTGCCAATCGTGCCGGTATCAATGTAGTCATAGCCCGGCAAGCCAGAAACGATGCTGGCGAGTGGCTCCACACCGGTGCTGTTCTCCAGTTCGTTCAAGCCGATGACATCGGCATCCAGACCGGCAAGCGCAGTGAGGAGTTTATCGCGCTGACGAGTGAACTCTCCTGAATCATCAGCACCGCGACATTCCAGAGAATTGGCGGGGCCGCATTTGTTATCCAGCGAGCCTCCCGATGGATCCAGCGTTACGAAGAAGTTGAGCGTGTTCATCGCCGCAACACGGATAGTGCCACCTACAGCTTCAGGCGAAGCCGGGCGTGGGTTAACAGAGACATAGTCTGCCGGTCCAGTTGGGATGATGCGATACAAACTGAAATCGAAGCCGAGCACACCGACTGCATTCTGGACTGTATCACCGCCGCGGAAAAGATTCGTCAGCGAGAACGGAGCCCCATTCGGGTGACGCAAAGCAGGTGGGTTCTGAGCACTCTGTGCATCGTCAAGCGTGATGCGGCTCAATGCATTGGCGGCGGTACGTGCATTCGCCGGGGCGCCGGGCTCGTCAATCGCCGTTCCTGAGAAGGGACGGGACTCACCAGCCAACGGCAGGGCAAGAACTACCTCACCAAAGCGACCATAGTTGAAGTATTCAGCGATGACCAGCGACTGCGGGAAGCGTACCAACATGCCCTCATAGGGTTCCGGGGATGTTGCGCTCGCGAAAGGCAGGGATACGTCGGTCGCAGTAACGCTGCCACTACCACAATTGACAACATTCGTAACTGGATCAGTGTTACTGTTTGAGCCGTTGAGCGTGGTCTGGTTGAAGCGTTCACGCGCAAAGCCGGTAACCCGCACAACATCTCCAACACTGGCAAGATTGGAATTACCTGTAAACACAAAGATGCCATCCGAGGTTGCCGCATTACCATCGCCGGATAGGTCCTGAATGTAGAAACCAGATGCGGCGGCTGTACCTTCGAAGTCGCCGACAACGACGCCTTGTGTCGTGACAGTACCAGTAATCGCCGCAGAAGTGCCGCTGCCCTGGATGCTGTAGGTCGGGGTAAAGGTCTGCGAACAGAAGTCAATGTCATCGTTGACAATCGTGCCAAGACCCTGACCATCCACCAGAATCGCGCCAGTCACGTTGGTGACATTGACGAAGAATGTCTCATCAGCTCCTTCGTCAGTTGTATCGCCATTGACCAGGACGCTGAAGTTGTAGCTTGATGTGCCAGCTGGAATGGTTTGGCCCGTTAAGGAATTAGCTGTGTAATCGTTATCCGCAACAGTTGCTGTGCCTTCGGCAGTAGCAATGTCGAACGTCACGCCACCTGCTCCGGCAGGAGAGGTGAGGCTGACTGTGAAATCAAATGACGTTGTCCCCGAGTTGCCTTCATTGGCGGAAACATCATTGACTGTCAAATTGGGAGCAGGCGGAGGAGTATTGCGCGGATTGGGCGTGCCTGTGATAAAGTCTGCGCTATTGTTATCTGTATCCTGCGCACCATCCGATTTACGAAGCGCGGCCGTTGTGTTTGTAAGAGCTGCCGTTGGCGATGTTTCAGAACAATTAGCTGTTCCATATCCGACGAAGTCCACACTACTGGCGCTCGGGCATGAAACAGTAAATGCAGTCGAATTATTGACTAGTGCTACTTTGCCATTGGTTCCGCTCATTGGGATGCTTCCAATAGCGTTTGGTGTGGGCAGATCCACTGTTCCACCGGTACCGGCAGCTTCCTGGATCAAATAATAGCTTCCGGGTTGGATCGTGCCAGCAAGTGTAGTTACTTGCCACGCAGTGCCAGTAGACGAAGCATATTGAACCGACCAACCTGTTAAATCGACAGCGGAAGCGCTGCGATTGTAGAGCTCGATAAAGTCGTTCTTGTACGTGGCACCAGAATTACCGCCGCCACCATATACCTGGCTGATAACGACATTACCACCCGGGGGAGGTGGTGTTGCATCATCATTGAGGATAGTTCCCTGGCCCTGGCCATCTACAAGGGCGGCGCCAGTCACGTTAGTGACATTGACGAAGAATGTCTCGTCAGGTTCGATGGCTGAATCGCCATTAGCCAGGACACTGAAGTTATAGCTTGAACTGCCAGCCGGGATAGTTTGACCTGTCAGAGCATTCACTGCATAGTCGTTATCAGCAACAGTTGCTGTGTTATCAGCCGTGGCAATATCAAAGGTCACACCGCCAGCTCCGGCAGGAACAGAGAGGCTTACGGTGAAATCAAACGATGTCGTACCGCTATTCCCCTCGCTAGCAGAAACATCGTTGATTGTCAGGTCAGGAACTGTGACAACAGGGCACGGATTTAGGGGTGAAGAGGTATTGCGTGGTGCAGGTGCATCCGCTGCAAAGTCAGTTGAATTGTTGTCTGTATCCGTACAGCCACTACCTGCCCGAGATGCAGACGTAGTGTTGCTCAGAGTAGGGGCAGCCGCTCCTTCAAAAAAGTTGGCACTGCCATATCCAACCAAGTCAATGATCATCGCCAACTGAGCCGCAGAACATGGTGTCGATCCACCATTGCAGCCCAAGGATGCCGTCGAATTAACTAGGGCGACCTTTCCTGCACCAGCAGCCATCGCAATTGGAGTAGCATCAATCACGTCAGGCGTTGGTAATGATGCGGATGGGGTTGTGCCAGCCGCCTCTTGGATAAGAAAATATTGCCCAGGTGCAAGTGATGCGTTGGGCAACTCAGTTAGTTGAGTCGTAGTCGCTCCAAAGTTACCAGTACCGGTTGCGCTCGTATATTGAACTGACCATCCAGCCAGTGAAACTGAAGATGTTCCCCTATTGAACAACTCGATAAAATCGTTAGTGTAAGGCGCGCCGGTATTTCCACCACCTCCATAAACCTGGCTGATTACAACATCAGATGATATCGCCCCCGCGCTCTGCACCGGCAAAGCCACAACCATCAAAGCTAATATCGTAATTATTGAAAACATCTTTGACAAAGATTTATTCATCCTACTCTCCTCTAATAGATTGTCTGATATAGTGAAAATACGCCATCACGGCTTAAGGTTGGTGTGAAGTCCGGTTTGGACGAACGCGAGGCACCTCCGTAAAGTTCATTCACATGCAATCCAAAAAGCATAAATCTCCCCTGCCACATCCATTTTAGGTTAGGGCTAACAAAAAAGCAAGGCAAATGTAACCTATTCATGAATCTCTAAGCTTTAAGAACCAATTATTTTGCCGGCTATAATGCCGCCCATGTCATCGCTCCGCCTTGCACTCACAAAACTCTGGACCCGCGACAGCAGCATCCTGTTCGGCGGGTTTTTGGTTACGGTGTTTCTCATCGTATACATCTGGTGGCCGCTTGCGCAGGAGTATCTGAAGTACGTGGATTGGGACGGCGAATGGTGGCGCTACATGGACTGGCTGCTGCTTGGCATCTTTGGGTTTATGTCCTTCACGATCATCGCCCGGGCGAACATCAAAACAGATCTGCTCATCATCTTCGTCGGCATCTGCGGTGGACTGGCAATAGAATCCTGGGGCACGCAGACAAATCTCTGGCACTATTACACAGCGGAACGCCCACCTCTTTGGATCATCCCTGCCTGGCCGATCGCAAGTCTTTCCATTGATCGGATCACGCGTCTGCTGGATCACGGAGTCCGACGACTCCCGTCGTCGCTGCAAAGTCAGGAGACTTTGCACACCAGTTTCAAATTGCTTTATTGGCTCACATTCGCTTCCTTTCTAAGCCTGATGCTGGTCTTCGTTGCCCCAACATTGGACAAATCGTATACCTGGTTCTCGCTGATCCTGTGCATTCTCCTTATCTTGACTCCCACAGACTACCGATTCGCGCTCCTCACATTTCTTGCAGGCGCGGGGCTGGGGTACTTCCTTGAGCTATGGGGTACCACGCGTGAATGCTGGACGTACTACACCTTTCAAACGCCGCCTCTTTTCGCAGTGCTCGCGCATGGGATGGCCGCCGTCGCATTTTGGCGGGCCGGACTCATAGTGAAAATGGTTTGGGGGAGAATTGGCCGCTCAAACGGCGGGCAGGTTTCGGCTGCGCCCGAAGCGTAAATTCATCCACTTGTGACATTACACATCTTGACACCGGGGGAAATCGTCCTATAATGTGACCTGCTAGTCATATGACCTGGAGGTCATATTTTTATGCCAAAACAAACCTTCTTTAACCTGCCCTCTGAAAAACGTGAGACGATCATCCATGCCGCTGTGGAAGAATTTGCGCAGTATGGGCTGGAGAATGCATCCACGAATCGGATTGTCGAGAACAGCGGCATTTCGAAGGGAAGCTTCTATCAATATTTTGAAGATAAGCAGGATGTCTTCATGTATTTGCTCAGTGTGCTTGAGCGCGAAAAAATGGAATACTTCCAGGACAGGCACCCACCGAGCGGGAATATGGACACCTTCGAATATTTTCGATGGATGATCAAGGCAGGTATGGAGTTCAATTCGGCCTACCCACGCATGACCCAGGCAGTGAGCCGTGTGTTGCTCGGTGAGGGCCTGTACTACGGAAAAAACTTTGCCGACTACCGCGCAAAAACAACCCAGGCGCTTTCGATGATGATCCAGCAGGCCATCGAGCGCGGCGAAGTGGACCCGAGCGTGGATGTGGAACTTGCCGTCATGGTCATGGACACATGGACCAATGCGATCAGCACCTACATCCTGAATGAAGGCATGAAGCAAAAGGATATCGTGAGATGGGTGCGCTCGGCAAGGACCCAGGAAAAAATCGACAAACTGTTGTACGTCATGGAATATGGCCTGCGCAAAACAGAATCGCAGTTTATGAAAAGTTCTTAATGGAAAGGACATCACAATGACTTTATATCTGCGCCTTGCATGGCGCAACATCTGGCGGCATCGCCGCCGAACGGTCATCATCGTGCTGGCAATGGGACTCTCCCTTGCCCTCATGATGATCTATGACGGCATGATCGATGGGTTCAACAATGCCATTGCCGGGAACGCGGTACGCGTCCTCGGTGGCAACGTCCAGGTTCACGCCGCGGGCTATCGCGAAAAAGTGGACAGCAATCCGCTTCTCCCTCTGATCGATGACCTGGCTGTCGTTAACGCAGCATTATCCCAGCCGGACGTGGTCGCCGCGGCGCGCCGCATCCAAACGGGTGGACTGGTCAGCAACCGTGAAGGCGCGTTCCCGCTGAATATCATCGGTATTGATCCCGAAGCAGAAGGACCCGTCAGCCTTGTTGCAGAACACATTGTGGATGGGCGCTATGTGGAACCAACCGATGAAGATACAGTTCTCATCGGCAAGGGACTGGCGGATGCCCTATCCATTCAGGTCGGCGACCGCATCACGATGGTCGGAAGTGATATCCACAAACAGAATCGCCAGCGCACCATGACCGTTATTGGCATCTATGACATTGGCATTCCAAGCATGGAAAAAGGAACTGCCTATATATCATTGACCGAAGCGCAGAATCTTTTTGGCTTGCGCGGCCAGTCAACCGAAGTGCAGATCACGCTGAAGAAGGTTGGCACCGAATCGGCTGCGGTGGCCGCACTATCCCCTGCCCTGCCTGGTTATGAGGTTGAATCGTGGGAGCAGACGTACCCTGAACTGGGCAGCGCGATCAACTCGAAGAGCGCCGTGATGGATATCTTCAGTGTCATCATTGTCATGATCTCCGGCATCGGGATCTTAAATCTGCTGCTGATGGCGATCTACGAACGGACGCGTGAGATCGGTCTGCTCGGTGCCATGGGCCTTAAGCCGTACCAGATCGCCACAACGTTCATCCTGGAAGGGGCATTGATCGGCGTAGTGGGCGTCATTGCAGGAATTGTAATGGGGTTGATGGCCAACCTCAGCCTGGGACGGGTTGGGATGGATTACAGCCAGTTCGCAGGCATCACCGAATACACAGCCTTGATCAGTGGCCGTATTTACTCATCCCTTGGAATGAGCAAATTGTTTGGGCGCTCCATTGTGGTTTTGGTGATTGCCGCGCTCGCCGCGTTGATCCCCGCCCTGATCGCCGCACGCCGCGAGCCATCCGAAGCTTTGCATCACGTCTAGCTCATCGCGCTGAGCGGAACGTAGTGCAGTCGAAGCGCTTGTTATCAAAAGCATTGCCCTTCGACTAGAGCATCTAAAAGCATTCGACCTCCGCTCAGGATGGAAAAGATAAATCTTATGACACAACTATTCAAAATGGCTTTTCGAAACATCGGGCGCAACAAGACCCGTTCCCTGCTTTCTGCGCTCGCGGTCGCGGCCGGGATGTCATTACTATTGCTCATGGCATCCGTGGTCGAAGGTGAAATGCGCGGCGCACTCCAAAACACCATCCGCCTCCAAAGCGGACATCTACAGATTCGCCCCGCTTCGTATGAAGAGGGCAGGATCAGCCTCAAATGGGAAGACCTGATCGCAGAGCCGAACCAGGTGGTGGAGAAGGTCAAGTCAATCCAGCAGGTCACGGTTGCCACGCCACGCCTGATCGCCAGCGCGATATTAAGCATCAGTGACGAATCGAAGGGCGTACAGGTCCTCGGCATTGATCCTGACTCGGCTGCGAACCAGCCTTTTCGCGAGGGAATGATCGCTGGCGATTTCATCAAAGCAGATGACCGCGAAGGAATCCTGGTTGGCAACATCCTCGCAGAAAAGTTCAATCTCAGTGTCGGCGATAAGGTCAACCTGTTGGTCACCACATCCAATGGTGACGTGCAGGAGCAGTTGTTCACCGTCCGTGGCGTTTACACAACGAGGACGCCCGGCTTCGATGAAAACACTGTCTTCATGCCACTGGCCAAGGCGCAGGCAATCACCCAGACGGAAAACCATGCCAGCACCATCTTTGTACTGTTGCAGGACAGTGAACAGGCTGAGTCTGTTGAACAGGCTTTGCAATCCAATTATCAAATCCTCACCTGGCGTGAGCAGAATCAATTTGTCGTTCAATTTGAAGATTACGCGGGTGTATTCCTGATCTTTCTGTACCTGATCGTTTTGGGAATCACCGCCACCGTTGTCACAAATACCCTGGTGATGGCCGTCTTTGAACGTACACGGGAAATCGGAATTTTGGCCGCCATCGGCATGAAAGGACGCGGCATCATGGCCCAGTTCCTTGCCGAAGCCGCGTTGCTTGCCACAGGCGGCGTGATCGGCGGTTTGATCATCGGTGGTGCGATGGTCTACATTTTCTCAAAGTATGGTTTTTATATTGGCAATATGGGGATCACGGGTGTGCTCTTTGAAGAACGTATCTATGCCTATCTCACATTGAACAACGCCGTTACTCTGGCTATCGTTACCTATATTATTACCCTCGTCGCTTCACTCTATCCTGCTACCCTTGCCGCGCGCATGGAACCTGTCGAAGCATTACACGGATTAGGAGACTAACATGGAAGTTACAAAAGTTACCCACGCAACGCGCACATACAAAATCGGCGAAGTGGAAACCAAGGCCTTGCGGGGCGTAGATCTATCAGTTGAAAATGGTGAGTTCACAGCACTTGTCGGACCTTCTGGTTCCGGCAAGACCACTCTCCTGCAACTCATTGGTCTGCTTGACCAGCCAACGACAGGTAAAGTCATGATTAACGGTCAGGACGCCACCAATCTCAACCGCAATCAGCGCGCCGACCTGCGCAAGAACGCCATCGGATTTGTATTCCAGTTCTTTGCGCTCATCCCGACTCTTACGGCATACGAAAACATTGAAATGCCTCTCCTGTTGAATGGCACCAAACCCGCCGAACGCAAAAAGCGCGTCAACGAAATGCTGGAGGCCGTGGGACTCACCGATCGCGCCCACCACCGCCCCGATCAACTCTCAGGCGGACAACAACAGCGCGTCGCTGTCGCCCGAGCACTTGCCACCAACCCCAAACTGATCCTGGCTGATGAGCCTACAGCCAACCTCGATACCGAGAACGGCAGGCAGGTCATGGATATCATGCAAAAGTTGAACAAGGAAACTGGCGTCACATTTGTGTTTGCCACGCACGATCCGCGCGTCATCAGCTACGCCAATCGCGTGGTAACCCTGCAGGATGGCCTGATCACAAAAGACAGCAAATCCAACGGAAAGTCATAGAGTAAGAATGAAGAAAAAATATTTCAGCATCCTGATCCTTATAACTTTGTTCCTATCAGCATGCACATCTCCAGCCCAGCCAACTGCCATTCCAACCGTATCATTGGATGGCGGAAATACAGCAACCAATCATGAGTCCAGCGATGAGGATTCTGTTTCTGCCTCAGCGGTTATCGTGCCGGGGAACGACGCGCAATTGTCGTTTTCTGCTGTCGGACGGGTTACTGCTGTGGATGTGAAAGTCGGCGACAAAGTGACAGCCGGCCAAATTCTCGTCACGCTCGACACAACCATTCAGGAAGCGCGCGTTCGCGAGGCAGAGGCTAATTTATTGGCAGCCCAGGTTCAACTCCAATATAACAAGCGGCTGGGTCTGGACGAAATCCATCTCCAGACTGCCGACGCAGAGGTCGCTCGCACGCAGGCGCTGGTCGATTCGGCCAAGGCCGTGCTCGCATCCCAATCCACATTGAGCGCGCCCTTTGATGGAACGATCGTCTCGTTGGATGTTGCTCCCGCTGAAGTAGTTGTACCGGGTTCCGTGGTGATCGTATTGGGAGATCTAGCAAGCTACAAGATCGAAACCACAGACTTAAGCGAACGCGATGTGACAAGGGTCCAGATCGGCCAGCCTGCCACGGTTTTCATCGAAGCCCTCGGCGAAGAGTTCAGCGGCAATGTTGCAGACGTGGCGCGCATCTCAACAACGCTCGGTGGGGATGTCATCTACAAAGTAACCATCAGACTCGATAATCAGCCTCAGGGCCTGCTCTGGGGCATGAGCGCCGACGTTGAGATTGATACCAATGAATAGGCAGGAGCGCAGAATGAAACGAATCCCTTGGTCCGCGTTATTGAGTTTGACCGCCGTTCTTGCCTTGTTGGTGAATCCTGTATCTGCCGCGCAGGAGGAAGGGGCAGTGATCGCATCTGCGGTTGTGGTTCCCGCACAAATATCGCGTTTGGGCTTTCTCACATCTGCTCTTGTAAAGGAAGTGATGGTTGAGGAAGGCGATGAAGTCACAGCGGGACAAACACTCATTGTATTGAATACCCCGGACGTGGAATACAACGTTGTGGCAGCCCAGCAGGCTTTCCGCTCCGCACAGGCATACGCTGAACTGCAAAGATACAAACGTGTGAGAGATATTAGGAACGGCAAGAAGTTTTGGGATGTGGTCCCGCCCGAGGTACGTCAACGCGCAGATGCTCAGGCAGCCAGCGCACAAGCCAGAATGGAGATCGCCCAAACAACCTTTGCTGAGTCCACTCTGGTTGCGCCTTATGATACGATGGTCGCTTCGGTCAATGTTGTTCCTGGTGAATACGTGCAGCAGAATCAAATTGTTCTCACACTTGCCACATTGAACACATTGCAGCTCGAAACAACAGACTTGAGCGAACGCGATATAACAAAGATCAGGATCGGTGCGCCTGTAAATATTTTTATCGAATCATTAAATGAGAACGTAAATGGAAAAGTGGTCGGCATTTCGCCTATTGCAGACACTGTTGGCGGAGATGTTGTATTCAAAGTCACCATTACATTCAACGACCAGCCCGAAAAATTATTGTGGGGCATGACCGCAGAAGTGACGATCGATGAGTAGTGAACAGTAGGTAGTTCACAGCGAATCAAGACGCGGATGATTTATAATCGCCGCGTCCATCTTTTTTAATTATAGGAGTGAAACCATGTCTTTTCCAATAAAGATCACAGTGATTGGCGCAGGTTCTGCATCGTTCGGCGAAAATACACTTTCAGCAATCATGCGCTCGAAAAAATTACGCGGCTCCACGCTTGCCCTGGTAGATCGCAACGCTGTCAGCCTGGATATCGTTCAGCGTCTGGCGAACAGGCTCAACCGCGATTGGGATGCGCAGTTCACCATCACAGCGCACACAAATCATCAGGACGCGCTGGCTGACAGCGATTTTGTTGTCAATGCAATCGAAGTAGGTGCGCGCGAAAACTTATGGAAAAAGGATTTTGAGATCCCGATCAAATACGGTGTACACCAGCCTTACGCTGAAAACGGCGGGCCCGCTGGTTTTGCCCATGCAGCGCGCAACATCGGTCCTATCATGCATATTGCGCATCATATGGATGAAGCTTGCCCCGATGCATGGTTTGTCAACTTCACCAACCCGATGGTCCGCATTTGTGACGCGGTTAACCGTCATAGCAGGATCAAAGCCGTTGGCTTGTGTCATCAGATTTATGCGGGCTATGGGATGGTCGGTGTTGCGCTTGCAAAAGATCTCGGCATCGAGGTGCCTGAGGGGCTTACAGGCATGCATGCATCGGTGGACCAGCATCCACTGCAACATCGCGTGCGCGAACAGATCGTCCCCCTCATTGACATTCGTGCCGCGGGATTGAATCATTTCACATGGATCCTCTCGATTCATGACCGTCGTACGGGCGAGGATCTTTATCCACTATTTCGAAAACGATTCTTCGAAGTGGACCCCGCATTTGAACCGCTTACAAGGGATGTTTTCTCAGCCTTTGGTTTGTTCCCCGTTCCCGGCGATACCCATCTATGTGAATATCTTCCGTGGCTCAGCGACTCACAAACCAAACCCTGGGATAAATACAACATTCGTCTTTATGATTGGGAACTGATGGCTTCGTTCCGTGATTTTGGACTCGATCACATTAATGAGATGGCAGGCGGTCATCAAACGATCGAGCATTTATTGGAGACCGACTCAGAAGGCGCGCTCGAAATGATCGAGAATGTGGCAGGTGCGACGACTCATTATCACCTGGCTGCCAATCTTCCTAATACAGGACAGATCAGTAATCTGCCACTCGGCGCAACCGTCGAAACACCTGTCATCGTGGATGGCGCAGGGATTCATCCTGTCCATGTGGGTTCATTGCCTGAACCGGTTGCCGAGCTATGCCGCAGGGAAATTGTCACCGGGCAGCTGGGCGTCGACGCGGCCATCGAAGGGAGTCGTGAGAAGGCGCTGCAATGTCTCCTGCTTGATCCCGTCATCACTGACATTGAGATTGCGAAGAAAATACTGGATGATTATTTGACGAGTTACAAGGAATATCTGCCGCAGTTTTGGCAATAATCAAGAAGTGACAGTCACCCTGGCACTGACGGTCACTTTAAGCCTGGAAAACCAAAATGAAAATCATTTCCCTGTCAACCGACGATGACCATCTCATCCAACAGGCCGCGCAGTTGCTTGTGGACGCTTTCCGCGAACACTGGCCCGATGCCTGGCCCATATTTGATGATGGATTGAAGGAAGTGCATGAAATGCTCGAAACGGCACGAATTTGTCGTGTAGCAGTGGATGAACAGGGCAGATTGCTGGGAATTATCGGTGGAATCGCCATGTATGACGGGAATGTGTGGGAGCTTCATCCGCTTGCAGTGCAGCCATCCATGCAGGGAAAGGGGCTTGGCCGCGCGCTGGTTGATGATTTCGAGGAGCAGGTCCGCTTGAAGGGCGGATTGTCCATTACGCTCGGCAGCGATGACGAAGACAATATGACGACGCTGTCAGATGTTGATCTCTATGAAAACCTATGGGAAAAAGTGCGTGACATCCGTAATTTGAAGAACCATCCCTTTGCGTTCTATCAAAAATTGGGATATGTCATCAGCGGCGTGGTGCCAGATGCAAATGGTACTGGCAAACCAGATATTTTGATGTCTAAAAAAGTAAGCTAATTCTTGGTGCAAAACTCTCAAGATCAGCCTTGCGAAGGTTTTCAGCAAGCGCCGAAGCACCTTAAGAGCAACCTTCGCAAGGCTTTCGTACCAGAAACTAAGCTAATGTCATTGCGGGCGATTTTGCGAAGCAATCTCCTTGCTGCATTGGAGATTGCTTCGACGAAAGAGCACCCTCCTCGCAATGACATATCAATGTGTCTCTGTTACTTTTGTGATCGAGCGGGGCGTTTCAGCATCATATCCCTTGACCTGCGTGAGATGACACGCAAACAATTGAGCGGGGATAATGCTCACCAACGGAGTCAGCCATTCGGGAATCTGAG
>JBDTPH010000139.1:0-11669 GCA_039932795.1 Chloroflexota bacterium
ATTGCCGCGCTGGCGTGCGCGCTGGGAAGGGACTTTCGATATCCCATCATGGGGAATCGACTTGCCAGCTATCTGGGCTATGAAGCCTTGAATGAAAATGACGAGCCTGTTCCGCTGATCGTGGAACATGAAGATCGCTGGGTGGCAGCAATGGGACATTTCAGCGTGATCATCGCGCTATGGGGATGGATCGCGCCGGTCACCACATGGATATTGCAGGGCAGGCGCAGTATGTTCCTGAAGTTTCAATCCATTCAAACAACTGTGTTTCAGGCTGCTGTGAATATTTTTTACATGGGCGCGGGAGTAGTGTACTTTTTTGGAGCGATTGCGGTCCTGGCCATCACAGGGTTGGAAGGTGATCCAAACCAAGGCTCCCCGGCTGGCATGTTTGGGCTTGTTATCCTTATGGTGTCTTTTTTGATCGCGTCCGTATTTATGTTGATCGTGCCGCTCTTCCACATTTTCGGTCAGTGGGCGGGATACCGCGTGCTCAAAGGTGATGACTATCATTATCCATTCGTGGGCAGGCTGGTTGAAAATTGGATCGTTAAAAATTCTGTTCTCCAGGAAAAAACATTATGAAAATATTGATCGCTGTGGATATGGAAGGCATCACAGGCGTCACCACGTGGGACCACGTTACGCCGGGGCACGCGGAGTATGGGCGCTTTCGCAAGTTGATGACACAGGATGTGAACGCGGCGATCCGCGGGGCGTGCGAGGCGGGTGCGGACGAAGTCATTGTTGCAGACGGACACTGGCATGGATCCAACATTTTGATCGAGGAACTGGACCCGCGTGCCAAATTAAACAGCGGTTCACCCTCTCCGTTTTCGATGATGCAGGGGATCGATGAAAGTGTGGATGCAGTCTTCTTCATCGGTTATCACGCGCGCAACGGAACGCCGCATGCAGTTCTCGACCACACCTGGTCATCGAAGACTGTCGCGAACGTCTGGCTAAATGACATTTTGACAGGTGAGTATGGGTTGAATGCAGCACTGGCAGGTCATTTTGGCGTACCGGTCATCATGGTCTCCGGTGACCAGACAGCCTGTGCACAGATGAAGGAACTCCTTGGCGAAATGGAAACAGCAGTTGTGAAGCAGGCATCCGGGCGTTTTGCAGCGGAATGCCTGGCCCCACAGGTGACACAGGAGATGATCTGCCTCAGTGCAGAGCGGGCCGTCGGCAGGCTGGCTGAGGGCGATATGAGCGAAGCATTGGTTCTGAATTCGCCCATTCGTGTCACTGTTGAATTCTTCACCTCCGATATGGCCGACCGCGCCTCAATGATCCCATTCACGCAGCGTGAAGGGACGCGCGTCGTGTTGTCAGCACCGCAGATGGCTTCAGCGTATAACGGTTTCCGTTCGATGGTAATGCTGGCGATGGGATAGATTTGCAGTTGACAGTCACTTTATTGGATATACAAGGGGGGTGACTGTCAATTCATAACGGAATCAAATGTCGGCTGTGAAGGAGCGGGGTCTCAGCCAGTTGATTTTGTCCTTATCGGAAAATTCCAATTGCGCTGTGCCCTCAAATTTCATATAATTGAGTTGGATAAACCGTATCTAATTGGTGTCATTGGTGTACCTATTCATCATAGAGAGAAGGAGGTGGATTTCGCAGAGCAGGCATATTTCTTTTCCCCGTCCATTTTATTTTCGACCAACAAAAATTCCCAAGGAGAGAGAACTATGAAGTCGAAGTGGTTCGCTTTTATTTCAGTGTTTGCGTTGGCAGGCATCGTGCTTTCTGCCTGCGCACCATCCGTTGCTGAAGGCGGCATGAAGACCGAGGTGGGCGAAGGCGAAGGTGAAGTTTCGATCATTGCATGGGCAGGTTACATCGAACGTGGCGAAACGGATCCCGCTTATGATTGGGTGACCGAATTCGAAGAGCAGACCAGTTGCAAGGTCACGGTGAAGACGGCTGCAACGTCCGATGAAATGGTGACGTTGATGAACGAAGGTGGTTTCGATCTCGTCACGGCATCCGGTGATGCATCCAATCGTCTCATTGCGGGTGGAAAAGTCCAGCAGATCAATACCGATTTGATCCCATCCTGGAGCACCGTGGATGAGCGCTTGCAAAGTGCGCCCTGGAATACAGTGGACGGCAAACACTTTGGCGTGCCTTACCAGTGGGGTCCGAACGTGTTGATGTACAACACGGAAGTGTTCCCCGAAGCACCTACCTCATGGGATGTGACATTTGAGGAGATGGAACTTCCTGACGGTCAGTCGAACAAAGGACGTGTGCAGGCGTTCGATGGCCCGATCTATATTGCGGATGGCGCCCTGTATTTAAAGTATCACAACCCAGAATTGGGTATTGAAAATCCATATGATCTGACCCAGGCGCAGTTTGATGCCGTGGTTGAATTGCTCACCAGTCAGCGCGCACTGATCAACCGCTACTGGCATGATGCGTTCGTTCAAATGGATGACTTCAAGAATGAAGGCGTAATTGCTTCCGGTTCGTGGCCTTTCCAGGTGAACCTGCTCCAGTTCGAAGGTGCTCCGATCGCATCAGCCTTCCCAGTGGAAGGCGCGACCGGCTGGGCCGACTCGACCATGTTGCATGTGGATGCTCCGCACCCGAACTGCGCCTACAAGTGGATGGAATGGTCGTTAAACCCGAAACTGCAGGGCGACCTTGCGGCATGGTTTGGTTCCGTTCCTTCCGTGCCTGCGGCATGCACCGGCAACGAGTTGCTGACCGATGCCGGTTGTACGACCAACGGATTCGAGAACTTCGACAATATCTGGTTCTGGCGCACACCGACCGCTCAATGCAGCGACGGCAGCGGTGGATGTGTTCCGTACAGCAAGTGGGTTGAGTCCTACGTTGGGATTATCAGCCAGTAATTGAGACTTTTGTTTGGGCTGGGATGCAATCCCAGCCCAAACAAAACACTGGAGTAGCTGTCGCATGACCATACCTGCCATTCGTTTTGATAACGTCAGTCGTCATTTTGGGGAAGTGAAAGCCGTGGATAATGCCAATCTCGAAATTCGGGATGGCGAATTTTTTTCCATGCTGGGTCCTTCGGGTTCAGGGAAAACCACCAGCCTGCGCATGATCGCAGGCTTCGATAGACCCACCAGCGGAAGTATTTTTTTATACGGGCAGGATGTCTCAGACCTGCCTCCTTATGAAAGAAATGTCAATACTGTTTTTCAGGATTACGCGTTGTTTCCTCATATGACGATCGAAGACAATATCGCATACGGATTAATGATCAAGGGCATCCCAAAGAAGGAACGCTACAGACAAGTGGATGAAATGCTTGACCTCGTGCGCCTGCCCGGTTTTGGACATCGTAAACCATCCCAGCTTTCCGGCGGACAGCGTCAGCGCGTAGCCCTGGCCCGCGCCCTGATCAACCATCCCAGGGTTCTTTTGCTCGACGAACCTTTGGGGGCACTCGATCTCAAGTTGCGTCAACAAATGCAGGTGGAACTCAAGGCTATTCAACAGCGGGTTGGTATTACCTTTATCTTTGTCACGCACGATCAGGAGGAGGCCCTGACGATGAGTGACCGCATCGCTGTTTTCAGTGAGGGGAAAATTGAACAGGTTGGCACTCCATCTGATGTGTACGAAAGACCCGCTTCCCCATTTGTAGCAGGGTTTGTCGGTACGTCAAATCTCATCAGCGGCAAAGTAGCTAAACAGATCACCGGCTCCGAGCAAATGTTCTCCGTGCGACCTGAGAAGATCCATCTGGGTTCGGCAGAAGATAAGCCGGCCAAAGAAATGGTCTCCATTGATGGAGTTATACGCGACGTTGTATATCTCGGCTTGTTCACACGCTATCTGGTTGAGATCGAAGGTGGCGGCGACCTGGTTGTCGTGCAGCAAAATCTAAAGACCACATCCATGGATGTATTATCTGCAAAGGGACAAAAGGTCTGTTTGCACTGGCATAAAGACCACATGTCCAGCGTGGGAGGCTAGGGTGCTAAACCGCGCTTCCACGTATTTGTACCAGCATCCAAAACTGGTTCTCGCACTCCTGCTCGGTCCGCCGATGATCTATATGTTCGTCGTCTATCTCGGCTCGTTAGTTGCACTGCTCATCAACAGCTTCTTTTATCTTGAGGAATTTACAGGGCTGGTGGTGCGCCAGTTCACACTCCGTACGTATCTACAGCTTCTTTCCCCCACCAATCTTGGGATCTTCGGCCGCACAGCGGGCATGGCAATGGCAGTGACCATTGCCGATGCGATCATTGCCTTCCCACTCGCCTATTACATCGCACGCTATGCTTCGCCCAAAATCAAGACCTATTTATACATCGCGGTCACCCTGCCATTATGGTCCAGTTATCTGGTTCGTGTGTATGCCTGGAAATTGATCCTCGCCAAGGAAGGAATTGTTTCCTGGTTCCTGACTTTACTCGGGCTTCAACCCGCACTGGATTGGTTGTTATCCCTTCCGAGCATCGGAGGGTCGTCCTTATCACTATCACCGATGGGAATGTTCATTGCATTTAGTTATATCTGGCTTCCCTATATGATCGTCCCGATCCAGACTGCCTTGGAGCGCGTGCCCAAATCGCTGCTGGAAGCATCCAGCGACCTTGGCGCTACTGCTGCGCAAACCTTCCGTAATGTGATCCTGCCATTGTCCTTTCCGGGCGTTGTGGCAGGCTCGATCTTTACCTTCTCGCTTACGCTTGGCGACTTCATCGTCCCGCAGACTCTGGGCAACTCACGATTCTTCATCGGCCAGGCAGTCTATTCGTATCAGGGCACTGCGGGAAATATTCCTCTCGCTGCGGCGTTCACCATGGGGCCTGTTGTCATTATGATTATTTATCTTTTGGTGGCCCGCAAACTGGGAGCTTTCGATGCGCTCTAAAAAATCCTTCAGTGACAAATCCCCTCTGGGTTTGACAATTGCCGCCATCGCTGCATTGCTCTTTTTACACGTGCCCATGTGGATCATCTTCCTCTATTCTTTTACAACGGATGAGGCGACTTATAGTTTTCCACTGCCCGGTTTGACGACCAAATGGTTTGGCGTGGCGCTTCAACGCTCAGACCTCTGGGCTGCTCTCACTTTATCGGTTCGGGTGGCGTCCATTGCCACACTGGCGGCGTTGGTCCTCGGTACGCTTGCTGCGGCGGCTGTTTATCGCGGCAACTTCTTTGGCAAGGAATCCATTTCCGTTTTGCTGGTGCTGCCCATCGCGCTGCCCGGCATTGTGACGGGAATTGCCCTGCGTTCCGCAATTGGTTCCCTGGACATCCCGTTCTCCTATTGGACCATTGTCATTGGTCATGCCACATTTTGTGTGGTGGTGGTCTATAACAATGTACTGGCGCGATTCAGGAGAATGTCTGGCTCGCAGATCGAAGCTTCGATGGATCTGGGTGCGAATTCGTTCCAGACGTTCCGCTATGTGATTTTGCCCAATCTGGGAACAGCGCTTCTGGCAGGTGGCATGCTGGCCTTTGCACTATCCTTCGATGAAGTCATCGTCACGACATTTACCGCCGGGCAGCAGTCCACACTGCCGATCTGGATATTCAGCCAGCTTGTGCGCCCTCGTGACCGCCCTGTAACGAATGTTGTTGCAACAATTGTCATCCTGATCACCTTCCTGCCCATTTTCTTTGCACAGAGGATCTCTGCCGAAAACTCAGATACAGAAGGTGGAAGTAAATAGACTTCATGTCGTTGCGAGCCGCAGGCGACACTTGCACCCGATTTGCTAAGCAAATCGTGCGTTTGGTGCAGTGCAGGTGAGCAATCTCCTGCTTATCTGTAAAGGGCTGTTGAATAGCTTAACCCCATTAAAGGGAGATTGCTTCCTGAAATCTCGCAATGACATGGTAGTTTAAACGGAATCAATTTTCAGCCTGGCGCGGGGCGGAAGCGGGGAATTTCATCCAAAAAGCGTTACAATCCTGTAAATTGCATTAAAAAACATCATCCAAAAAGATTGACATCACACTTTAACCCGTTACAATTGCGTCCAATTCTAACAAGGAGAAGATTCTTATTTCAAGACTCGCACGAGTGTGAATGAAGAAATGCTTGTGCCCTTTTTCTAATTTGCGCCACGAATAAAATCTGGCTTCCGCCGCCCTCCAACTAACACCTGGTGAGGCGGCGGGACTGCTTAAGACATTTGCAGTCAACACAAGTGGTTCAGAGCTGTTGTGCTTTGGCTGTTTTTGTTTGCAGGAAAATAGTATTGTCGCTTTGGTGCCCAACACCAAAGATCATTCTGGGCGAAATGCCTTCACCAAAACGAAAGGAAAGAATGACCGGTCAGTTTTATTCCCATCTAAACCCGAAATGTGACTCGGGCGAGTTCGAAGAAAAAGGCGGATGCGGCGTGTTTGCCCGCGAGCCGATCAAGAAGGGCGAGTTGATATGCCTGTGGGGCGGGCGTATTATTGCAGCAAAAGAGCTCAACCCCCACATGCAATTCTTCACGCAGCGCATCCTCCAGATCGAGGAGGGCTTTTATCTCGAAGCGCCCCTGCCTCTGGAACCCACCGATTGTTTTAACCATTCCTGCGAACCGAATATTGGTTTCACAGGTCAGATCGGACTGGTCGCCATGCGTGACATCCATGCCGGCGAGGAGCTCAACTTTGACTACGCCATGTGCGACGGATCGAATTACGATGAGTTCGACTGCTATTGCGGAAGTGAGAATTGTCGCGGAAACGTCAAAGGGTCTGATTGGTCGCGTTCCTATTTATGGGATAAATATGACGGCTATTTCATGCCGTATCTGGCAAGACGCATCGAAGCGCTCAAAGCCAAAGTGCAGATCGCTGCATAATTTAAGCCGCGCGATGCGGCGACAAACAAAAAAACACGGATTGCGAGGATGAATGTAAAATCAGCGCAATCCGTGTTTTATGTCTACAGAGTGCCGCACGCATGCCCAGCATGCGTCATTGAACTTAATTTGAATTTCAACTTGCAAAACATATGAAAAGCTTCGTTGTTTATTTAACAGGCGGCAAATCATTCGCTTTTCGAATCTTCATCATTGCGCTTATGTTGCGCCTGATTCCCGTCATTGCGGCGCGCGGACTGGGGATCGGTCTCGACGACATGTTCCAGTATGACATGCTTGCGCGCAGCCTCGCCTCGGGAAATGGATTCGGCTGGTATGCACAGGAGGACTTAAACCAGCTTGCCTCCTTCGTGAAATTCGACCTGTCCACCGTTAAAGAATATGATCCCATCCTTGGCATTCCCACGTCATTCCGCGCACCGTTATATCCGGCGTTTCTTGCGGCTATCTACTTTTTCAACGGGACAGGATTTTCGCGGTTCTTCGCCGCTCGTCTGGCACAGGCTATCTTCTTAGGCGCACCGCTCGCGCCGTTAACGTACCTGGTCGCAAAACAACTTTTTCCTCTTTCTTCTCTCATTAAGGATGAAAAGGCTGCAAGAATCTCTGCCTGGGTTGTGGCCTGTTATCCGATGCTTCTCGTATATCCCCTTGGGCTTGGAACAGAGAATCCATTCTTCGTTTTGCTTCTTTCTTCTTTCCTCTTCCTTCTTTTATCCATCGAAAAGCCCACTGCCTTCCGCCTCCTGCTTTCAGGACTCTTCATCGCTCTCACCGCCCTCACACGTTCCGTCATCCTTCCATTTGCGTTCGTTGCCTTCTGCCTTCTGTTTTTTTACCATCGCAAACAGGCATTACTTTCCGTGTTGGCCTTTATTCTTGTGATCACCCCATGGATCATCCGTAATTCCATCCTGCACCAAAAGCCGACAGGGATCGAAACGTCCATGGGCTACAACCTGTATCTTGGCTATCATCCCAAAGGGAATGGGTCATTCGTCTTCGGTCCATCGCTCGATCTGCTGACCATTCTCGACGATGCTGAACGCGACAGGATTGGAACCCAAAAAGCTCTGGAGTTCATCAAAGCGGAGCCTGAACGATTTATTCCGCTTGCAGTCAACAGACTTGGCTTCTTTTTTGGGCTGGAAAAGCGCGTGCTGATGTACTTCTACTCAAACAACATCATCGGCTATATCCCCCTTGCGCTGTTATTGACCATTTCTGCCATTTTGCTTTTGCCATTCGTCTTGATCTCGGTTTCCGCAGCGTTGGGGGTGTCCTTCCTGCGCAAAAAACCTGAGCATATTTTGCTGGTGTTCCTATTTATTGGTTATATTCTGCCGCACGTTTTCATCCTCTCAGAAGACCGTTTCCATCTTGCCCTGGTGCCGTATATTGCGATCCTTGCCGCTCAAGTCTGGGTGAACGGACTCACTCCGCTTGTTGTGCGCTGGAATCAAGCGCGGACAGGAAAGGTTGTGGTGATCTTTGCGGTGTTTACAGCCATCATGCTCGTGCTGAACTGGGGTTTTGAACTCACGCGCGATGCAGATAAAATAATGCAGCTGCTTGGACCAAACGGAAATCAATCTCATTTTCCCTATTGATAATCATGAAATATATCCTCGGCGAAAAACTTCACTTTGACTGGAAAGTTGTCACCATTACGATCGCATCCACGTTGCTGTTAATGGTGGATCACTATCACGGGCTCACTCCGCACAAATATTGGGACCGTGTCATTCTCTATCTTATTGTCCCGCTGCTATTTATCATCCTTCTCTTTCGTGAGAATCCAAAAGATTTCGGCTTCACCTTCGGCGATTGGAAGGCTGGACTCATCATCACCGCCATCGGCATTCTGTTCATGGCGCCCATCATCTATTATCTGGGACGTGGTGACGCGTCCATGCAGGATTATTACAAGCCCTACACAGTAGGCTTACCCTGGACAACATTCCTCGACCTCATCGGCTGGGAGTTTTTTTTCCGCGGCTGGATTCTATTTGGCTACGCCCGCAAGTTCGGGCCCGAGGCGTTGTGGCTGCAGGCGGTCCCGTTTGCGCTGGCGCATATCAGCAAGCCTGAAGTGGAGACTCTTTCCACGATCTTTGGCGGCTTTGCCTTTGGCTGGATCGCGTATCGCACGAAATCATTCATTTGGCCGTTTTTGATCCACTGGTTTATTGCAACATTTATTATTATTGTTGCCGCAGGATTGATATAACAACCCGATGACTACTAATTACACACTCCGCCCGGCGCGTGAAACGGAATCAGCCGCGATCAAAGACTTGATCCATACAACCGGGATCAATCCAATGGGCGTGGATTGGAAGCGGTTCATCGTTGCAGTGGACGCGCGGGATCAGGTCATCGCCATAGGGCAGATCAAGCCGCATGGGAAGGACATCCTGGAACTGGCTTCGATCGCTGTACAGTCTGAGTATCGCGGGCAGGGATTGGCGCGTGCCATTATCGAGTATTTGTTAAAAGACAGCCCTCGGCCCTTGTACCTGACCTGTATTTCGTCGCTTGAACCTTTGTATAATAAGTTTGGATTTGTTTCGATTCCCTACCCCGAGATGCCGCGTTACTTTCAGCGTATCAGCAAGCTGGCAGGGCTGGTATTTGCGCTGGCAAACCGAGGAGAGAGCCTGCTAGTGATGAAGTTGCAGTAAAATAACCTAAATGCAAAATCTAAAATCAATTCTATACATGACTGCAGGTATATTACTGGGATTGTTCCTTGCTGTTCTGGTGTGGGTCGTTGCCCGCAATCCCACCGGTGAAGCGGTTACGCTTCGCCCTGTGCCAACCGATCGACCCATTGTGGTTCACATCACCGGCGCCGTGCCGCGCCCCGGTGTGTACGCTCTTCCCGATGGAGCGCGTGTACAGGATGGGATCTCAGCTGCAGGTGGCTTTCTGGCAGAGGCGGAGAAGTCACAGATCAATCTGGCAGGACTTCTTGAAGACGGTGCGAAACTCGATATTCCCTACATCGAGGGTGCGTCACCGGTCCTTGCCACACCCATGCCGGAAGTCGTCACTTCCACCACTGAGCTCATCAACCTCAATACCGCGTCACAGGCTGAGCTGGAATCACTCCCGGGGATTGGTCCCACCACCGCACTAAAGATTATTGAATATCGAGATGCGAACGGCCCCTTCCTCAACGCGGAGGACATTATTAATGTTTCAGGCATCGGGCCTGGCACATACGAACGTATTAAGGATTTGATCACCGTTGGGCAATAATGCATCGCGCCATTTCGGTTTGATCGGGCCTATTTATGCGCGTGCTCGCCAGAGCTCTGTTGGAAAAATATGTGATCTCGCAGCACTGCCTGCCAAAGGGCGTTTGTTGAATGGTAGCGGGGCACCGGACGCGCCTCTTTGGCATTACGCAAGCTTGTAGCAAAACGCTCGAACAGAGTACGGCCGGCAGATTAGCCGCGACCTACACTTGCTATCATTTACTCGAGCAGGCTGCAGGCGGTGATCGAGAGAGTCACTTCCATGCAACCATTGTTTCCAGCAGGCTGCACAGGCATGCAGCACGAACCCGCGGAATCCAATCCGAATCCATCCGTGCATTGGTCAGATTGTGGTGTGATGCATCCTGTGTTGCATACCTGTGCCTGGAAACCAGGCGTGGGTGGACCGTAGCACGAGAACAGCTGGGCACCACTAAATACACCTTCAGGGTTGCACTTATAGGCCGGGTTTGTGGCTGTGAGAGCTGAGCCCTGGGGCACAGCATAAAGCGAATAGGATGTTTCATCCACGCAGAACTGGTCACGCAGCTCAAGCGCTATAAGTGGACAGCTTGCTGCAGCGCCGGCTTCCTGCGAACAGAACGGTAATGTCCTTCCAACATCGACCGTGGTGATCTCCCCTTCTACGGAAACAAGAGGCTCTGGAACGATATTTTCGCAGGTAACGCGGTATGGCTCATCCGGGAATAACTGGTCCCATTTCTCGAAGGTAAAGTTGCTGCCCGCAATGTTGCAGGCCTTTTCCATCCATGAGTTCGGGTCAATGTCCCACAGAGTGGCACTGTTTGCCGTGACATCTTTTGAGATCAACCGGGTATCGGATGCAAATTCGAGATAATCAATGTAATCTCGAATGCCGCCGAGCAAGACACCAAATTGAACTGCCTTGTTGTACGAGGTGACACGCCACAGAATAACGTTGTGATCGTCGCCGCCAGATGCCAGTATGGATCCGTCCGGGCTGAAGGCGATGGCATTGATCCAATCGGAGTGCCCGTTCAGAGTGATACCCTTCACCGGTTTCGCAGGATCCGAGATATCCCACAGGATGATCGTTTTATCGAAACCAGCCGATGCAAGTACCGTCCCATCCGGACTGAACGCGAGACTTGTAATCAGTTTTGTATGTCCTTCCACAGGCACGCGAGTTGGGTTGGCTGGATCAGAAATATTCCAGAGCATGACCGTAAACGTATTTTTCCTGGAGTCGTTCACCGTTGTTGCCAGCAGTTTTCCGTCAACACTGAAGATCGGGGTGGACCCTGCCAATATGCTACCGATAGGCTTGCGACTCGAGGCACTGGAAACATCCCATAATTGAATGTGGGTATCCGGATCCGTCCCGGTTGACACTGCGACCATGGTGCCATCCGGGCTGAAGACAATATCATTCCCGCTCAACCGTTCAAATCGAGTCGGCTCCCTGCCATCGGATACATCCCACACGGTGTTGATATCTATTTCCTTTGTGTTGTCATAGGTTGTGACAAGCAGCGCCGTATCCTGCGGTAAGAATTTCAAGTCATAAATGCGGTCTGCAGAA
>JBDTPH010000140.1:0-6553 GCA_039932795.1 Chloroflexota bacterium
TGGAGCTTTTGGAATTTCCTCGTTGATGGACGCGGCACGCCTGCGCCCATTGACCCTCCCAGGGAACTGGTGGCAGTGGGATTTTATCGTTATACCCGAAACCTAATGTACCTGGGTGTCCTTCTTATCCTGATCGGACACTTCCTGTGTTTTGGATTCTGGCTGCTATTGGTTTATACCGCGCTCGCTTTCATTGCAACTCATTTATTTGTCAAACTCTACGAAGAACCGACTCTGAAGAGGAAGTTTGGGACTTCCTATGATGAGTATGGCAAAAATGTCCCGCGCTGGATTCCAAAATTAAGGAACCCACCATGAATTTTATTGGCGAGATCGCCGCACTTGCGACATCCTTCTTCTTCGCAATGACAGCACTCATATTTACGATGACCGGGCGGATGGTAGGCTCGCAGGTGACGAACCGCATGCGGCTGGCGTTTGCATTAATCCATCTTATGATCCTAAATGTCATGGTCTTTCGCGAACCATTGCCATTCTCCGCAGACTCTTCACGCTGGCTCTGTATGATACATCTGCTGTATAATGACAGCATCAACATGAAATGTTGATCAGGATGCTTTTGAAAATCCATAAAATCAAGGAGAATAGAATGGCATACACAATGGACACAAAAGTTGGAGAGCTTTTGAAGGACAGCAAGGCGGTGGCAGCCTTTGAGCGCTACGCCCCCGGTGTTTCGAAGAATCCCATGATTGGACTGGCAAAAGGCATGACTTTGAAGTCGCTGATCGCCATGCCGCAGGCCAAGCAGTACGGCATCACTGAGGAGACGGTAATGAAAGTACTGGCGGAGATCAACGGAAAAAAGTGATCAGGTTCGTTCGAAAAGAGCCATCCATTCAATATCATAGTAAGGCCGTGCCGTTTGTTGAAGCGTTGAGCGCCATCCCTGGCGCTCTTTTTTTCTCTTGTCACTTTATCTGCTAGCAATAAGTTATAATGAATCCATTGATTGGAGGGGATCATTGCAGTCATCCCTGCCTCTCCACTCTGATAACCCATGTATTCAAAGGAAGGAAGATAGCTCATGAGTCTCTTTGGAAAAATTCTCGATAAACTTGGACTGAACAAGGACAAGGCAGCCGAAGCCGCACAAGCAAAATCGCTGGCTGATATGGCTAAGAAAGAAGCAGATGCTCGAGCAAAAATACAAGCAGCAAAACCTGCAACTGGCACCCCGGCTGCCAAACCGGTTGCTGCAGCACATCAACCATCTACTGCTGCCCCAAAAGCGGTTGCCCCTGCTGGGCCTCCAACTGGTACGGTAGCGGGCACACCACCTGCCGCTCCAAAGGAAATTTCAGAGGTGGACGTGGTAAAAAAGCTCGAGACACTTGGCCAGGGAAAAGGGTTGAATTGGAAAGTCTCGATCGTTGATCTGCTAACTCTGCTTGAACTTGATCACAGCCGTGAGGCACGCATCGAACTCGCAAAAGAGTTGGGCGCTCCCGAAGATGTGATGAGCGATTCTGCCAGGATGAACACCTGGCTTCACAAAACCGTTGTAAAGAAAATTGCCGAGAACGGTGGCAACATACCCGCCAATCTGTTAGACTGAGAAGCTGGCTGAAAAGCTAGCCCAAAATCCAAACCGAATTGAAGAGAGTACTATCAAAAGGAGAAACCTATGGCACACACGATTGAAAGTTTGATTGCAATGGTCCCCAAGACATTGCCCGGCGAGAAAGGCAAAAAAGTGGATACCGTGGTCCAATTGAATGTGACGGGCTCACAAGCCGGGCAATGGAATGCTGTCATCAAAGATGGAAAAGTGACTGTTGCAAAAGGCGTTCACGCGTCCCCTGAATTAACCATTACAGCAGACACTGCAGATGTTCTGGCGGTCGCGGACGGAAAGCTCGATCCTACGCAAGCGCTGATGCAGGGCAAGGCTCAGGTCAAAGGCAATCTGTCCGAAGCCATGGAAGTGGCTAAGGTTTTCATGCCGGGATAGCTACTGGCAACTATTGAGTGATGAGTTGACGTTGCCAGGATCCCCCACTGGTGAACGAAAGTAGACAGAAAAGCGCCCCTTCGGGCGCTTTTCTCTATGAAATAGGATGGTCATTCATCCAGGATGAACGTGACTTTCAGTTGCACGCGGTATTCGGCAATATTGCCGTCATCGTCAATGCGTACGTCCTGATTGGCAACCCAGGCTGACTTTACATTCCTGAGCGTTTTCACCGCCCGAGCGACCCCCTGGCGGATGGCATCATCAAAGCTAACTGTGGATGAAGCCTTGATTTCACTGACAGTTGCGACAGACATGACAGACTCCTTTCTAGGGTTGATATGTGGAAACACATACTTGTTCTGTATCGAAAACGTGCCTGAGGATTCACAATTGATGTGTCCGGCGAGCTAACAGAGTGCTCGCGTGTCGCTATTATAAAGCGTAGCTGGTCCTACCGCCGCTTTGCCATGCCAGCAACTGCCTGAAGCAGGGCGTTGGCCACCACCTGTCCGGATTGCTGGCGATGGGGTTTTTGTGCCATGGGTCCATTCGACATCAGCGCGGTAAGTGCCGCCTGGACAGTATCCTGTCCCTGCTGTTTTGCACTCATGAAGGTCATCCCAGCACTTAATAGGGCGGCAAGATCAATTCCCTGCGTTTGCTGCACCTGCTGACCGCCCAACAACGATCCTACTAGATCAGCGTTGCTCTGCTGGGAAGATTGCTGTCCACTCCCCAATAATGATTGGATCAACATCATCGCATTGTCAGGTGTTACGGCGGATTGTCCCTGGAACTGTTGTGCGGCTTGTGCCAGGCTCTGTGCGTAAATCTGTCCCGAGCCACTGGTTGCGTTTTGGGTAAGATACTCACTGGCGTGCTGCAGTTGCTGGGAAGGAGGAGCGCCCCGCTGGCTGGTCATTGCCTTCGAGATCATCTTGAAGGTCTGCACCATGTTATCGCCGTGGTTCTGATTCTCGGCATCCGCCTGATTTAGGGAGGATTGATTTGCAAGCAGAGTCTTGGCGGCAACATTGAAGAGCCCAGCCAGGTCGGTGCCGTTCTTGGGAGGTCGGAATGAAGTCTTATTCATATGTATTTTCCTTTCTTGTCATGGAACAGGTTCCAGGAAATAGCTGGGGCTATCCAACGGCGATTCTGCGGACCATCCTTCTTTACCATCTGGCAGGCGGAACTGCCACCACTGGTAGGCACGCTCTCCGACAGGGGTGCATACCGGACCGCCAATAATTTTCACCTGTGTATTTGTGGAATTCGCCTGAATGAGGGGATCAGCAGGCGTTAGATTCCCAAGTTGTTCAAATGTGTAAATTCCTGCTTCGTTCAATTTCCGATACCTTTGATGATCTTGAGATCATCAGGAGAAGCCTTGACCGCAGCTGGGGAGCCTACATTCCTTGCGGCAGCGGTCTGATGAACATTATAACAGTTTGACCTCTCAAGGTGAAATAACTCAATGTACATCACATCTGGAAAGAAAAGGGAAATGATGTCCACAGCGTTGACACTGACTCTTTACGCAAGTAGAATGCATTATTCTAATTACTGGCACAATACTGGGACTTCCTGCCATTAGGACGTGTGGACAAAAGGGACAAACTTTTCCATAGAAATGTCACCCAAGAAATTCGTCTTTATAAAGTAATCTTTCTGGACACCCGGGTGAACTAACCGCAAGGCTTGTTGTAGTGGCGCTGGAACTCTAATGACTCTGCCGCCGCTGATCCTTTTGCCCATCAGCTATTTCGTGTTCAAGGAAAAAATTGGATGGCAGGCGCTGGGTGGCACAGTGTTGGCGATTTTGGGGGTCGCGTTCTTATTTCTGGCATAATTGTCCACGGTGATGCATTCTTATCAGAAGAATTTCCGAGTGAGGTGACATGAACAAAGTTACAGTGCCTGCAGACCAGGTCCGCTTCTTCAGTGGAAGCTCAAACCCTTCGTTGGCTGCAAATATTGCTGCCGAGCTTGGCGTGGCATTGGATGATACGCATATTACACGTTTCAGCAACGATAATCTCTATATTCAGCTGGGCGCCACGGTACGATATAGACGCGTGTATATTGTGCAATCGCTTTCGCAGCCGGTGAACGATCATTTAATGGAACTGTTGATGATGCTTGATATTGCACGCAGCGCTGCCGCTTCTGAAGTTCATGCGATCATTCCCTACTATTCGTTTGCCCGTTCCGATAAAAAGGATGCGCCGCGCATCTCCATCACAGCGCGGCTGGTGGCGGACCTGTTGAAGACCGCTGGCGCCACGCATGTGATGAGCATGCTCTTCCACTCGCCACAGGTACATGGATTTTTCAGCCTGCCTACCGATCCATTGAGCAGCTGGCTTGTTTTTAAGAATTATCTCGAAACACGTGATCTGAAGGATACGATCATGGTTTCACCCGATATGGGACAGGCAAAGTCTGCGGCGCGCTTTGCAAGGGTTCTCGGCCTGCCGATTGCCGCTGGGAACAAGGAACGCGTTTCAGATTCGGAAGTAAGGATCAATGCCCTGATCGGAAACCAGGTGCGTGGTCACAAATGCGCGCTGATCTACGATGATGAGATCGCGACAGGCGGATCCATCCACGAGCTAAGTCGGGTGCTGATCGATGAAGGGGTCGAAGAGATGCTGGTCATCTGCACGCACGGAGTGTTTACCCGTGGTGGGCTGGAAAGGCTGGCGGAAATTCCGCAGATCAGTGAGATCATTACAACAGATACTGTCCATATAACACCGCAGAGCAGGCATCCGAAACTAAGGATATTATCGGTTGCTCCGATCTTTGCCGATGCCATTCGGCACAATCTATATCACGAGTCACTTAACGATCTTTTCGTCTTTGGTGAATAAACGTAATCCTGAATATGCTGGATCAATTGAAATCACGCGCCCGTGCATTAAAGAATGAAGCCTTTGCGGTGTATCTTGCAGCGAAGGATCCACGCACACCGTGGTATGCTAAAGCTCTCGTCTTTTTCGTGGTGGCGCATACATTCAGTCCCATTGACCTGATCCCTGATTTCATTCCAGTTCTGGGCTATCTCGATGACCTGATCATCACGCCTGGCGGGTTATCGCTTGCGGTTCGGCTGATCCCTCCAGAAGTGCTGGAGGATGCCCGGACAACGATGGCAACCCAGGGCGTGGATGGGCGTGTAGGGTACATCGGCATGGCGATCATCATCCTGATGTGGATTGTCATCCTGATCGGTGCTGTTTATCTTATCCTTCATTATGCAAAAGGAATATAATCAAACCAAACAAGGAGGCTTTTATGATTGGAAAACCTGTGCAAGACGCAATGAATGAACAAATCAATAAAGAGTTGTTTTCTTCGTACCTGTACCTTTCGATGGCTGCATACTTTGAGGATAAAAACCTTGCAGGCTTTGCCCATTGGATGCGCACACAGGCGGACGAAGAGCGTGAACATGCCATGAAGTTCTATGACTTCATTCTCGAACGCGGTGGGCGTGTGATGTTGAAGGGGATCGATGCACCCAAGACGGAATGGTCATCGTCGCTGGAAATTGCGGAGGAAGTAGCCGCCCATGAAGCGAAAGTCACCGCATCCATCTATGAGCTATATGAAATCGCCATGCAGGAAAAGGATTATCCTGCACAGGTAATGCTGCAGTGGTTCATCAGTGAGCAGGTCGAAGAGGAGAAGAACGCGGCGGAACTCGTTGCCAATCTCAGGCTGATCGAGGACCGCGGCACGGCGGTGCTGATGCTCGATCACCGTCTCGCCAAGCGCGGCGGCGAGTAGTTTACAATTAGACCCTGGGATATTCCCAGGGTCTTTTTATAAGTACAATTGTTCTTAAAGTCGCTTTGAGACAGAGACCGCGCAGAGAAAAAGAGTTTTTCTCCAACGTCTTTATAAGCTCTGTGGCTATGCATGAATTTATGAACGCTTTTTCGGAGGATGCCACGCATGAGTTTCACAATTCGCCGCGCAACTCCACCGGACAAACCTGATTGGATCCGCTTGCGTCAGGGACTCTGGCCGGACGCCCCGTTGGAATATTTGAACTTCGATCTGGATGAACTGCTTGCGGACGCCGACGCAGCGATCTTTGTCGCTGTCAACGCGGACGGGGGACTGGTCGCATTTCTCGAAGCGGGACTGCGCGGCTACGGCGAAGGCTGCCTGACATCCCCTGTTGGCTACATCGAAGCCTGGTACGTGGACCCACAGTTGCGCGGTCAGAAACTCGGTGGGGAAATGGTGCGCATCGCGGAAGAATGGGCCCGCGAAAAAGGCTGCACCGAAATGGCTTCGGATACCTGGCTCGAAAATGATGGGAGTATCGCTGCACATCTGAGAATGGGGTATGAGGAGGTTGAGCGGTTGGTGCATTTTATGAAACATCTTTGAACCGCGTTGAGCGTAGCAAGGATGAAATGCGCTTCATGTGGGAACGCGAAAGAAACCTTATGAAAAATTTTCTCATCTACGGTTCTTATGGCTATACAGGCCAGCTTATCGTCGATCTGGCAATGAAAAATGGCTTGCGTCCCATCCTTGCAGGGCGCGATGAAAAGC
>JBDTPH010000141.1:0-5156 GCA_039932795.1 Chloroflexota bacterium
TTGCCTATGCCTCGGCTTAGCCCAGCGTTTTCTCAAAACACAACTCACGAGTAAGGGAATTTATGTTAACCTGAATAACAGTTAGGGTGCTTGCACTGGGAGTAGGTTCCAGAGGCATCCAGTTTCATGGACGAATCAAGGTTTATTAACAAAAAAGATATGCGATGAGGATTCTGACAAAAATGATAACATAACTCGTTGACATAAACTTTCTTGGGAGTACACTAGGTCTACAACAAAATTTCAATGTAGATAAGGAAAAAGATTATGCCAACATTAAATCGTGTTCAACTCATCGGCCGTTTGGGGAAGGATCCGGAAAGCAAGTTCACTCCCACGGGGAAAAAAGTAGCCCACTTCAGTGTTGCCGTTAGTAATCGCTGGAAGAGTAAGGAAGGCGAAGCGAAGGAATATACGGAATGGGTGACGGTCGAAGCCTGGGGCCGGCTCGGTGAGGTTTGTCAGGAATATCTCAAAAAGGGAAGCCTGCTCTTTTTGGAAGGCCGCTTGAAAACGGACAAGTATGAAGATAAGGGTGAAACGAAATACTATACAAAGGTCGTCGCACTTTCAATGCAAATGCTTGACCGCAAACCCAACGAAGAACCGGTCATAACTGTGGAAGAGGAAACGCCTGAATACGAGGCATAAGCCTTCATCCGACAACCCCTAAGCCGCAGAAAAATTCATAAACGGCGTAATGTGTTTCATATCAGGCACATTACGCCGTTACGTTTTCCTGTGTTATAGTACATTGTCGATTGGGTAAAATTGGATGAAAATTGACCTTGTCCCTGGAAAATGCCAAAACGTAAACTGTTGAAGAACACGTCCACTGCATCGTTTGGGTCGCCGGGCCGCGAGGGCCACGACTCCTCCGCGTTCTATAAAACGCGTCTATACGCCAACCAGCCCCAGGCTGAGTTTGAAACATATGTGGAAAACCCGCTCCCCAGCGTGGACCAGATCTTCAATCACTCGTCTGAACGCATGCATGAATTACCGGACTGCTCAGTGCACCTTATGGTGACTTCGCCGCCCTATAACGTGGGCAAGGACTATGATGAAGACCTTTCGCTTGAGGAATATCTTGGCTTCCTCAATACTGTATGGAAGGAAGTCTTTCGCGTGCTGGTTCCAGGAGGACGGGCCTGCGTGAACGTTGCAAACCTCGGACGCAAGCCGTATATTCCGCTGAACGGTTTGATCACCAAAGACATGGCCAGGCTCGGGTTTCTGATGCGCGGTGAGATCATCTGGAATAAGGCTGCCTCGGCCAGCACATCCACGGCCTGGGGTTCCTGGCAGTCGGCGACCAACCCAACGCTGCGCGATACGCATGAGTACATCCTTGTTTTCTCCAAAGGCAGTTTTCGGCGGGAAAAAATGGACGGGCGTGAGAGCACGATCTCCAAGGATGAGTTTTTGGAATTCACAAAATCAGTCTGGGAGTTTTCCTCTGAATCTGCAAAAAAGGTGGGTCACCCCGCGCCGTTCCCGGTGGAACTGCCCTATCGTTTGATACAGCTCTACACATTTTTGGGGGAGGTGGTGCTGGACCCGTTCATGGGTTCGGGACAGACTGCGCTGGCTGCGTTGAAAACAGGCAGGTGTTATCTTGGTTACGAGATAAACGAGGAGTACCTGAAACTGGCGAATGACAGGATCCAGGGGATATAAAGCTGCGTCACCCAAAGCGCATCATGTATGGATAGCCCGGGCGTGGAAGGTGAGGAAGATATTCCGTTCGTGTTCAGGTTGGACGGCTTCGATCTCGAGCATGTCTATAAGGTAAACAGAACGATGGCACCGAAGGCGAGCAGGATGCCCATGGTCTGCACCCATGAGATCTTTTCCTTTAGAAATATCCATGCCAGTAAAACCGTGGAGGCCGGATACAACGCGCCCAGTACCGCGGATACATCCAGCCTGCCCGTCCGTGCGGCGAGGACGTAGAAACCGTTTCCTCCAATGTCGAGGATGCCGTTTATGATCCCGTATCCCCATAGTTCGCGCTGCGGCATGGCAGGTTGACGCGTGAGCAACGCGATCAGGCCCAATACGATAAAACCCGCGCCACGGGCACTTACAAGGGGCCAGAAAAATGCATTGAGCGTGGCCTTATAGATGACGACAAAATACAGACCGAAGAATAAGCCTGAGAGCAGGGGCAGGCGCAGGTCCATGACATTGAAGCGCCAGTTCGTCCCATCCGTTTGGGAGATAAGCCAGACGGCGATAAAGGCGAGCGCAAAGCCGATCAATGTGGTGGTGGACGGAAGTCCCTCGGTGAAGAATGCGAACATCACGGGGATCAGTGCGGCGAACAACGCAGATACCGGTGCTGCAATCGTCATCTGTCCGTCAGCCAGGGCGCGATAGAGAAGGATCAGGCCGCCCAGTCCAAGCAGGCTTGCCAGCGCAGCCCAGAGCATGTCTGTCAGTGGGGGAACCCTTTCGCCTGTGACAATTGCCAGCACGATAAACGGAATCAGCCCCGAAAGCTCTCCCAAAAATAGAATGCGATATGGGCTGGTCCGTTTCGTTGCGAACCCGCCGATAAAATCCGCCGCGCCCCAGGCTGCCGCGGATGCGATGCCATAAATGATGGACAGCAAATTGTGACTCCTGATGTGCGTATTGGAAGGTCATACAGATTGTGCGGATTCACAGTTTTAAATTTTCCCCGCTGCTTTCGCCCGATCCAGGACCTTTCTTGCATTCTTCAACAAGGGCATGTCGATCATCTTGCCGTCGAGCGCGTACGCTCCCCTGCCTTCGCGTTGACTGGCCTCAAACGTCTCAACGATTCTCCTGGCATAGTCCAATTCGTCATCAGATGGAGTGAATGCCGCCTGCACAGTCTTGACCTGGTCCGGGTGAATGATCTGTTTCCCGCTGAAGCCGAATCCTGCTCCCTGCTCCGCTTCGACGCGCAGACCTTCGTTATCGTGAAAGTCAATAAAGACCATGTCAATTGCCTGCAAGTCGTTCGCCGCGCAGGCAGTGATGACCGCCTGCCGTGCATACAACACCTCCGTCGCTTCCTTCGTGCGCCTCGCGCCGATGGATGCAGCGTAATCCTCCGCGCCGAAGATGATCGCTTCGAGGCGTCTGTCCGCTTCTGCGATCTTCCTGAGATTTAAAATTCCCTTTGCGGTCTCCACACCCACCAGCAAGCGAAGACTTCCAATACTTTTATTGCTGGATAATTCATATGTTTCGATATGATCGCTGACCCACTTCACCTGATCAGCAGATTCGATCTTCGGTACCACGATTGTGTCTGGTTCCGTTGCCAGCGCGGCGGCGAGATCATACGATTCCAGTCCGGACCCAATGCTGTTGATGCGAATACAGCGTTCGGAGTCGCCGAAGTCCAGGTCCTTCATCGCCTGCGCAATGACCGCCCGCGCTTCGGCTTTGCGCGTGACCGCCACGCCGTCCTCCATATCCATGCAGATACAGTCCACGCCCAAGGTTGTGGATTTTTCGATCTTGCGGCGGTCGTCGCCTGGCATGTATAGTAACGCGCGTCGTGAGTGCATGGTTTCTCCATCGAGGGTTGGAAGGTTCAAGGTTTAAAGTTAACTTGAAACTTTTTAACCTTCAGCCTTTGACCGTTTTAGGAACATGGCTGTCCTCTCGAACTCCACTACAATTGTACCGTCAGGTTTCTTCCCCCAGCATTTGATTCTCACGATCCCCACATCCGGGCGCGACCTGGACTCACGCTTCTCGATGATCTCGCTTTCGGCATAGATCGTATCCCCGTGAAAAACGGGATTGGGATGCACAACCTTGTCGTATCCGAGATTGGCGATGATCGTGCCTTCGGTGAGCTCGGATACCGTCAAGCCGACAACGAGTCCGAGCGTGTAGAGCCCGTTTACCAGACGCTGACCAAACTCCGTTTTCGACGCGTAGTCCTCGTTGACATGCAACGGCTGGCTGTTCATCGTCAGCGCGGAAAAGAGGACATTATCCATCTCGGTGACGGTGCGTCCCAGCGCGTGCTTGAACTTCATTCCAACTTCGAGTTCGTCAAAATATTTTCCCGGCATGATGATCCCTTTCGTTGAACCACGGAGCTACGAAGGCACGGAGAAAACCTTTTAAAAATCCTCCGTGGTTAATCAGTCGTCAATCTCGATCAAAATCTGCTCTCTGTCCACTGTCTGGCCCTGCTTGACCAGTAATTTCTTCACCACACCAGCCTGCGGCGATTGGACTCTGATCTCCATTTTCATCGCTTCCAGCACCATCAGTGTTTGACCTTTTGTCACGGTGTCCCCTTCGCTGACGTTCACCGCGCGGACCTGCCCCGGCATGGGCGCAGTCAGTTCACCTGCGGCGTGGTGATGTCCGTGTCCGCGGCTTTGCGCACCCAATGATTTAGTCAACACACAGGTCTGGCCGTTGATTGTCACCCAGCGTTTTGAATTGTCAGAGGAGACGTATGCAGTGACGCGCTTGCCGTCGATGAGTAAATCCAGTTTTCCATTTTCCGAATGGAGCACTTCAGCGTGAATGGTTTTGTCTCCCAATGTCAATACAAACATTTTTCCATTGGACGATATATCAAGTGTAGTGTCGTTGAAGTTCAATTTCATTAGTTGCGAAACCCACTTGCCACTTTCCACGGACTGAATGGATCAACTTCATTTTCGATTTTTGATTGACGATTTACGATTGTTAAATCTGCCAATGAAGCAGCAATTAGAGATTCAAATGAAGGCTCGGCAGGTGGAGTCCAGTTGAAAGCAGTTTCCACCCAGCGCGTGGTGACCCGTCCATTTGCGAAATCGGGGTGAGAAATGACGGCTTGAAGGAAATCAATATTGGTCACAACCCCATGAACTACAAAGTCCTTCAACGCAGCTTGCACCCGTTGAATAGCGGAGGGGCGATCCTCGGCGGGTTAATTCTGGGAGCGATCGCCGCTTTCATCATCAACCGGCAATTCACGAACGCGGCGAGCTTTGCCCTGGCTGGAGCCGTGTTAACCTTCTTTGGGTTCATGCATGGGGAGCAAATCGGCATCGGCCAAACGCCCACCGTCGCCGTCAGTTACCTCGCGGTGAGTGCGATCTTGTTGGGCTGCGCCAAATTCGCCACGGTAACAACCCCTGCCGTGGAAACCGAGGAACATGAAA
>JBDTPH010000142.1:0-10201 GCA_039932795.1 Chloroflexota bacterium
CTCGATATGGCGGAAAAACGCCGCCTACTCGACCAACGGACCACTTTTCAAACAAGGTGTCAGGTGCTAGATATAAAGGCAGGGTAAACATGTGGAAAAAAAGTCACTCGATTCAAATATTTAGCCCGGTCATCCAGTCAAGATAGGACTTACAAAAACTCCCAACCACATTCTGGTCGGGAGTTTTTTCTTTTTTCCTGGAGATTTATGCCTTACTCAACGTCACGAGAACCATCGGTCTGCGCTTGGTCTCTTCATACAGATAAGACTTTACCGTGTTGGCAATGTCCTTCTCGTTGTCGTATCCGCCGCTGACCACATCCATGATGCGTCTGCGAACCTCAGGCAGCAATCCCTCTGCATCCTCCGGCGAGACAAATCCGCGCGTGATGATCTCGGGATCATGCAATAAGCGTCCGTTGAGCTTGTCCACACTGATGTCGATCAGGAAGATGCCGTTACGTGAGAGTTTCTCACGTTCGCGCATGATGTCGTAATCCACCTCGCCGATGGACTGTCCATCCACGAAGACATAACCACCAGGGATGCGTTCGCCAAGTTTGATGCGGCCGCCCGAGAGTTCCACGATCTGTCCATTTTCCACGACGATCACGCATTCCGGGGACATTCCCACTTCAACCGCGAGCTGTCCATGCCGTCGCAGCTGACGCAGTTCTCCGTGAATCGGAAGGAAATGCTTCGGCTTGACCATATTGAGAAGCAGTTTCTGCTCCTCCTGGCTGGCATGACCCGAAACATGGATGGGCGCAAGCGCATCATAGATCACGTTGGCCCCGCGCCGCAGAAGACGGTTGATCGTCTTGCTGATGGTTTCTTCGTTTCCAGGAATGGGATGGGAAGACAGAACAACAGTGTCCTTCGGCTTTAGATCGAACTGACGGTTCGTCCCTGCCGATAAACGCCCCACAATGGAGGATGGTTCCCCCTGCGACCCGGTGCACATCAGTGCAACCTTATGGTCCTGCATTTGCAGTGCCTGCTCAAGCGGCACAAGGATTTCATCCGGGATATTCAGATACCCGAGTTTGCGGGCGATCTTCACGTTGTCGATCATGCTCGGGCCTGCCAAGGCCATCTTGCGTCCATGCTTGGCAGCGGCATCCGCCACCTGCTGGATGCGCGAGATGAGCGAGGCAAATGTTGCCACGATCACGCGTCCGGGTGCCTCGGTAAAGACCTTGTCAAAGGCGGGGCCGATCACCATCTCGGAGGGTGTCCAGCCGGGGCGTTCGGCATTCGTCGAATCCGAAAGGAGCAGGTCCACGCCGCGCTTCGAGAATTCAGCCAGCTTGGCGTAGTCTGTGGGCCAGCCATCCACGGGCGTGTGATCGAACTTGAAATCGCTCATATGTACAACGAGTCCCGCAGGGGTGGTAATCCCAAGCCCCACAGCATCCGGAATCGAATGGCAGATGTGGAAGAACTCCACCTTGAACGGCCCGATCTCGATCATTTCGCCAGCCTGCACCTTGTTCAGCATGGCTTTGCCTGCAGCGTTGTGGCGTGCCAGTTTGACTTCGATCAAACCCAGGGTCAATGGCGTCGCATACACAGGCGCGGGAATATCACTCAAAAGGTGATGGATCGCACCAATGTGATCTTCGTGTCCATGTGTGATTACAATCCCCACAACCCGGCCGGCTTTGCCGCGCAAATATTCATAATCGGGAATGATGTAGTCAATTCCCAGCATATCATTGTGTGGGAACATGATGCCCGCGTCCACGATCAAAATCTGATTCTGGAACTCATAGGCAGTCATGTTCTTGCCAACTTCCCCAAGTCCACCCAGGGGAATGATCTTTAATTTTCCGTGCTTACTCATACAGGTATATTTATCCTCACTTAATTAAAAAATTTATTTATCCGCCATGGGCGGTTAAGGTCTTGATCATTAATAAAAAAGACCCTCGCTGACTTGCTCGCGGGGGTGATGCCGTCTATCACATGCGATTGTTCTCAAACAAACTGTCCAATGACAGTGAAAGTCAAATCCAACGGTGAAAAGTATAGCAGGGGATGGGTGATTTGTAAAGCGGGGAGTGGTCGCGCTGAGCGTGGACGAAGCGCCTCATTCCAAGCCGAAGACTGTTTCCGCCAAACCTACTTTTCTCTTCCCGGACGTTTTTGACGTTCGATCATCAAATTGAGTTCGATCTGTTTTTCCTGAAGGCGCTTTTGGATTTCATCCTTTTTCGTCTGGTCCATAACCACAGCAAGCACCTTTCTCAACTCCGTAATTTCGTTCAACAACTGCACTTCAGGAGATGTCATCCCGGCATTCTTCAATATCGATTGCGCCAGGCGGACATCCTCAGGCATTTCAAAATACGACGTCAGATCAAATGGCTTGCCCTTGCCTGATAGATTGTCAAACTCACCGCGCTCCTGGGCGTCCCTGATCATGGCTTCCACAATCTTATCAAAAGACATTAATCCTCCTGCTCAGCGGTTTTAGCTTCGTAGCTCACACCAGTATTTCTCTCCTACTGACGGATCGACTCTTCACAATTTTACACAAAATTGAAGTTTTGCCAGTGATACAATCCAAACAGATTTTGTGGAGGCACCGCATGTTGAAAACGCGCTTACGCGCACGTTATCGTTACATTATGGCATTCTTTGCCCGCGCTGTCGCGGGCTTTATTTTCTGGGAGCTCGTTCTTCCCCGCCTGGGTTTGCGTGCGCTGACACGCCGGACGCGTTCAAACCGTTACAAACAGCTTGCCGCACGCTTTCGCTCCATGGCCATCCGCATGGGCGGCGTGATGATCAAGGTCGGGCAATTCCTTTCCTCGCGGCTGGACGTTCTGCCCGTGGAAATCACGGAAGAGCTTTCTGGCTTGCAGGATGAAGTGCCCGCAGAGAAATTCGCCGCCGTCCGACAATTGGCAGAGACGGAGCTGGGAGCCCGCCTCGACGAATTATTCGACGACTTCGAACCGGAGCCGCTGGCTGCCGCGTCCCTCGGACAGGTCCACCGCGCCCGGCTGCGCGCTGACGCGGCGGAGGCCGAAGGCTTCCAGGATGTTGTTGTCAAGATCCAGCGGCCGTTCATTGAGCAACTGGTGGAAGTGGATTTCTCCGCGCTCCATCGTGTTGCTGGATGGTTGATGCACTACGGACCAATCAGCAGGCGTGTCAATGTCCCTGCGTTGGTCAGGGAACTGGAAACGACTGTTTATCAGGAAATCGATTATCTGGCAGAAGCAGGCAACGCCGAAACGTTCAGCAAAAACTTTTCAGAACGCAGGCGCATCCACGTTCCGCGTGTGGTCACGAACCGCACCACAAAGCGTGTGCTCACACTCGAAAATGTGCTTGCCATCAAGATCACCGATTATGACGCGATCAGCGCGGCTGGTATTGATCGGGCCGAGGTTGCAAAAGTCCTGCTCGATACCTACCTCAAACAAATTTTTGAAGACGGGTTTTTCCACGCCGACCCGCACCCCGGCAATTTGTTCGTAACGCCAGTCCCCGCCACGGAAGAGCAAAAGGCCGGCTGGCGGCTGACCTTTGTTGACTTTGGCATGGTTGGAACTGTCCCTGAAAACTTGAGCGAGGGCCTGCATGAACTGCTGATCGGAGTGGGCACACGCAATGCTGCGAAAGTGATCCGGTCTTTCCAAACCCTCGATGTCCTGCTTCCGGGCGCAGACCTGAAATTACTCGAGCAGGCAGAATCCCAATTGTTTGACCGTTTCTGGGGCATGTCCATGAGCGAGCTGCGGAATGTGGACCACCGCGAGATGGCACAATTCGCGATGCAGTTCCGCGAGTTGATGTATGAAATGCCTTTCCAACTGCCGCATAATCTTTTGCTGCTGGGGCGCACCGTCGCGATCTTATCGGGGATGTGCACCGGCTTGGACCCAAACTTCAACCTGTGGGGGCAGGTTGCTCCGTATGCACGCAAACTGGTGACGGAGGAGGGTTCATCCAGTTGGGACCTCTGGCTGGATGAGATCGGGGGACTGGTCAAGGAGTTGATCGCTCTCCCTGCTCAGACCGGGCGTGTCCTGACGCGAATGGAGCGCGGCGAATTAACTGTAAATACGCCGCAGGTTAACCGTCAGATGTATCACCTGGAAGGTGCGGTGAACCGTTTGGCAGGAAGTGTGATATTTGCGGCCTTTTTATTTGGAGGTGTGTGGCTCTACCGCGGCGGAGATGTCACTCCGGCCTATGTGTTCTGGGGGCTCTCAGGTGTCAGCCTGTTGTGGATGCTATTCTTTTCGCGCGGCCATTCCCCCTGGCGTTGATCTGAAGAACAGACCTTCATGGCTCACGCCGCCGTCCGCGGCCGCGGTTATTTATAAAACCAGCGCCGGGGACGGCGCTGGAAGCTTTATCAGGCTGCCCTGCTCAATGCAGGGCAGTGGCTTTCTTAAATTGTCTCTTCCTTTTTTTCCATTCGTTCGAGTGTTGTATCGATCAGGCTGCGCCAGGCGAGCAGCATTTCCCTGCGTGCCTTGCGGCGGTGCTCAATGAATCCGGGCGGCAGGAATGCTTTTACGCTTTCGCGCAGTTCTTCACGTGCCGCGCGGGCATGTTGACGGACATCCTCCGGAATCCTGTCTTCAAATGGTCTGTGATGGGTTGTCTTTTCGTCCATTCATACCTCACTTTCCTACAACGATTATAAACCTATTCGTCCGGCATGTAGAGTCCGCCGGATGCCTCGAGCCAGTCGGCAACGCGTTCGACTGCAGCAGGGATGTTGTTATCTGAGATATCCAATGTCAAACTCGGCAGTTTGGATTGGACAATCAATTCCCTCATGAGTTGCTGCTCACGGATGAATGGACCCAGGTCATCGTATTGCGACGGGTTGCCAGATATCTTCAATCGTTCTTCACGCGCCGCTTCAAAACTTTCCGGCGAACGCGTGCAAAAGATGATCCTGAAATTCAGCGGCAGCAATCGTTCCTCCAGCCAGCATCAGATCAATCTGGCGCAGGCTGATGTCTTTCAAAATTGACATCCATGCCTGCCTCATGTAAACTCCCTGGATGGACATAGACCTCGACCTGTATCGGCATGAGCTTCGTATTTCCACAAATCCGCTGGTCAGACTTTCGGCGATAGACATTTCGCCCGATCATCCCCAGAGGACTTTACTATTTCTGCATGGGTTTGGCGGGCAGGCCGCACAATGGCAGTATCAACTGCAGAAGTTTGCCCTGGAGAACCGCGTCATCGCATTGGATACGCGCGGGCACGGACTCTCGGATGCGCCGGCCTCTGGATATGACATGGATCAGGCAATCGCAGATATCGAAACCGCGTTGACGCTGCTCAAGGTGAAGGGGAAATTTGTTTTGGTGGGCCATTCCTTTGGCGGCGCCCTGGCCACCGAGTACACATTGAAACACCCCGATAGAGTCGAGCAGCTTGTCATCATCGCCACTGCAGGCGAGTTCAAATTACGGCCCTTGTTTCGACTCGGTCTGAGTCTTCCAAACTGGCTGTTGGGGCTCATTGAACCCTTCACCCGCAAATGGCTTTCCGCTCGTCCGCGAGTGTTGAAACGGATCTATTACCAGAACATGGCAAAGTGGGTTGGGTGGGACAGATTCAAGCAGCTTGATGTACCCACCCTGGTGGTGCGCGGCAATCGCGATGCTGTGTTCAAGAGTCCGCTGTTTGCGAAGGTAACGGAATCCATTCCTGGGGCGCAGGATGCTGACATAGGGGTATCCGGTCACATGGTCATGCTGGAACGGCGCGAGGCAGTCAATCGCGCCCTGGAACGGTTCCTGGGCGGTGAGGGTCAACGTTCGTGGCGGGAAACATCCAGGACGATCCACAAGAAAACGAACGTACGTGACTCGCTGAGGAAATCGCGCGGCTGGCTGGAACACTATGATCCCGGCGTGCCCTTTACAGTGGGCATCCCAAAAATTCCCGTTCACCATCTGTTGCGCTCCTCTGTCAGGATGTTCCCGACCCGGCCGGCGATCTTGTTTGAAGGCACGAGAATTTCATATCGTCGTCTGAACCATGAGGTGAACCGTTTTGCAAATGCGCTGCTGGCGCTGGGTATTGGCAAGGGTGCACGTGTTGCCCTGCTCATGCCAAACGTCCCGCAGATGGTGGTCGCTTTCTATGGGACCATGAAGGCAGGTATGACGGCGGTCTTTGTACCGCCCATGATCGAGCCGGAAGAAGTGGTACGGCAGGTCAAGGATTCAGAGGCAAGCGTGCTGGTAACGCTTTCGATGTGGGCGGGCCTGGCAAGGCAGATCCAGAAAGGGGCGGGCGTTCCGCATATGCTCTTAACTGACCCAGCCGACTATCTTTCGCTGCCGAAGTTCATGATTTCGCACTGGCGCAACCGCGCGTTGGGGTTACCCAATGCGTTGGAGTGGCGCGATTTTCTGGCCGGGCGGAGCAATAAATCGCCGGGCAGCGAGGTCCGCCCGCAAGACCTGGCCGTGATCATTTATACAGGCGGCACCACCGCGCAATCGAAAGGTGTGATGCTGTCTCATCGCAATCTGGTTGCGAATGCTTTGCAGACGCGCCACTGGCTCCCTGAAGCTGTCGAAGGCAGGGAGCGTTTCCTGTGTGTGGTACCGTTCTTCCATAGTTATGGGTTGACGACTGCACTGAACGTCCCTGTTTCGATCGGGGCGGCCATGATCCTCAAGCCGCAGTTCGAAATTCTGGATGTACTGAAGACGATTCGCACATATCGTCCAACGATGTTCCCGGGCGTGCCCAGCATGTACGTAGCCATCAATACCTTCCGGGGTGTTCGCAAGTATGGGATCGACTCGATCAAGGCCTGCATTAGTGGTTCTGCGCCGCTGCCCGTGGAGGTGCAGGAATCCTTCGAGAAGCTGACCCAGGGTCATCTCGTCGAAGGCTACGGACTCACCGAAGCATCGCCGGTCACACATGCCAACCCGCTTGTCGGGAACCGAAAGGTTGGGACCATTGGTGTTCCACTTCCCTCCACAGAAGCGATGATCGTTGACCTTGGTGGACGAAACAAGGAGGTAAAACCCGGGCAGATCGGCGAGCTCGCGGTGCGCGGTCCGCAGGTGATGATGGGCTATTGGAAGGATGCGAAAGCCACCCGCGAAGTGTTGCGGGAGGACGGCTGGCTTCTGACAGGCGATGTCGCTCAAATGGATGAGGATGGCTATTTTCGAATTATCGCCCGTAAGGCAGATATGTGGTACTCTTCGCGTGCCAGACCCGCAAAACCTGCCTTCCCGCGTGATGTGGAGGAAGTCATTTATGAGCTTCCGCAGATCAAGGAAGTGGCGGTGGTGGGCATTGCGGGCCGCCCGTTTGCGTTTGTGATCGCGAGCAAAGCGAGTGGAGAGCGTCCCACGCCGGCTGCAGTCATCGCATATTGCAAGCGACGGCTGCCCCCACACCTTGTGCCCCGCTTTGTAATCTTCATGGAGGATTTTCCGCGTACATTTATCGGTAAAGTTCTAAGGAGAGAGTTGGCCAGGAGATATGAACAGCAGGCTGTCTGATCGTTTAACCATTCCCACAACTGCAAACTACATTCAACAGGGGTCGGGTACACCCGTCATTCTGATCCACGGGGTGGCTGCATCGCTCCATGACTGGGATGAGCTGATCCCCGATCTTTCACGATCGGGGCACGCCACTTACGCGCTGGACCTGCTTGGGCACGGTGACAGCCCAAAGCTGGCTTCGCGCGCCTATCAGATGGACTGGCTCGTCGAGCATTTTTCGGGCTGGATGCAGTCCCTGCATTTGACGGAGCCTGCCATTTTGATTGGACACTCACTGGGGGGATACATCGCGCTGGAATACGCGCAGCGCGTCTCTGCCTGGACCCGCGGCCTGGTCCTTGTCAATCCGCTTTACTCACTCTCACAGCTGCCCCGCCTCCTGCGGCGGACATACCGCCGTCCACACCTGAGCAGCTTCATCGTCGAACGGACTCCCGGCTGGGTGTTCCGCTTCATCGTGGATGTGACCAGCAGAGCCATGGGGCATGGCAGCGGCGCAATCCATTCCCTGCCGGAAAAGGTCCGTGCCCAGACCGCCCTCGATTACATGCGCACCGCACCCGGAATATATAACGTATTCAACAACGGCCGCGACTTGAGTGAGCATCTGCCATCCATGTCGCTCCCAACACTGGTGGTTTGGGGGGAGAGGGATCAAACGCTGGCTCCCTCCTCCTTTACGAGAATGGTGAATCAAATGCCCCGCGCAATTGGAAGATCCATTCACGCGGGGCATGTGCCTCATCAATCGAACCCTCTGGAATTTAACCAGATGGTCCTTGAGTTTTTAAGTAACCTCACTTAACCCATTGGCCTATCCTGGGCGAGCTGCCTTGCCTGGGTAAGCAGGTTATCGGCGTTTTGCGTTGCACGCTTTGAAAGTCCAAGAATGTTGCCCAGGTCCGTGCTCGTGAGGCGGGATAATTGCTCGAAGGTGGTGATGCCTGCTTCATTCAACTTCTTTTCCATTGCGGGTCCCACACCCTTGATCATCTTCAAATCATCGATGCTGGATGTGTTGTCCTCAGTGAACGCGGTAGCCATGGGCGCAGCGGCGGTTTCAAAATAGGGCTGGGGACGTTCTGCCAGCGGGCCATCGGGCGTTCGCTGGGCCGACTTTGCTTCAAGAGATCTCGGTTCAGCCAGCATTTCCATGCTATGCTGGGGAAGCACATTTTCATTTATAACTGTCCTGAGATTTTCCTCCTCAAAGACCTCGTCCATGATCCATTTGAAGAGCCATCCAACGACCAGTCCCAGGAAAAAAACTTTCATTGCTCTCATTCCATCGTCCTTTCTTTCCATTCCTTTAAGAGTTGCATCAGCCGGCAGAGTTGCTTTTCGAACAACATTGAACCATAAGATCGCCGATGGGTATGCCTTGTCCTATAAGAGATAACGAAAAACTCTTGTGAATGACATCGTATCACATAAAGATTTGAATCTTATCTACATATTTTAAGGTTAATCCCCCGTGCGTCCTCTTGTATTGAGGGTACCATCTATGCTAAAATCTTCTTCAGAATAGCCAGATGTACGGGGATGCAGAGCAGTTACGCCCACAGATGGCGGCTACATATGTTCTAACTTGGAGTGGATACAATTATGCGCTGCCCATACTGCCAGCATCACGATTCTAAGGTCCTGGATACGTCTCATGACAGCCATGGCGGGATTCGCCGTCGTCGCGAATGTTTTAAGTGTGGACAGCGCTTCAGCACCTATGAGCGCCCGATCCTGGCGACACCGCTGCTCGTCAAGCAGGATGGAACCCGCGAAGAGTTCGACCGTGAGAAGCTGGCACGCGGCATCCGCATTTCGTGTGTCAAGCGCCCCGTCTCTGCTGCAGATATCGAGCGGCTGATCGGGCAGGTGGAAACACAGCTCCAAAAGTTAGGCAAATCTGAAGTGTCTTCCCGTGTAGTCGGTGATTTGGTAATCAATGGTTTAAAGGAAATGGATCAGATCGCATATATCCGTTATGCCATCGTCTATCTCGGCCTCGATGACCTCCATTCAATCCGCAACGAAATAGATCATTTACTCGAAAGCTAATTGAGAGACAGCCACTCGCTCATCACAATGGGCGGAGTGTCGCTGTCTTTTTTTGTGTTGCCAATGCATTCGCAACTGAACGGCAGAGTACAGCCCAGACACATAATACACGCGATGTTCAGGCGAATAGTTCCAAATTCAGTGTATAGGAGAGTGAGTAATGGCAAGTAAAGTAGTGGGCCCCTCTGAAAAAGTGAAAAACGGATTGCTGCCAACACCCCCCATGCCCAGGGATTTGCCGAAGGCAAATTTGACGGACAATGCCCGCCAGGTGTTGATGAAACGCTATGTGCGGCGGGGGGATGATGGCAAACCTGCTGAAACCGTGGAGGAGATGTTCTGGCGCGTGGCATATCACGTGGCAAGGGTGGAGGAGCAGTGGGAAGGTGATGTGCAGAAGCGCACGGTTGAGTATTATCATTTACTGTCGAGCAAAAAGTTTTTCCCGAATTCTCCAACATTTACGGGTGCCGGGACTCCGCTGGGCCAGCTTGCCGCGTGTTTCGTTTTACCGATCACCGATGACATGGGCCGTGACTCTGCGGGCATCTTCCAAACGCTGCGCGATGCAGCGCTGATCCAGCAGACCGGCGGCGGTAACGGATTCTCGTTCTCGCGCC
>JBDTPH010000143.1:0-9747 GCA_039932795.1 Chloroflexota bacterium
TTTCACAGAACTGTCCGCGGAGGACGCGTTGAAGTTTTACCGCGATGTAGCGAAAGCCATTGTCTTCCTAACCATGGCTTTTTGCTTTATAGTTGGGATATGAGTTCAATCAATCTTGGCTTTTCCAAAAACCCCATCCTTCGCTGGACACCCGCAGTTTTGATGATGCTGGTGATCTTTCTATTCTCGGCGCGTCCTTCGACCGATGTGATTTTTAGCTTGTTTAATCGTGTGGTCTATAAAGGTGGGCATGTGATCGGCTACGCTTTACTTGCCCTGTCCTATTGGCGCGCGTTCGGCTTCAGGGATGACAAACGCTGGCTGGCCTGGCTTATGGCTTTACTTTATGCGGTGACCGATGAATACCATCAATCATTTGTGCCAGGCAGGCACGCCATCGCGTTCGACATATTGGTCTATGACAACATTGGCGCACTGACCTCACTCTGGCTGGCAGGACGATTTATGAAACAAAAACAACCAGCTTCCCAAAGTCTGGTTGTTGAACAGGATACTTCCAAGGCTAACAGCTGATTACTCGAACTCGATATCAATCTCTTCATCGTCCTTCCACTCCTCCATGCGGTTAATTTCGATTTCACCGAACAGGCCGTCCTGGTGGGCATGGATGCGGTACCGTTTCACCAGTTCGAGCATCGCCAAAAAAGTGACGACCACCTCCAGCCTCGACGCTCCCTGATTGAGCAATGTGCTAAAGGTCGCGCGTTCCACTTCCTTCATTAATTTTGCGATCAGGTCGATCTTCTCCCGGATCGTTATGCGAGGAGCCGCGATCATCAGCCCCAGCGGTTTTTTATCCCGTTCCTTGGAAAATGCCTCCTCTGCCGCGGCAACGAGTTTCTCAAGAGTCAGATTCGACAAGTCGAGCTTCGGCTCAACCTTCGGCGGGGGTGCAATACGCAGATAGGTACGCAGGTCGGCTTCCTGCCGCTCATGCATCCATGCCCCGATTTCCTTGTAGCGCTTGTATAACTTCAACTGGTCAACAAGCGATCTACCCAGATCCTCTTCGCCGCGTTCGCGCGCAGGTGGCCGTGGCAACAAAGCTTCAGATTTGATCTGCAACAGCTTTGCCGCGATCAGAAGGAAGGCCGAGATTTCATCGGGATTAGCCTGCTCAAGGCTGTTGATATAGGCAAGATATTGATTGGTCACCGTTGCCAGCGAAACGGACGTAATGTCCAGCTCGGCATGCTCGATTAGGTTTAACAGCAGGTCGAGCGGTCCATCATAGACCGGAGTGTGCACGGTATAGTTTAACTGGCGTCCCAGCAGGTTATCCATTGGCGGGAAATTATACTCGGTTACGATATAATTTCATCATGACAAATAAATTGACCCATCTCGACGAACAGGGCCGTGCCCGCATGGTGGATGTAGGCAGCAAGCCCGACACTGAACGGATCGCGGTGGCACGCGGCGAGATCCATATGAAAAAAGAGACGCTGGATCTGATCCGCGCGGGACAGATCAAAAAAGGCGACGTGCTCACCGTGGCGCAGATCGCAGGAATTGCCGCCTCAAAGCGGACCTCGGAGCTGATCCCGTTATGTCATCCATTATTTCTCACCAAGGTGGATGTGGATCTCGAACTGGATGATTCGCTTCCTGGAGTGATCATCACCGCCACCACAAAGGTCACAGGCAAAACCGGCGTCGAAATGGAGGCCCTTACTGCGGTCTCTGTTGCGGCATTGACCATCTATGACATGGCAAAAGCTGCCGAGAAAACCATGCGCATACAGAATATTCGCCTGATCGAGAAGCACGGTGGTCAAAGCGGTGATGTGGTGAATGAATGATAGTAGCTTTCGCTGCCGTCCCCGGCGGCGATGCTGTCACCGTGAAAACTTATGAATTTCCGACCCGTTAATTTTGAAGAGAAACTGTCCTTATTCTCCGAGCATTGGTCTCCGAAGATCATCGCGCAGATGAATGATTACCGCTTCAAGGTCGCCAAAGTGCAGGGAGAATTTGTCTGGCACAACCACCCCGAAACCGATGAAGTGTTCATTGTCTTGAAAGGTCAATTGGATATTCAATTCCGTGATGGAAATATCCTGTTGAATGAGGGTGAGATGTTCGTTGTGCCAAAAGGCGTGGAACATAAACCGGCCGCCGAATATGAATGTCACATCCTGCTGGTTGAGCCGGCAGGTACGGTTAACACCGGAGATATCGTCGATGATAAAACAGCCCCACTGGATGTCTGGATCTAGAAACAAATGAACCGTGTGAAGCTTCTATTTTTTGCCACGCTGCGCGATCGCGCAGGTACAAGGTCCATGGAACTTGAGGTTCCTGCCGATCTAACCATACAGGGATTAAAGGATAAGATTTCGAATGAGTTTCCGAATTTGAAGGAGTCCATGTCCAGTGTATTGATCACCATCAACCGCGAATATGCCTTTGATGAGGCAGTCATTCCCCCAAATGCTGAACTGGCAATGTTTCCTCCAGTAAGTGGAGGCTGATCGTCCAGCAGAAACGAGTGACATTATAGATGAGTTATGAATTTCCCAACTATTTTTTCAATTACCGAGAATGAAATAGACTTGAACGACCTGCTGGCAAAGATCACATTGACCAGTACCGGCGCGGCCGCGATATTTACCGGCATGGTGCGCGGTGAGACAAAACGCGGCGAAGCCCATGAGACTGAATACCTCGAGTATGAAGCATATGTTCCGATGGCGGAAGCAAAAATGAAACAGGTCGCGGATGAGATCCGCTCCAGATGGCCCGTGATCGAAGGTATTGCCATCGTTCAGCGCATTGGCAAACTTTATCCCAAAACGCCGACGATCATGATTGCCTGTACTGCCGCGCATCGCGATACAGGAGTGTTCGAAGCGGCGCGCTATGGCATTGACCGCCTGAAGGAGATTGTCCCCATCTGGAAAAAGGAAGTCAGCCCGAACGGTGAATCCTGGGTGGAGGGCGATTACATCCCGAAGGCGGGAGAATGACATTCTTTCTGGAGACTGAGAGGCTGTTCCTTCGTCAATTTAGCGACCCAGATCTGGAATCTTTTCTATCATATCGGAATGACCCTGAAGTTGCGATCTATCAGGGATGGGATATTCCCTATCCCAGGGAAAAAGCGATAAAGTTCATAGACCATATGAACGTTGCTGCTCCGATGCAGGGTCAATGGCTTCAGGTGGCACTTGAGTTGAAATCCACGCAGCAGATGATCGGCGATGTGGCATTCTTCCTCAAGCGGGATGATGAACGACAGGCGATCATCGGCTACAGCCTGGCGCGTCCATTCTGGGGAAAGGGATATGCCTTTGAAGCGGTTTCCTGCCTGCTTGGGTACCTGTTTGACGAAATGGACCTGCACCGCGTGATTGCTGAATGTGATGTGGAAAACGTCTCTTCGTGGCGGCTGCTTGAGAGGCTCGGTTTCCGCCGCGAGGCGCATTTCGTGGAGGGTACTTTTTTCAAAGGGGAATATGGCAGTGAATATCAATATGCCATGTTGGGACGTGAATGGAAAGCGCGCAAATCGTCCTAAGAGAGCATTTCTTAAGTAGTTTGAAGCCACGTTAAAACGCCTTTCAAACCATGTTGAGCCACGAATTTCACGGATTTACACGAATTTTGCCCATCAAACGTCAAACCTTCGTGTTCTTTGTGTCCTTTGTGGTGAGTTAAGAAACAGTCTCTAACAGGGGATATGGGAGTGGCCCATACTATGGGGCGGCCCTCCGAAACGGTGACAAATAGCGGCTGGGCAGGAAGCGGATTTTCATCCACAAGAGCGTGACTCGCAGACGAATCAGGGGTTTTACAATGTGCGTACCATACAGATCCAATATGGATGTATGGATATGCCCGCAAAATCATTTCTTTGCGAGTAGTACTTGTTCTGAATCTTATTTGATAAAGAGGAATAAATGGAAAGAGTGGTAATTACTGGCATGGGTACGGTGAATCCGCTGGGGTTGACCGTGGAGGAAAGCTGGAAAAATGTAATCAATGGTGTATCAGGCGTGGGACCGATCACGTTGTTCGATTCTGCGCCGTTGAATGTCCACTTTGCCGCGGAAGTGAAAAATTTTGAGCCTGACCGATATATGGACCCGAAGGAAGCGCGCAGGCGCGATCGTTTTGAACAGTTGGGCACTGCAGCGGCGAAAGATGCTCTGGCCAGTTCGGGGCTCGAGATCACGGAATCCAACTCAGGATGTATTGGCGTGCTGGTGTCTTCCGCAATTGGCGGGATCAAATCGCTGCAGGATGCGGTCATTACAAATCATACGGAGGGGCCACGACGTGTGAGTCCTTTCCTGATCCCGATGTTGATGCCGAATGGCGCGGCTGGAATGATCGCCATCGATCTGCAGATCCAGGGACCGTGTTTCTCCGTTGCCTCTGCCTGTGCTTCCGGATCAGATGGGATTGGCATGGCCTGGTTAATGCTGAGGGCAGGTATGATCGATGCTGCTCTTGCTGGCGCAGCGGAGATGACCATTTGCAGCACGGGGGTTGCTGCCTTCGACCGTGTTGGCGCAATGTCGCGGCGTAATGACAATTACTCGATGGCTCCGCAGCCATTCGATAAGAACCGCGATGGGCTGGTCATGGGAGAAGGCGCGGCAGTGCTTGTGCTCGAAACCGAGTCGCATGCAAAAAAACGCGGCGCGAATATTCTGGCAGAACTGGCAGGCTACGGCGCAACCGCAGACGCGTATCATGTGACTGCCCCGCATGAGCACGGTGCAGGTGGCGCAGCGGCAATGCGAATGGCGCTCCAGGCTGCAGGCGCAACGGTGGATGATTTGGGCTATATCAATGCTCATGGTACCGGAACCACATTGAACGATCAATCTGAGACGCGTGCCATCAAGGCTGCGTTCGGTGATATGGCGTATAAGATTCCTGTCTCTTCCACCAAGTCGATGACGGGACACATGATGGGCGCGACAGGCGCGCTGGAAGCCATCTTCTGTACCCAGGTGGTGCGCGAGGGCATCCTGCCTCCGACCATTCACTATGAAACCCCAGACCCGGAATGTGACCTGGATTACATCCCGAACCAGGCACGCGAAAAGAAGGTCAATCTGGCGATCAGCAATGCATTTGGATTTGGTGGCCATAACGCGGTGCTGGCGATACGAAAATACAGTTAAAGCATTAGCATGGAAACCCGGAGTTTTATTCAGGTTAACTTTATTTGGTTTACTTTTGATTGTGCCATGCTGAGCGGAGCGAAGCATCTCTACGACTGAAAACCGAGACCCTTCGCTGTCTCTCACATCGTCCCGATGTCCTTCGGGAGGGTGACAATTTGTAAGGCGACTTACTTTAACCTGAATAGTAATTTCTCTGTAACTCCGTGGCTAATACTCTGAATTCAGCTTGTGAAATCAGAAAATGCGTGCTATAATCCGCCGTCGCTCAAAAACCGATATACTCAAAACGTAAGGACGTAGACAATGGCAGATATTATCAAGGCTCTCGAAGCCAAACAAAATGAAAAAATTCCCCAGCTCGCCACCGGCGATACCGTCAGCGTGCACGTCAAGATCAAGGAAGGCGAACGCGAGCGCATTCAGGAATTCAAGGGCATCATCATCCGATTGCGCAAGGGTGGCAACGACGCCAACGTCACCGTCCGTCGCATGGCTTCCAATGGCATCGGCGTGGAGCGCACGTTCCTGCTTCGCTCGCCGCGCCTGGATAAGGTCGTGGTCGAACGCCATGGTCAGGTCCGCCGTGCGCAGATTTACTTCATGCGCAATCGCACTGGCAAGTCCGCCCGCCTCAAACAAAAGTTCGACTAGAATTTTTCAAGTAGACCCTAAGGCTGAACCCTTAGGGTCTTTTTTGTTTTACAATTGGGGGCATGAAACCACTTATCGGGATTACCACAAATCAATCTACAAATTCATACGGTCAGCCTACCATTATGCTGATGCAGTCCTATGTCAATGCAGTGATGCAGGCGGGAGGTGTGCCTGTTCTGATCCCATCCCTGGTCGCTGACGACGGTTGGGATGTGGTCTACTCCCGTTTGGACGGGATTCTCTTGTCTGGTGGCGGGGACATCTCCCTCAATTATTTCACTGGCGATGCGCATCCTCGCATCGATGACGTGGACCTTGCGCGTGACTCCGTTGAACTGAAGTTCATCCAGGCTGCCGCGTCAGACGGCAAACCTTTCCTCGGCATTTGCCGCGGATGTCAGGCAGTCAACGTTGCCCTCGGCGGATCTTTGTACACGCACATCCCCGATCAGTTCCCAAACGCGCTTGACCACGATTACCCCGGCAACAAGCGCACCGTGCTCGTACATGAAGTGAAGATCGAAGAAGGGACGCGCATTGCCGGGATTTACAGCGAGCCGATCATCAAAGTCAACAGTCTGCACCATCAGGGGCTCAAAGACATCGCGCCTTCGCTCCGTGTCACTGGTCATTCTCCTGATGGACTCGTCGAAGCCATTGAATTACCAGATCATCCCTTTGGGCTCGCCGTCCAATGGCATCCTGAATGGCTGACGGATCAGGAGTCCACACGGAATTTGTTTAGGAAATTTGTGGAAGCAGCTGGGGAGTAATCATTGTGTCCACGCCCTCAAATCTATTTTCACCCATAGGCATCTTCGACTCCGGCGTCGGCGGCCTCTCTGTTCTGCGTGCGATACGCGCACAGATGCCGGATGAGGCGGTGATCTATTTTGGCGATCAGGGACACATCCCGTACGGTCCGCGCCCGATGGAGCAGATCCGAAACTTCTCTGAAGCGATCACGAATTTTTTGCTCGAGCAGAATGCAAAGATCATTGTCGTTGCATGCAATACCGCGTCCGCGGCGGCGTTGAAATACCTGCGCGAGAGATTGCCCGATGTTCAATTTGTGGGCATGGAACCTGCTGTCAAGCCTGCCGCGGAATATACGCAAACAGGCAAAGTGGGTGTCCTTGCCACCCCTGCGACATTTCAGGGTGCCTTGTATGCGTCTGTTGTGGAAAGATTTGCAAACGGCGTGGAGCTATTTCAAAATACCTGTAGTGGTCTGGTACAGCAGATCGAGCAGGGGAATCTGGACGGCGAAGAGACACGCAGAATTTTGGAAGACGCGCTCCTGCCGATGCTTGCGAAGAATATTGATACAGTTGTGTTGGGGTGTACCCACTATCCGTTTGTGATACCGCTCATTCAGCAGATCGTGGGGGACAAGGTGCGGGTGATCGATCCTGCTCCCTCGGTGGCGAAACAGGTTCGGCGGGTACTCGAAGCGAAGGGGATGAAGGGCGAATCTGACGCGCGGGGAAGTATCCGAATTTATACATCGGGAGACCCCGAAGAATTGAAATCCTTATTGCCGATGTTGCTGGGAGAATCCGGGGAAATCGAAAAAGTGAATTGGGTTAATGATTTACAAGTGAATTAGCCACAGAGATCACAGAATCAAAGAGTTTTTTTCTCAGAGTCGCAGCGCTCTCTGTGGCTGAATTTTTACAATGCTGATGCCAGCAATATTCCGAAGATGGCGATCAGCACACCCATATGCAAAAACAAATTGCTGCCCGTCACCCAGTTCAGCCCGAAAAGGAATGGCAGGAAAAAATTGACAGCAATCAGCAGCATGCCAAGTAATGGTAATAAACCTTTTCGATGTGCGAAGTAGTCCGATGCCTTGTCAACCATCTTTGAAAGCCATTTCATGCTTCTTCCTCTTCCTCGGGTTCCTGGTGATTCTCTGAAACCTGCCAGCCCCGGAATTGTGCAACCAACCGCCCGGGCACGCGTCCCTGCATGAGTACGCCGCCACGCTCATGTTCAATGCGCTCGATTTGTCCCGCTTCATGGAACAGCGAGATCAGCGCGCCCTGTTGATAGGGAAGCCTCACAAGGATGGGTGTATATGTTTCATACAGTTCCTCCTGCATGACTCGCAGCAGATCGGGAATGCCCGTTCCATCCAGGCCGGAAATTGTCACCGCTTTCGTTGAGAAGTGACTGACTACCTGTTTCGCGGCCTCGGGGTCACGCAGACGGTCCACCTTGTTCAACGCGGTCACAACAGGGATATGGCGTGCCCCAAGCTGTTCCAGCGTATCCTCCACGGATTGAAATTGATTCAATGCGTTGGGATGTGAGATATCCACTACGTGTAAAAGCAGGTCGGCTTCCACGATCTCTTCCAGTGTGGCATGGAAGGCTTCCACAAGGGCTGTGGGCAGTCTTTGAATGAAACCGACTGTGTCAGTGCACAGGGCCTGGTATCCGCCTGGCAGTTCAACCTTGCGGGTTGTGGGGTCGAGTGTGGCGAACAATTGATCGGCTACGTGCACATCTGATTTCGCCAGCCTGTTCAATAACGTTGATTTGCCCGCGTTGGTGTATCCCACCAGGGCGACCGTTGGGATGCGTGAACGCTTGCGTTGGGCACGATACCGCCCGCGATGCGCCTCCACCTTTTCCAGTTGCTTTTTGAGATGGGCAATGCGCTTACGGATGGCGCGCTTGTCCACTTCCAATTGTGTTTCACCCGGGCCACGCAAGCCCACGCCGCCTGTCGAGCCGGCGCGCCCACCGCCGCCGCCTGCCTGGCGTTCAAGATGTGTCCATTGACCTGTGAGGCGCGGCAGGTAATATTCATACTGTGCGAGTTCCACCTGCAACATGCCTTCGCTTGTATGCGCATGCTGGGCGAAGATATCAAGGATGAGGGCGGTGCGATCCAGCACACGGACGTTGTCACCAAGTGCCAGCTGTAGTTCTCTTTGGTGACGCGGGGAAAGTTCATCGTCAAAGATCACGACCTGTGTCCGTGTCTCTTCAACAAGCGATTTCAATTCGTCCACTTTGCCGGGACCGATGTAGGTCTTTACATGCGGACGGTCCAGTTTTTGGGTGAGTTCGCCGACAACCTCCAAGCCGGAGGTGTCCGATAAGAGAGCCAGCTCGGTCAGCGAATCTTCCAGTGGTAAAAATGATTTCTGCTGGAAGAGATCAACGCCTACCAGGAACGCGTGCTCACGCGGGGGAGTTGTAAATTGAGGAGTTTTCTTAGCCATTTTTCTTTTCCGTGTTCGCAGGTGATTCAAGGGAACTAAATAATCTTGTCATTTCAGAGTCAGGTGATTCTGTTCGGGCCGGGATGATGATGTGAAACGTGGAACCTGGGAAGGCCGTCTCATCATAGCCCGGAGATTCAACCCAGATCGAACCGCCATGTGCTTCCAGAATGCCGCGGGCGATGGGTAAACCCAGGCCGGGACCTCCGCCTTTAAACTTCGTCTTGCCGCTGGAGTGCAGGTCCACGCGTCCAAGCTGCCCAAACTTTTCAAAGATTACCGCCTGATCATCAAGTGAAATACCTATGCCTGTATCTGAGATGATTACTTCGATAAAACCCGGCAATGTCCTTCCATCAATGGTGATGGACCCGCCATCGGGAGTGTATTTTATCGCATTGTGAATGACATTTCGCACCGCCTGCATGATACGTCCCGCGTCAATGTAGATCCACTGTCTATTGCCATCGAAACTCCTGATTTCGATCGCCAGCTTTCGTTTTTTGATCGATTCTTCCACCTCATGCTGAAGCGCTTCCAGCATTTGACTGATTTGCATGGGCTGGAAGTTGAGTTTCAGCAGTTTGTTGTCGATCATGGAAACATCTATCATATCGTCCACGATGCTGCGCAGGCGGCCAATACCTGTTGTCATCCCTGCCAGCAGACTGTCGAGATTCACCCCTTTGCCC
>JBDTPH010000144.1:0-8128 GCA_039932795.1 Chloroflexota bacterium
ATCGCAAACTTCTGCGACATGTACCCCGCACGGGCGCGTACATCTTCGCTTTGTTTAAAGGCGTCGAATCCCAGCACAGTCGCTTTGCCATCGCTCGGCTCGAGCAAACCCAGCAACATTCGGATGGTCGTTGTCTTGCCTGAACCGTTCGGGCCCAGGTACCCAACCACTTCGCCTGCGCCTACTTCAAAGTTGACGTGATCGACCGCGACAAAATCCCCAAAACGACGCGTAAGGTTTTCAACCTGGATGACTGCTTCGCTCATGACGACTCCGATAGGGCAATAAACACATCTTCGAGGGTGGGCGGAACGGCACGCAAAACGTCCACCTGCCCCCCTTCGCTTTTGATCTGCGACTTCAACCTGCTGAGGACATCCTGCGCCCTGTTCTGCCCGACGCGTATGTGCAGTTTATCGCCAAACGCCTGGACGTCCTCGACATCCTCGTCCCTGTGCGCGATATGACGGAGTAGACCAATCGGCGAACCGCGCAGTTCGAGGACGCGGTCATTCAGCTGCGCCCGCAAATTGGATGGCGTATCCTCCGCGATGATCCTCCCGTCCCTCATAAAGCCAACGCGGTGACAGCGTGAGGCTTCATCCATATAGGGCGTGCTGATCAAGACAGTGACATCATTACGGTTGGCGGAGACCAGGCGGATCAGCAGCTGCCAGAAATCCTGACGCGTGACCGGGTCAACTCCCGTCGTGGGCTCATCCAGCAGAAGGATCTTCGGCCTTGTAACCAGCGCGGATGCCAGGCCGAGTTTTTGCTTCATACCTCCCGAGAGTTGACCGGCGCGGCGTTCCGTAAACTGATCGAGTCCCACAAATTCGAGGATCTCCAGGGAGCGCGGCCGCCATTCATTGGGTTTGAGCCCGCGCACTTCGGCAAAGAAGCGGATATTTTCCAGAACGGTCAGGTCTTCGTACAGAGAAAACCGTTGGGACAGATAACCGAGCTGCGAACGCGCATATTCAGTCTTGTGGATCACATCATAGCCGCCAATCGACACTTCGCCTTCGTCAGGCAGCAATGCACCGACCAGCAGCCGCATGGTTGTTGTCTTCCCCGCACCATCGGCACCCACGAGTCCATAGATCTCACCGGCTCTGATCTGGAGGGAAACATCCCTTACGGCATGAACATCGCCGAAGGATTTGCTCAGATTACTTGCTTGAACAAGTGTTGGAGCGTTTGAATGTTCGAACGTCAAAACGTTAGAATTCATATTCTGGGCCTTCATCGTGGACGCGACGAGATTGAGGGTGCGTCTCCAGATAATCCATGAAACGGGCAATCTGGCGGGATGATTTATCAGCCAAGTCAAATACCTGCCTGAATTCTTCCTGAGTCAAATACGTTAGATCGATGGCAATATATAATTGACATCGGACTTCACCAGCAGATGCCTTTGAGCGCCCAAGATATTCGAGGAATTGCGCCTGTGTCCGACTTTCAAAACCCTCAGCAATATTGCTCATAACCGAAACAAATGCACGCTGGATTTGGTTTTTTAATCCAAAGTCTTTTGCAAACTTTCCTTGCTCGGTAAGAGCATAAACCATTCGTGTCAGTTCTCGGGCAGTCTTCCAGGCTTCGATATCTTCAAACCGTGTAATTGTAGACATAATTTTCCTTCTACATATCAACGTTCAAACGTGTAAACATTTTAACGAGAGAACGTTAGGTCCGCCGGCATGCCGATCTTCAATTTGCCTTCACTATTCGTTACCTTCAATTTGATCGCATAGACCGTTGAACTGCGGCCTTCCGCCGTCTGGACATTGCGCGGCGTGAACTCAGCCTGATCGGCAATGTGGATTACTTCTGCGGTGAAGGTTTCGCCCGGGAATGAATCGACTGTCACCTGTGCCTGCTGTGCCAGCGAGATCTGTCCATAGCGATCTTCAGGTACGTAGACAGTAATGGTGATGTTGTTCAAATCTGCCATGGCAAACGCTGCCGCCCCAGGTTGTACGAACTCCCCGGGCTCGATATTGCGGCTTAGAACCACGCCATCCATGGGAGCATAGACCGTCAATTTTGAGGCTTGAGCATCGATCAGGGCAAGGCTGGCTTCAGCCTGCTGAACGGCGCTCTCAGCCTGTTGCATTGCTGATTTAGCCTGTTCCAGAACCATGGCTGCAATATTCACCTGCGGGGAATTCTCGCCTGTTTGCAAACGGCTCAATGTATCCAGGGCAACTTCATAGCGCTCCTGCGCTACTGTAACAGTAGCGCGGGCTGCCCGAACCTGGTCAGCACCCTCGCGGGTCAGTAGATCATCAAACGCCTTCTGGGCATCAGTAAGCTCAGCCTCCGCCACATCAAGAGCGATATCTGCGGCTGTAATCACGTCGCTGTCGCCGCTAAGACCTTTGGCTATGGCGATCTTTGTGCGGTAGGCAGGCACAAAAGGAGGCAGATCGATATCAATATCTTCCGGCCTGACCTTACCGCCCGTTGCCTGGGCATGACTATAAACAGCCTTGGCAACCAGGTAACCGACCCTTGCGTTGGAAAGACGGGTTTGCGCCGCTACGAAATCGGCATTATTCAAGTCATTGACAACACCTTCAAACGCGGCTTGAGATTTCTGCAATGCTTGACGAGCAGCATCCAGTTCAGAACCAGCGGCGGTAATTTGCTCGTCGCGGCTGAAGTACCACAGTGGCTGGTCGAACTGCCCCGGAGTGCGGTTGGACCAGTCTGTAAGGCGCTGAGCGCCTTGCTGGGCACGGGCAGCAGTCAAAGTGGCATCATATTGTGCCTCGGCCACATCAAAGGCGCTTTGTGCCGTCAGCAGGCCGTTACGGGCGGAATTCACCGCGCTCCGGGCAACGTCCTGCTGCGCGGTAAGGAGGCTGTCGTCCAGCGAGAGAAGAGGGTCACCTGCTGTGACGGATTGTCCCTCGACTGCGAGGACATCCTTCACTTTGCCAGCCAGCTCAGGCGCGACGTTGATCTGCGTCGCTTCGATTGTGCCGGATGCTGTCACGACGGCATCCTTGTCTTCTGATGTTTGCGTGAAAATAAAATAAACACTAAAACCGATGACCAGGATGATCAGTAAAATTGCAGGAAGCGGTGGACGTTTGTGGTTCATGGAAATCTCCTTTGAGAATTAATCAAGTCGTTTGCGGAAACGCAGGGCGGCAGCGGTCATAATGCCGATCGCGAACAGGGTCATGGCGAGGACATCCCTCCAGATCATTTCGATGCCTACGCCTTTGAGCAACAGCGCACGAATAATGACAAGGTAATACCGTAACGGCATCAGGTAGGAAAGCCAGCGCAGGAAAGTGGGCATCGCTTCGAGGGGAAAGAAGAAGCCCGAGAGGAAAATGCTCGGCAGGAGAGTCATCCAGACGGTTAGCATGGCTTCCTGCTGGGTATTGGCAATGGTTGAGGCGAACAGACCGATACCCAGCCCGGTAGTCAGGAAAATGACAGAGAGAATGAGGATCAGTCCGAGGTCGCCCCGAATGGGCATTCCAAACCACCAGTGACCCACTGCCAGCACTTCGATGGTGTTGAAAAAACCAAGGATGACATAGGGCATCAGTTTGCCGACGATCAATTCCCACGAACGAATGGGCGTGACGATGAGCTGTTCGATCGTGCCGCGCTCTCTCTCTCGCACAACGGATGTGGCAGTCAGGATGGCAGCGATGGCATATAGGATCATACCGATCACGCCTGGGATCATGAAGTGGGCGCTGATCATGTCCGGGTTGTACCAAACCGTCGTCCGGACTTGAACAGGCGGTTGCAGGCGCAGGTTTGACGCCGTGCTTGCAAAGCGCTGGGTTAGAAGTTCTGTGGAATGTGCCTGACTGATCAGCAACGCCGCGGAGAGGGCGGTGGATGCGCTGGTTGGGTCTGAGCCATCCAGTATGAAGGCAACCTGTGCATTACCATCATTGATTCTCTGGGCGTAATCAGGCGGGATAATGACTGCAGCGCGTGCATCCCCTGTTGAGATCAGGGTTTCGATCTCCGCCTCTGACGTGACCGAGTACGCAATGCGGAAATAATCGGCGGCGCGATAGGAATCCAGCAGAGCACGGGACTCTGCGCTGCGGCTCTGGTCCAGGACTGCCAGTGGGATGTTGCGGACGTCGTTCGTCGCCGAGTAGCCCAGCAGGAACAATTGCATGATCGGGATGACCAGGATCATGACGAGCGTGCGCACATCGCGAAAGATCTGGATGAATTCCTTGCGGATGATGGACATTAATCGCGAGTTCATGCAGGCTCCTTTAGAATGCCATGAAGAAATAAATCTATATAAATATCTGCACTATTTTTAGGCAATAACGTACTAATGACGGAATTGGAAATGACCATTTCAGTCACGAAGTATGAGATGATCATGCCAAAGAATGAACGCATCAGCACAGCGGGATTTAGCACACGTAGTTCTTTCCTTGATTTAACGACCTTTTCAAAGACAGGCAGAATCTTGGGAGCAATCTCGCGCAACATGACTGAACCATGCCTGCCTTTAAACTCCACCAGTTCAATGAACATCAAATTGAGAAACTCGGGCTGGCGGCCCAGTTCATGAATCACAATCCGAAATGCATTCCCAAAAAATTCCTCAGCGGTGTCCCCTTTCACGGCAAGGATTAAAGGGAGGATTTTCTTATAAGGATGTTGATCAATGATGATGGCTTCAAAAATTTCATCCTTGCTCGAAAAGTGGTTATAGATGCCTCCCAGCGCCAGTTTTGCATGATCTGCAATCTGGCGCATGGAGGTGGCATGATAGCCCTGCTTCAGAAACAGATGGATCGCTGCATTTTCAATAGCAAGGCGGGTGACTTCCCCTTTTTTGATACTTTCTTTTGCAGGCATGGGACCTCCATAAAAACGAACGAACGTTCGTTTTTATTTTATGCAGGTTCTGAAAAATGTCAAGGGTAACTGGAAAAAGTGCGTATGAGGCCGTGCTGGTGTAGAATTAAACAATGCTTCCCCTCACCAAAGTCGAACAATTCATACGCCGACATTTGCGGTATAACATTACCGTCAATCTAGCGGACGGCGGATTCTTCGGGCTGGCCGTTGGATTCGCCTCCTTTGGCACGATCCTGCCTCTCTTTGTCGCATCGATGACAAACTCTGCAACACTGATCGGACTGGTGCCTGCCATCCATTCAACCGGCTGGCTGCTCCCCCAATTGTTCACAGCCAAATTCACATCAAGACTGCGCCGCTACAAGCGGACAGTCATGTTCATGTCGATTCACGAGCGCGTACCGTTTTTAGGGCTCGCCCTGGTTGCCTTCCTATTGCCAAAAATCGGGATACAGGCAGGCTTGATCATCACCTTCTTCTTCCTGACCTGGCAGGGCCTGGGAGGAGGTTTCACCGCCAATCCGTGGACCAGCATGATCTCGAAGATCATTCCGCCTGAAACACGGGGCACGTTTTTTGGCATCCAGGGTGCTGTGGCAAATCTGTTCATCAGCGCCGCCGCGGTCGGCGCGGGGTATCTTTTGAATTGGTTCGACTCACCGCTCGATTTTATGGTTTGTTTTTTGATCGCCAGTGTTTTCTTCACCTTTTCATGGTTCGCGCTTTCCCTCACCCGTGAACCAGCTGATCACGAAAAAGTGATCGAAGAGAACCCACCCCCCTTATGGCATGGCGCCAGGCGTATCCTGCGGCGCGATAAAAACTTCAGCTGGTTTCTTACTGCACGCATTCTCTCGCAGTTTGCAACGATGGGATTTTCGTTCTATATTGTTTACGCGCTTCGCCGCTTTCATATGGATGTAGTCACCGCAGGCTATCTCACCGCTACATTGACCATTGCACAGACTTTTGCCAATGCGAGCATGGGCTGGATGGGAGACCGCGTGGGTCATCGTCTCATGTTGATCATTGGTGCAGCCTCGGCAGTATTAAGTTCGTTGATAGCGTGGTTTGCACCATCACTTGCCTGGTTCTTTCCAATTTTCATTCTGACGGGTTTTGCAAATGTTTCCATCTGGACCAATGGCATGACCATGACCGTTGACTTCAGCGATGAAAAGGAACGTCCGTTTTACATCGGCCTCGCGCAAACGCTCACGGCTCCGGCTACCATCGTTGCTCCACTGATCGGCGGCTGGATCGCAGATACACAGGGCTTTGTATCAACTTTCGCCCTGTCCACAATTTTATCCATTGCAATGATGGCAATCCTGATTTTTCTTGTGAAAGAACCACGCAAACTTGTAACATCCCGTGGTACCGTGCTGGGTGCCCAGGACAGTACTTAAACAAAGGAGTCTCCATGTCTCTCATTCAGGAAAAAGTTAACCAGGCAATTGATATCCTTGAGGAACAGCAAACAGATATGTGGCTCACGTTTGTGCGTGAGACCAGCGGCGTACGCGACCCCGCGCTTGATTTGCTTATCGGCGCAAATGACCTCACATGGCCTTCCGCGTTGATCCTGACGCGCAAAGGAGAGAGGATCGCCATTATCGGCAATCTCGAAAAGGATGCGCTGCAACGACTGGATGTATTCCACGAGATCCTGGGATATGACAAGGCGGTACGCGAGCTTTTACGAGAAACCATCACCCGTCTCAACCCTGACAGAATCGCTGTGAACACGTCGAGGAACAATGTCCACGCGGATGGGTTGACTCACGCCATGTACGAAATCCTGCGCGAACATCTGGCGGGCAGTTCCTACGCGGACAGGCTCGTCAGTGCGGAACCCGTTATCTCTGCCCTGCGCGGGCGCAAGACGCAAACTGAGCAGGCGCGTGTTCGCAAAGCAATTGAGATCACGGATGAGATCTATAAAAGGACTTTTGATTTCATTAAAGTCGGCATGACGGAGATCCAGATCGGTGAGTATATGCAAAAGCTGGTGAAGGAGTACGGCGTTGGGCTTGCCTGGCCTGCAGAAAACTGCCCCGCCGTGAACAGCGGACCTAACTCCCCTGTTGGGCATAACGGACCCACCGATATCAAGGTAGAACGCGGACATCTCCTGCACTTTGATTTTGGTGTGAGGTACGAGGAATACTGCTCTGATATTCAGCGTGTGGCGTATGTGCTGCATGATGGTGAAACAGAAGCACCCATCGAAGTTCAACGTGGCTTTATTACCATTCGAACTGCCATCGAAAAATCACGCGCAGCCATGAAGGCAGGCGTCAGCGGCAACTCGATTGATGTCATCTCGCGCGAGATTGTCACAGACTCTGGTTATCCCGATTATCCGTATGCCCTGGGTCATCAGTTGGGGCGCGTCGCCCATGACGGCGGCGCATTACTCGGTCCGCTTTGGGAGAAGTATGGTGACTCGCCAAATCAGAAGCTCGAAGTAGGACAGGTCTTCACCATTGAACCCGGCCTGGCTGTAAGCGGCTATGGCTACCTGGGCCTGGAAGAAGACGTATTGATCACAGAAAAAGGCGCGGAGTATTTCACCGAGCCGCAAAGGGAAATTGTGTCGCTGAAGGGATGACGGATAAATTGTAAAGGATGAAAAGGGCACAGCCTGGCTGTGTCCTTTTTAGTTTAAGAGATCGAGTCACATTGTCAACCATTTATCTGCCAATAATCCCGAAGGGATGGAAGGTTATGAATCATGTCATCCCTTCGGGATTGTTCATGTACTCCGAGAAATTAATTAAATGGAACCTATTTTAGGCTGCGCGTGAGGTGAAGCATCCCTGTAAGGTGAGGTGCTTTGTCCCATTTCCTGTGTGTCATCCATCACTGGCCTGATAAATCCAGAGTGCTATACTTAAATTGTGAAATAATTCACTAAAAAGGATAAAGAATGACCCAGGAAGATCCCAGAATACTTGAACTGCGCCGCGTACGCGCGAAAGCGTTGGAAGGCGGCGGTGAAGAGCGAATCAAAAAGCAAAGAGCAAAAGGCAAGCTGACCGCCCGGGAACGCGTCGAACTATTGCTCGATCCCGGCACCTTCAATGAGATCGAGCCTTTCATCACGCACCAGGGCGATGAGATGAATCTGCTCACCGAAGCATATTATGGTGACGGTGTCATCACGGGCTACGGACAGATCAATGGGCGGACAGTATATCTTTACTCACAGGACTTCACAATTTACGGCGGCACACTTAGCGAAATGCAATCACAC
>JBDTPH010000145.1:0-5553 GCA_039932795.1 Chloroflexota bacterium
CCTGTGTGCGACACGTTGCCGGTCGCGGCCATGTACTCAGCATGTCCCTGTGCCACTGCCATCAGGGTAGGACTGATGCCATAGGGAGCCAGCCCATACGAGGCGCGCAATGCGTTCACAGCATTGACCAGGTCCTGGGGAGAGGCAGCAGGCTGCGGCTTCACCTGCGTTTTCGCGTGGGAGACGAAAGGGGAAGCAAATAGGAATAGGGTCAGGCTGAATACTAGAAAAGCACGCAATAAGCGCCGCTGCATCCCTTAATTATAAAGCTGCCACATTAATCAACCACTGAAGGATTCTTGGTGCTCTAAAAATATGTAGATCAGCTTGCTCCCTGCGCCGCCTCGGCGCAGGGTTTACTCCAGAAGCGCCGCCCAGGGCGGCGGCTTGAGCTTATTGAGGCCACATTAATCGCCCCTCTAAGGATTTTCAGGAAACATGCAAGAGTTGTGGTCTAAAAGAGTATAATGAACGCACCAGCCAAATGGAGGAAAATGTCATGCAAAATAAAGTTGTGATCCCCGGCAGAGTAGAGAAGACAAACAGTCGAAAATTTAAGATCAAGAAGGACAAGGCTTCCGAAACAGATACATCCATTGAGATCGTTGACGACGGCGATTATGAAGTGGACAAGCTCAGCGTGGACGGGTTACCCGCATCCATGTTTGATGGCACCACGATCCGCTGGTTCAACAACTTCGCCATCAAAAAAAATGGACAGTATATTAATCAAAGGTACTTCGTGACGATCAGCGGACTGGGATCTTCGCGCCTGGTGATCTTCGATGGAAATGGCGACCCCTACTATTACACAGGCAAAGTCACCAACGGTACGTTTGAACTCACCGACGGGGATCCCGCGGTGGGTGGCGCTCCGTAACCGGTATCACTGACCGGGTCTACCAGCAGCACGTTGCAAGGCACGCCGCCATGGAACGTTTTCAACATACATTTTGCGCGCACGTTCATCCTTGAATTTGGAGAGCTGTTCTTCAAGTATGTGAATCGCCGCCTGCAGGACCTGCGCAAAACGCGGGTCTTGTTTTTGCTCAAGCAGCTGGCAGCAGTTGAAGTACACCCGCAGAGGTTCATCTGTGCCATTCAATGTGCCACCGCTATTAAGATGAGTGAGTATCTTTTCCGCTACGCCTGATGCCAGCTCGAGGTCGTTCGTGCGCAATCCGACTTCCACCAACCCGGCCATCGGTTCCATGGAAAGCGCGGACTGCCCCAGTGACTCACGGATTTCGATGGATTTCGTGAAGGAACTTTGCGCCTCCTGGAACTCACCGAGGAGCAGCTGCGCATCGCCCGAATATAACCAGCCCCACGCTTCTCCTGACAACTCACCTGTCTTTTGTGACAGTGAGGTGGCTGTCCGCGCATACTGCAATGCTGACAACGCATCGTTTTGAATCCCTGCATTGGCACTCAAATTGATTAATGTATAGATCTCGTGATACAGGTTACCTGTTTCACGGGCAATCAATAGTGCCTGTTGATGATATTCCTTTGCTTCGGAAAAGTTTCCAAGCAGACCAGAGATGAAACCCAGATTTGTCAGTGCAGTTGTTTCAGTATTGCGATCACCCATTGCCTGTGCGATATCAAGACCCTGCCGATAATAGTCATTTGCGCGGGCATGGTCACCGTGCACACCTGCTTCGAAGATGGCAAGATTGTTAATAGCGCGGGCTTCCAGATTTCGATCCTTTAATTCATGGGCGATATCAAGCGCTTCCACAAGATAGGTTTCAGCGGCGGCTGGCTCCTTTTGTTCGAGTGCAACCAATCCTATGGCCGTCAGCACCCTGCCAGGCTGTCTCCTATCTGTTGCAGCCCGGGCAAGCTGGAGTGCATCCTTTCCGCGCTGCATGGACTCGTCCACCCTGCCCAGCCGAAGCAGCGAGAGGAACCAGGTGATCCGTGCCAGAAAGTCCAGCTCGGGTTCCAACGTGGAGCCGGGCAGCGCAAAAGCATGTTGAGCATACTTGATGGTCTCTGAATAATTTCCGGTGAGATAGAAATAAGTTGTATGCAGCATCAGGGCCCGGGAAAGGCGGGTCTCATCACCCATCTGTTTGGCCAGCGATTCCAGCGTACGCAGATCGTCCAGCTGCAGGGTGCGTTTGCCCAGGCGGTTGAACAACTCGACCCGTTCGGCAATCAGATCAAATTGGGCATCCAGGCGATCGGGGGCCAGCAGCAGCATGGCGCGCGAGTAATAGTCAATCGCCTGGTGGTTTTGATACAACGCGGAAGCGGTCTTCCCTGCCAGTGTGTAATAGGCGAGTGCCTTCTCCACCAGCCCGGCATATTCAGAGTGATGGGCAAGCTCTGCATAATGGCTGCCCAGCGTTTCACCCGTATACAGGCTCTCCAGAGCATACACAGCCAGTGCATGGAGCTCCTGCCTTCTGGCACGCATTTGCATTTCATAGGCTGCATCACGTAATAAGCCGTGGCTGAACATATAGCGGATCTCATTCAGCGGAGCCCAAATGGCAGCCTTTTCGGCCTCCTGCAGGCATTCGTGAGCGTTCTCCGCGTCCCGCATCATGGTCAGTAATACTTTAAGTTCAAACTCACGACCCAGCACAGACGCAGTTTGGATGATCTCCTTTACGTCACGCGTAAGCTGGTCCAGCCGCGCCACCAGAATGGAGCGAATATCTGTCGGCAAAAAGTTACTGCGCAACCGCCGGATCAATGCCCAGCCTTTCGCGCTGGTTTCCAGAAAGTCATCCTCCTGTAAATAGCGGATGATCTGCTCGGCAAAATAAGGATTTCCCTCCGAGCGACTCCACAGCAGGGCAACCAGATCAGGCGATGCCGCCCCGCCCAGCAGGTTTTCAGCAAGCTGTGCAATGGCATCACGCGAAAGCCCCCGCAGGTCGATGCGTTCATCAATGAAATCTTCCGCCAGCGTGATCGCGTGCGGACGCGTCGTGACGATCATGGCAATGGGGTGGGATGGCCCGGCTGCCAAAACAGAGCGCTTCAAACGCGGCAGGAAATCCTTGGAGTCAGTATCGGTAAACTGCAGATCCTCCAGGAATAGCACAACGGGCTGGCGCAGGCTTTCGGCTTTTAGCAGGGCGATCAACGCCAGGAAGGTGTTGTTATAGCGGCCTTCTGCATCCAGCTGCTCATACAGGGAATCGTCCCAGTACAGGTCCACCAGGGCGCCCAGGATGGAGCGGGTCCGCTCGACTTCACGCGCCAGGTCGGGGTCGGGAATGGAGCGGATCAACTCATCCAGCTTGGAATCAAACCCCCGCCTGCGGTCATCCATGGGTCCATCAGCAGCAAATTCGAAATACTGCAGCAGCCAGCTGCGCAGGGGATTAAAGGACTGGCGCAATATCTGGTCAGACTGACATATCGCCCACAGCACGGACTGCCTTTCGAACATGTTCGACGAGCGAAACTCGTAGACAAGCCGGCCCTTGCCAATGCCTGCATCACCTGAAACAAGCATCAGGCCGGCGGATCTGTTTTGCAATAGCGGTTCAGTAAAGATCTTCAGTTGTGCCAGTTCGGCATCCCGCCCAACAAGCTCGCCTTGATAGATGGGCTCGAGGTTCTTCTTATGCCGGCCCAGGCGATGAACTTTTTGTTCGGCAGCGAACCCTTTGAAGTGCTGGCTGCCAATAAAGGTCATCTCAAAGCGTCTCGACAACCTGCGTGCAATGCGGTCATCCACCCAGGTCTCACCCGTTGGCGCACTTGCCATGAAACGTGCCGCCAGATTCACTCCCCAGCCATAACAGGTGTAATCCTCGCACAACGTACTGCCCAGGTATCCTGCATGCGCGATGTAGTATGTGACGCCGGCAGTGATCGGAAAACCAACACGGGCTTTCAGGTCGATCAGGAAGTTCAGGGCACGGCCGATGTCATTGTCATAGGCCACGGGCGCGCCCCACAACATAAGCATGTTGCAGCCTTTATCCCCAAAGTCGAGCCGTGTCAGCAGGCCGCCGTACTTGTTGCGCAATTCGAACACTTCGCGTGTCAGGCTTTCCATCTGTTCATCCTGCAGGTCGGGGAAGCGCATGAACAGGTTCACGACCTGCCGGAACTCGCCGCGCACATCATGTGAGATCACTTCCACAGGCATAAAGAGCCGCGAGATCTCCAGGTCAATGGGCGGGAAAGTCACAGGGAGCGTGCCGGGCGGCCCGCTACGGAAGCCAGCAAAGCGGTGGTAGGAACTGACAGGCGCCATCTCGACATCCAGCTGCAGCAGCTCACGAATGCTGTCGGTCAGGAGGATATCGCCTGGTGTGGCATGGTGTTCGGCCTGCGCTGAGTCGTCCACCGCGCTGCCGCGGAAATAATACGTGGCTTGATCGCCCTCATGGGAACGCAAAATTCCCCATGCGACCGAACCATAGGTCAAGCCGATCTTCGCAAAAATGGGGAATTTTCCATACACTGTATGGCGCGAGGGATTTTCCTCCAGGCGCTTCTGGATCAGGTGCGCCGAAGCCAGCGCACGCAGTGCCGTCACATTTGCGTCCCCGTCAATGGGATATAACGCCATAATGCCGTCACCGGCAAAGCCCACGATCTTTCCGCCATGCTCAAAAATGCTTTCCACAAGCGGATCAAAGACGCCATGCATCAGGCTTGCAAGCACCTCGGCGCCATGCTGTCCGTGCTGCATGAGTGCATCCGTCATCGTGGAAAAACCGGAGAGATCAAGGAACATTCCAATTGCCGCGAATTCCCCGTGGTAACGGCCCGCCCTGTAATTTTCAACAATCAATTCTGGTACGACACGGTGCATGTGCAAATTGTAGCATGTATAATGATCTCATGGCAGATATTTCCCATGAGATCAGGGTCTGCGACTCGTGTGGACTCCGCTACCCGCTGAGTGTGGGACATTCCTTTGGGACGCGTTGTCCCATTTGTATGGGAGAGACGCGCGCCGCGCTTCACATCAGCCGACAGTTGACAGCCGAGCCGACGCGCGGCCCTACCCCGTTCACTCCCCATGTCGGAGCAGAAACGGCAGTCCTGCTTGACAATATTCGCTCGGCCTGGAACGTGGGCTCGATCTTCCGTAGTGCGGAAGGGTTTGGGTTCAGGCATGCCTATGTGTGCGGGATCACACCTACACCTGAAAATGATGCCGTCACCAAGACCTCGCTCGGTGCAGAGGACATGATCACATGGTCCTATCACAAGGACGCCGTCAGATCAGTAAAAGGCTTGAAGAAGGAAGGATGGGAGGTCTTTGCATTGGAGGAGGATAAAAGGGCGATCTCGCTGGGATCCAACAGGCTGCTCTCCAGAATACAAAGGATTTCCAACACCCCGCGAATTCTGATCGTGGGCAATGAAGTGACAGGTGTGGACCCCGGGCTGCTCGATCTTTCGGATGAGATTCTTTATATCCCGATGCAAGGTGAGAAGAAATCCTTCAATGTGGCGATCGCATTCGGCATCGCGGCCTATGCACTACATCAGTCATAACTCACCTGAGAGAGTGTTTCTTAATTGGTTTGAAGCCATGTTGCAACGCCCTTCAAACCATGCTCA
>JBDTPH010000146.1:0-13519 GCA_039932795.1 Chloroflexota bacterium
TCGCTACGCTCAGGGTGACAATCTATAAGGTAATTTATGTTAACCTGAATAGTAGCAGGGATGCACGTGTTGTGAAAGCAGCGGCTTGCAATAACATAAAACTCGAATAAAATTCAAAGAAACGTCTTCGAGGAGAAGAGAGATGGCAAATGAGTTTGCAGTTGAAATGCAGGATGTAGTCAAGAAATTTGTGACACCAGAGGGCGGAATTTTGGCCGCGGTAAATCATGTCACGATGCAGATCAGGGACGGTGAATTCTTTTCACTGCTGGGTCCCTCGGGTTGCGGCAAAACTACATCTCTGCGGATGATCGCTGGGTTTGAGCTTCCGACAGAGGGCAACATACTCATCCATGGAAAAGATGTCAGTCAAGTCTCTGCTTTTCAACGGCCGGTCAATACGGTCTTTCAGCAATATGCTCTATTTCCTCATATGACCGTGGAACAAAACATCGGTTTTGGCCTGGAGATGAAGGGTATCCAGCGAGCCGAGCGTTCCAAAAGAGTTTCAGAAGCCCTTGAAATGGTGCGTTTACCTGGGATGGAAATGCGTCGTCCCAAGCAATTATCCGGCGGACAACAGCAGCGCATCGCCCTGGCCCGCGCCCTGATCAACAAACCCGAAGTGCTTCTGCTGGATGAGCCCCTTGGCGCGCTCGATCTCAAGTTGCGTAAGGAGATGCAGCTGGAGCTTAAGACCCTCCAGCGCGAAGTGGGAATTACGTTTATTTACGTGACGCACGATCAGGAGGAAGCGCTGACCATGAGTGATCGGATCGCGGTGATGAACAAAGGCGTTGCCCTCCAAATTGGCGAACCCAACGAAATTTATGAACGCCCGGCAAACAAATTTGTTGCAGATTTTATTGGCGAAACGAATTTTCTGGATGGTGTGGTAAAGGGACAGAATGGCTCCATGGTTGAGGTCGAATTGCCGGGCACGGGATCAGTATACGTCGAGTCGAGTCGAATTTTTACAAACGGTCAGCAGGTGGCGGTTGCGGTGAGACCCGAAAAACTCCGATTAAACGTTAATATCGAAGATGGGAACAATCTCAATGGGCGCGTGGAGGATGTCATCTATATCGGTACCGATACTCATTATGGCGTGCGTTTCCCCGGTGGTCAAAAAATGCGGGTGCGTGAACAGAATGTTACACACTCGCATAGTGGGATGGCCCGGGCAGGTGATGAAGTATGTGTTTCTTTTGGCCGGGCATCGTCCCGCATTCTAACGGAATAGAGCAAGCGAATCGGGAGAGTACACATGCTGAAATTCTTTCGTCGTTATGAGGGATTACAACTGTTCGGGTTGCTCAGCCCGGGTATGTTATGGATTATTCTCTTCTTTAACCTGCCGTTGCTTATTGTATTGTTCATCAGTTTTGTTGAACGAGGCCGGGCTGGGAGCATAAAACTTCCTCCTGTTTACACCATTGAGAACTACCGCCAATTATTCAATGCCTGTGCTTCGGAGTTTGCAGGTCCTGAATGCAACCCTCTTTTGTATATGGGTATTTTTGGACATTCTGTTCGCATTGCTTTGATTGTCACGTTCTGGTGCATCATCCTTGGTTATCCATTATCTTATTTCGTATCAAGACAAAGACCGATCTGGCGTGATGCACTGATGGTGCTCATCATCATCCCATTTTGGACAAATTTCCTGGTGCGCACGTATGCCTTGAAACAGGTCCTCGCTACAGAAGGGCTGGTCAATTCATTTCTCATGGGCCTGCATTTGGTCAACCAGCCCCTCGATTTACTGTTCAATGAGTTTGCTGTTGTGGTTGGCTTGATATACGGCTATCTGCCGTTCGCCATATTGCCAATGTACGCTTCCGTTGAAAAATTTGACCACACGCTCATGGAGGCCGCAGCGGATCTGGGCGCCTCACCTTTTCGTGCCTTCCTGCGTATCATGCTCCCCATGACTTTGCCCGGAGTGTTTGCGGCTCTTGTCCTGGTATTTGTGCCTGTTGTCGGCGCGTTCATCACGCCAGATATCATGGGAGGCGGCAAGATCGAAATGATTGGTACTCTGATCAACCGTCAGTTCGGAGTCTCGCGAAACTGGCCCTTTGGATCTGCCATGTCCCTGATTCTCATGTTGTTGGTTTTGATCGGTGTGATCGCCTACTTCCGTTCCAGCACCGAAGAGACCAGGAGGGCAATGTGAGCACCCGATTCCCGGTGTATCCACGCCAGCAACAGCGCCGTGCAAGCCAGTTCGGCAAGTGGCTTTTGGGCGCCAACGCAGCATTGGTATTTGCTTTTATTTATCTCCCCGTATTGATCCTGATTGTCTTTTCGTTTAATAATACACGCTCGGTTGCCCTATTTACCGGGTTTTCCACCGAGTGGTATACATCACTCGCACAAAATGAGGAGCTGCTCGATGCGGCGCGCAACAGCCTGCTTGTGGGGCTGGTCACAACAGTGGTCGCGACTGTTGTCGGAACCTTGACGGCCATGGGCATGGAACGTTATCGTTTCAAACTGCGTACAACATTTGATGCAAATCTATATCTCCCCATTGTGATCCCCGAAATTGTAATGGGCATTGCACTGTTGTTGTTTTTTAATCAGGCTTTGTTCCCCTTTCTGCAAAATATATTTGGGATCAAAGGGACCACTGGCCTTCATACCATCACAATCTCTCACATTGCATTTGATATTCCATTTGTATATGTAATCGTGCGCGCCCGCCTGGCAGATTTTGATCGCACCCTGGAGGAAGCCGCTGCAGATCTTGGCGCGGATGAATGGCAGACCTTTCAGCGTGTAACCCTGCCTTTGCTGATGCCTGGCATTATCGGCGGAGCGTTAATGGCGTTCACCCTTTCACTGGATGACTACCTCATTACAGCATTCACAAAAGGCATACGTGAACAAACCATGCCCCTGTATATTTATTCCCTGGTCCGCCGCGGCGTGACACCCGAGATCAACGCCCTCTCCACTGCGCTCCTTCTGGGCTCGATCGGACTGGTTGGGCTTTCACTGACAGCACAAAATGGGGGGCCGGTATATACGAAAGCCATGTCCATTGGAGCAGGGCTCGGGCTCGGGTTATTTGGCTTTTTCAGCCTGCCCGCCCTATTCGTACCTGGTGCATTCACAGTCGGTGGGCTGATACTACGATCAATTTTGCTTGCAGGGTTTTTCTGGGTATGGAGTTCATATCAGAGTTTCCGTGAGGAACTTGCTGACAGTAATAGAGCCGGCCGTCTGCTCGCCTGGATTACTGTGTTCATTGCCGCGGCTGCAGCATTTTTCTCAGCATTATTACTTCTATCAAAATAATAAGGAGGTGATGCTTTCCGAATAAACCTGTTTGTGCTCGCGGTCATCTGATCGTGGTTAAATGACCGATAGATCCAAAGTTAGCTAATAGGAGAGAGAAATGAAAAAGAGTCTGAGTTACATGATCATCGCTGCTTCGTTGGTGCTGGCTGCGTGTGGAGGCGCGACCGCAACTGAACCGGCTGCAACTGAGGTGGAAATGACGGAAGCGCCCCAGGCAACAGATTCCCCGGCAGCGACGGAACCTTCCGATGCAACCGAAGCTCCAACTGGCGGTGAGACGGCCGAACGCTGCGGCGACAAATCACAGCTTGCTGAAGAGATCTTCCTCTATACCTGGGTGGAATACATGGACCCTGACATCCTAACTCAATTTGAGGAGGAGTGTGGTGTACAGGTCGCTGAGACCAATTTCGATTCGAACGAAACACTACTCGCCACGCTTCAAGCGGGTGGCGCTGACTATGACATCGTCGTCCCCTCAGACTACATGGTGCAGATCATGGTGGATGAAGGGATGTTAATGGAACTCGATTGGAACCTCATTACGAATATCCAAAATATGGACGAACTCAACGTCAATCAATATTTTGACCCGGAACAACAATACACTGTGCCTTATTTCTGGGGTACGTCCGGCTTTGCTGTAGATACCACGGTCGTAACGGATGTTGAACCCTCATGGAAAATGATGTTCGACCCGAATTCACCCTACTGTGGCCAGATCAGCATGCTTGACGATAGTCGCGAGACGATTGGCGCTGCCCTCATGTATTTGGGTTATCCGATCAACGACGTGGACCCTGCTCATCTTGAGGAGGCCAAGAATCTGCTTATCGAACAAGCCAGGTGTGTGAAAGCCTATGACAGCCAGACCAATGATGACTTGATCATCTCGGGGGAAACTGTTCTGGCACATATGTGGACCGGTGATGCGATCCTGGCTGGCCTGCCTGATTACGGCGGCCGTGAAGGCATTGTCTATGTGATCCCACAGGAAGGCACCACCATCTGGCAGGATAACATGGCCATCCCCGTGGGTGCACCGAATGCATACACAGCCATGGTTTTCATGAACTACTTAAGCGACCCTGAGATTGCCGCCCAAAATGCAGAGTATGTGGGATATGGCACTCCAAACGCTGCAGCCAAGGAGTTCATTGATCCGGCTATCCTGGAGGATGAAGGTGTTTATCCGCCACCAGAGGTTACCTCTCACTTGCAGTGGATTGAAGATGTTGGAGATGCACTCGAGTTGTATGACCGTATCTGGACGGAATTCAAAGCTGCTGCTGGCAGCCAATAGGATTAAGTAAAGGTGACAGTCACCTTGCCTCACGAAGGTGACTGTCACCGCTTCATTCTGGACCCTCATCCTGGTCCTGTTAAAACAAACTTGTCTGCCCCCGCACATCGACGGAGGGTAGAGCCATTCGAAAGGAGCTTATGCGAGTCTTATTATTGGGGGTCGGGGGAGTAGGGGAAGCAATTGCGGCAATTGCGAGGCCACGCCAGTGGATGGAGTTGATGGTGCTTGCAGATTACAACATTCAGCGCGCCAAAGAGGTGCAGGACAAACTACATGAGCCAGACCGTTTCCCGGTTGAATTCATTGATGCCAGCAAGCAGGAAAACATCGAAGCACTGGCGAAGAAATATAAAGTTGATCTTATTATGAACGCGGTGGATCCCGTTTTCAATAAACAGATCTTTGATGCCGCATACAACGTGGGGGTAACGTATATGGATATGGCAATGACTTTATCTGAGCCGAATTCCGATGACCCGTTCCACAAAACAGGAATCAAACTTGGCGACTATCAATTCGGGAAGGCAAAGGATTGGGAAGCAAAAGGCTTGCTCGCACTATTGGGTATCGGCGTGGAACCGGGCATGGCAGATGTATTTGCCCGCTACGCACAGGATCACCTCTTTGACGAGATCGATGAGATCGGCATTCGCGATGGAGCGAACATCACAATTGACGGTTATGAATTCGCTCCCAATTTCTCTATCTGGACCACGATCGAAGAATGTTTGAATCCGCCGGTAATCTGGGAGAAGGACAAAGGCTGGTTCACGACCGAACCATTCTCCGAACCAGAAGTGTTCGACTTCCCCGAGATCGGCCCGGTGGAAGTGGTCAATGTGGAACACGAGGAAGTACTGCTCATCCCGCGCTGGGTAAAGACCAAACGCGCAACCTTTAAATATGGTCTTGGTGACCAGTTCATCAGCGTTCTGAAGACACTTCATATGCTTGGCCTGGATAGCAAGGAAAAGATCAATGTGAAGGGTGTGCAGGTTGCGCCACGAGATGTAGTGGCCGCCTGTTTGCCTGACCCCGCTCATCTCGGCGAAAAAATGCATGGCAAAACGTGTGCGGGAACATGGATCAAAGGTTGGAAGAACGGCAAGCCGCGTGAAGTGTATATCTATCAAATTGCGGATAACCAGGAGTGCATGAACGCGTGGGGCTGCCAGGCGGTTGTTGCACAGACAGCCTTCAACTCTGTGATCGCAATGGATTTGCTTGCACATGGTCAATGGAACGGCACAGGTGTGCTGGGGCCAGAGGCTTTTGAGCCCGATCCGTTTATGGAAAAGATGGCAGGCTACGGCTTTCCCTATGGCATCAAGGAAATGACACAGGCAGGGGACAGGCTCATTTAACGGTAGGATGCGTCGGTCCGGAAAGAAGCGGCGCCTGGAAACGCGGATTCCTGCACGAACGCGCCCCTGTTTGTCTATTTCGGAAAGGTCAGGTTGTTATTAGACCTTTCGGCTTGTATAATTGAAAAAAAGACGAGGAGGACCTCATGCCCTACGGTTACAACGGAAAGATTCTGCACGTGGATCTGACGAGAGGTGAGTTATCGGTTGAAGAGCCGCAGGAGGCTTTTTACCGCAAATATCTGGGCGGGAGTGCGATGGGGATGCACTACATTTTGCGTGATATGCCCAGGGGTGCAGACGCGCTTGAGCCCGAGAACGTTCTGACGCTCATGGCTGGGGTGACGACGGGCGCTCCCATTTCGGGGCAAAGCCGTTTGAACGCGAATGCCAAGTCGCCGATCAGCGGTGGCATTGGAGATTCACAGAGCGGTGGTTTTTTTCCGGCTGAGCTCAAATTTGCCGGTTTTGATGGAATTGTCATCAAAGGTAAATCGCCAATGCCTGTGTATCTGGCGATCATTGAGGGTAAAGCGGAACTGCGCGACGCCGCACATTTGATGGGTAAAAAGACGGGGGAAGTGGATGATATTCTGCACGCCGAAGTCGATAAAAAAGCCGAGATCTTGCAGCACGGACCCGCGGCTGAAAACGGCGTGTTGTTCTCATCATTGGTGTCCATGTCGAATCGTCATAACGGGCGCACAGGCATGGGGCTTGTGATGGCATCCAAGAATCTGAAGGCGGTCGTGGTGCGTGGTACAAAGAAAGTTGAAGTCGCAGACCCAACAGCCCTGGCCGCACTCAATAAGCTGGGTCCTAAAATTTTGCCGGATAACCCGGATATGCCCGGTCTTGCCGCAGAGGGCACTGCAACCGTGGTGCTGTTCCAGAACACAATTGGTTCATTGCCAACGCGTAACTATAACGAAAGTCAGTTCGAGACTTGTGAAGACATCAGCGGGGCGCGCATGGTCGAAACAATCCTGAAGAAGCGCGATACCTGTTATGCATGTGTTGTCCGATGCAAACGCGTAGTCGAGGTAAAAGATGGTCCATACAAAGCGGAACCGCGCTACGGTGGTCCTGAGTACGAAACACTCGGCACTTTCGGTTCGTACTGTGGGGTGGATAATCTCGCTGCGATTGCCCAGGCAAATCAAATCTGCAATGAGTATGCAGTCGATACGATTGCCTGTGGTGCGACTATTGCCTTTGCAATGGAATGTTATGAAAACGGCATCATCACCCGCGAACAAACGGGCGGGCTGGAACTCAAGTTCGGCGATGCCGATGTTATGCTTCAGGCGTTGGATGCCATCGTGAAGAATGAAGGTCCTCTTGGCAACGTGCTCAGCCAGGGGTCCGAGCGCGCTGCGAAAATTTGGGGCAATGGCGCGGACGAATTCCTGATTACGGTCAAAGGTGCGGAGGCTCCAGCACATATGCCGCAGGCGAAACGAAGTCTTGGGCTTATCTATGCGGTCAATCCTTTTGGCGCAGATCACCAATCCAGCGAACACGATCCCTATTATGAAGAAGGCGTTGCCGACCTCAATCTGGATCGTCTCAAGCAAATCGATCTGGGCTCGCCACAACCGGCCTATAGCCTCAATGAAGAAAAGGTCCGCTTCGCATATGAGACCGAAGTCTTTTATTCCATGCTCGATTCAGCCAGTCTGTGCCAGTTTGTATTTGGCCCTACATGGACTCTCTATGACGCTAACGAGACTGCCCTAATGATGAACGCGGTCACTGGCTGGGACTTAACTGTTGGTGAATTAATGGAAGTCGGCCGCCGACGTTTGAGCCTTTTTAGGACATTTAATGCCCGCGAGGGACTCGGACGAAAAGACGACAGACTGCCCAAGAAGTTCTTCAAAGCCCTGAAGGGGACCGGCCCCACAGCGGGCTTCGCTCTGACTCACGAGGAGATTGACTTCGCCATTGATCACTACTACAAGCTGGCGGGCCTTGATGAAGATGGCGCTCCAACCCCTGAGACGTTGAAGAAACACGACATCGAATGGGCATGCGAGTATCTGCCCGCGTAAGATTCAGATCGGTGGGTGAGTAGGCGGTGTTTTTCTGCTGTATCGAGACTATCAGGTAACAAGGAAAATTTTGGTACCTAATAGTCTCGATACGCCCTCACCTGCACTGCACCGAACGCAGTGCGGTGCAAGTGTCGGAAAGCCCTCAGGGCTACTCGACCACCAATGTTTTCCAAAAAGGAAGCCATGACCACCCAACAACTCTACGCGGATAACTTCCCTCACATGTCTCCGACGTGGTCACGCATTTTTAATTTCGTGGCAGAACGCGCCGAAGGCTCCTATATCTACACTGACGATGGACGAAAACTGCTTGACTTTACATGCGGCATCGGTGTGACTAACACGGGTCACTGTCATCCGAAAGTGGTCGAAGCGATCCGCGAGCAGGCAGGGAATTTCATCCATGCCCAGGCAAATCTCGTCATCCATAAACCGATGCTGCAGTTGATCGAAGAATTGCGTCAGATCGCGCCGCCTTCGATCGACTCATTTTTCTTTGCCAACTCAGGTGCCGAGGCACTGGAGAACGCGGTCAAGATCGCCAGGATAGCTACAGGCAGGCAAAATGTCATCGTCTTCAGCGGCTCCTTCCACGGACGCACCGCGGGAACGATGGTGTTGACCACATCCAAGACAGTCTACCGCACAGGCTTTGGGCCATTGCCCTCGGGTGTGTTCGTTGCGCCATTTCCGTACGCGTTCCGTTTAAAAATGACGGAAGCGGAAGCATCTGAATACGCGCTGGAACAGCTTGAATATCTGCTGGCGTCGCAGACCGCTCCAAAGGAGACTGCCGCAATTTTAGTGGAAACAGTTTTGGGCGAAGGCGGATATGTTGTCCCGCCTGTCTCATTCATCAAAGGCTTGCGCGAGATCTGCGATAAACACGGCATCATGCTCATCTTCGATGAAGTCCAGGCCGGGTTTGGGCGCACGGGCAAATGGTTCGCATTCGAGCACTTCAATGTCGTGCCAGATATCATCACCGCCGCGAAGGGCCTCGCTTCTGGCATGCCGTTATCGGGCGTTTTCAGCAATACAGATATTATGTTGAAACTGGATGTTGGTTCCATTGGCGGGACGTATGGTGGCAATGCTGTCGCGTGCGCGTCAGCCGTCGCGACCATCCGTGCCATGCGCGATGAGAAGATGCTTGAGAATGCATCTGAACGCGGTATTCAATTGATGACAGGTTTGCGCAAACTGCAGGAGGAATATTCGCAGATCGGCGATGTGCGCGGCAGAGGCTTGATGATCGGCACTGAGTTCATTGTAGATGGTAAACCAGCCAGGGCCAAACCGCTGGTCAAGGAAATCATTCACGCTGCAGAAGAACGTGACCTGCTTTTGCTCTCCTGCGGCACGTATGACAACACCGTCCGCTGGATCCCGCCGCTGAATGTGACATCTGACCAGATCCGGGATGGACTCCAGATTTTTGAAGGCGCGCTGAAGGAAGCGATCAAGTGAACATGGAAACAGTACACAGATAAACACCATACCACTGCCCACCTGTTTACCTGTATACTTTTGTACACAACCATGCCTACACTCAATTGTTCACGTCTCAAACAGCTCCTCAAGCAAGAAGAACCGCTCTTCCATGAAAATCATCCCAAGTCCTATGAACTCTATCAGAGAGCTCGCAATGGCATAGTGGAGTAACGAATGTCTGACTACAAATCCCAGGTCTGGCGCGTGAATGTTCGCGGGCAGACTCTTAAGCACGAACCCGTCACTGATTCGTGGAAACGACTGGGCGGGCGCGGGCTGTTGGCGCGCATCCTGCTCGATGAAGTAGACGCGAAGTGCGATCCGCTGGGTGCCGGCAACAAACTGATCTTTGCGCCTGGCTTATTGGTTGGGCACATGCTGTCGTCAACGGATCGTATTTCTGTTGGCGGAAAATCTCCACTCACGGGCGGCATCAAGGAAGCCAACGCCGGTGGGCGAACAGGGCTGCACATGACTCATATGGGCATCTACGCGCTGATCATCGAAGATCAGCCGAAGGAAGATGGTTTTTGGGTTTTACATCTTTCACTGTCTGCTGGCGCGAAATGGGAAAAGGCAGATGATCTGGTGGGCGTGGGCGTGTATGAGACGGCACCAAAGCTGATCGAAAGGTACGGCGATAAGGTCGCCATCGCATTGATCGGACCCGGCGGGGAGATGCGCATGAGGGCTGCGGGGATCCAGAATCTGGATAAAGATAAAGTCCCCTCGCGCATCGCAGCGCGCGGCGGACTCGGGGCGGTGATGGGCTCGAAGGGACTGAAAGCCATTGTGTTCGATCATGCCGGTGGCCAGAAGCCGCCCCTCGTGGATCCTGAGGCGTTCAAAGTCGCACAGAAGGATTACACAAAAGCCGTGATGGAACATCCCCAATCCCTGACCTATCGCGATTATGGAACCGCGGCGATTGCCCCCATGTGCCAGAGCTTTGCGGCTTTGCCTGCACGCAATTTCTCGCGTGGCACATTTGAGAAAATGGAAAACATCAGTGGAGATGCATTGCGCGCGTTCACGCTTGAACGCGGCAAACCGTCCGATCCATCCCATGCATGCATGGCAGGATGCACGATCAAATGCTCGAATGTGTTTGGCGGGGAGGACGGCAGGATCATTGTCTCGCCGCTGGAATACGAAACAATCGGACTCATGGGAACGAACCTGGAGATCGGCTCTCTTGATAGCATCGGTCGCATGAACTGGCAGGTGAATGATCTGGGACTTGATTCCATCGAGATCGGTGCGGCGCTTGGCGTTGCGGCCGAAGCAGGTTTGATGACCTGGGGGGATGAAGCCAGTGCGATGAATCTGATTAATGAAATTCGTCAAGGCTCTGAACTGGGACGCGTGCTCGGTGATGGCGCGGTCAGTGTTGGGAAGAGATACAACATCGAACGTGTGCCCGCTGTGAAGGGACAGGCTATGTCTGCATACGAGCCGCGCTCGATCAAAGGCACCGGTGTGACGTATGCCACAACTCCCCAGGGCGCGGACCACACCAGCGGCCTGACTATCCGCGCCAGGATCAATCACCTCGACCCCACCGTTCAAAAGGATGCATCGCTCAACGCGCAGCTGAACATGGCTGGTTACGATAGCCTGGGTGCGTGCATCTTCGCGGGTTTTGGATATGCCGCGACTCCGGACGGAGTAGTGAAACGGTTGCTGAGATCCCGCTATGGATGGGATGATCTGCCTGATAACATTTTGCAGGCGCTTGGAAAAGAAGTCATCAAGATGGAACGTGAGTTCAACAAACGGGCGGGTTTCACTGCCAAAGATGACCGCCTGCCCGAGTGGATGACCAGGGAAGCCATCCCCGAAAATGGCTCAGTCTTTGATGTCAGTGAAGAGGTTCTGGATCACATTTTTGACGGGATAGAGTGAACAGGTTTAATGTTTACGGGTTGGAAAGTTTCAAGATACGACTTTGGACGCGGCTGGATATGTTTAAGGCGCAGATTGGCAGCTAAATTCTGCTTCGGTTGGCAAAGGTCAAACTCGGTACCACTCTGCATAAGGCAGGTTCCTGGCATGTACAAGTACGGAGGAAGTTGATGAGCGATCTTGATAAGGTAAAAGTATTAATTAGCAGGGGCGATAAGGAAAAAGCTATTGGGCTGCTCGCCTCCATCTTAATAAAAAATAGAGATGAGGTTGAAGCCTGGCTATTGTTGGGCGAAATGATTGACAATCCCTCCAGGAAGAAAGACTGCTATAACCAGGTGTTGAGGCTTTCGCCCCATAACTTGCATGCGTTGACCAGGCTGCAGGAATTAGAGGAGCCACCACTGAGTGAGCCTCAGATCACAAGTTCCAAAGATGTCCAGAACCCGGAAGTGAACAAAGGCTCTTTGAATAAGGTAAGACAAACTCCAAATTTTGTACCAAATCAAAACTCCTACCCTCCCGTCAAAAACTCCAGGGATGTCCTGGAAATAGTGTTTTTCATTATCGGTGGTATTGCCGCGTTCTTCATGGTATTGTACGTAATAGGAAGTACTAGTTACTCTTCCAGTGACAGTAACATTTTATGTGTAGGCCTGATTCTTTTAGGTCTCATTGCAGGAATAGTTGTTTTGTCTGTGGGCAATAAAAATCGCAGTTAAAGGTGGTAATTCCATTCGAGAACAGAAATAAAGCTGGCAATCCAATTTTGCTGGATTTGTTGTGGTGATTACAGTGCCGGTTTGGATTATTCCCTTTCTTGTTTTACGATGGTTTCGCCGCTCAATGAATCATTGAGTGCATTCTGAAAAATCTTAAAAAGGATAAATTTGAAAACAATCGGTCTCATTGGCGGTATGAGTTGGGAATCTTCCATCGAGTATTATCGTATTATCAACGAAACAACCAAAGCAAAACTTGGTGGATTGCATTCGGCTAAAAGCATCATGGTTTCGGTTGATTTCGCAGAGATGGAGATTCTCCAGCATGCGGGAAAATGGGGGGAAGCTTCTCAAATGTTAAGTGACGCAGCAAAAAATCTCGAAAATGGCGGTGCGGATTTTATTGTCCTTTGCACGAACACAATGCACAAGGTGGCAGATGATATACAGGCCAGTGTCAAAATTCCACTCCTGCATATTGCAGACGCAACTGCTCAACGGGTAAAAGATTCAGGCATCCGGAAGATAGGGTTATTGGGTACGCGCTTTACCATGGAAGAAGAATTCTACAAAGGCAGACTTACTGAGAAATATGGTTTGAATGTACGTGTTCCGAATGTTCAGGAGCGCGAAATTGTCCATCATATCATTTATGATGAGCTGGTTATCGGTGAAATACGACAACATTCCAGGGAACAGTACATTGGCATTATCGAGCAAATGGTCAGGCAGGGCGCAGAAGGAATTATTTTGGGCTGTACTGAGATTGGGTTGCTAATTCACCAGCAGGATGGTCAGGTCCCCCTGTTTGACACAACCAGGATTCATGCGGAAGCAGCAGTCGAATACGCATTGAAATAGCAGTGGATAACGGTCATGCCGTTTCCGCATAAAATGATCAATCGCCATTATCAGTGCAGCAGACAGTTGGAAGTCTGTGCGGTCTACCAGCATTTTCCACGGAGCTGATGGGTGATTGGGCTCCCGAAAAACTATTCGGGGCAGCGCACATGAAAAATCTCTCGGACAGAAGTGCCATCAATCTCGTACCCGTACGCACCAAGTTGCTCCCAGCCTGTAATACTTAGGACAATCTCCATCCTGCCATCCCCATTGAGATCCAACACGGCGGTCATTAAATGCCTGTCCGGAAATGAAGATGGTTGTGAGTCAGGATAATAATTAGCTGCTATGGGAATAGAGACAACTGCATCGCCGCTGACCTTGCGCAGAACAACCACCGAATAGTCTCCTGCTGTCACATCGTGACCTGTTTCCTCAGCGAAGCGTGAAGCACTGATGAGTATTTCATCGACACCGTCGCCTTCCATTCTTCCAACACACTTCGGAGGAATAGTCCCT
>JBDTPH010000147.1:0-5456 GCA_039932795.1 Chloroflexota bacterium
CGTTCGATAAAAAATGATCAACAGTTGAAAACCAAATAATTATAGGATGTTTGGGGAAGGTGAAAAAATGAGTAAAGTGGTAACCCCGGGGGATCTTGCGCCTGACTTTGTACTGAAGGATGTGCAGGGCAATTTTGTACGTTTGTCTGATTTTCGAGGCAGGACGGTTCTACTGGCATTCCTGCGCGGCTTTATGTGACCGTACTGCCGCGCGCAGTTGGCGCGCTTGCGTGACGATTACGAGAAGTTTTCCAGTCGTGGTGCAGAGATCATCGCCGTGGGACCCAACCCGCACGCAACATTTGAGCAATACTGGCGCAATGAAAAAATCCCGTTCATCGGTTTGCCGGATGCGGATCATTCGGTGGCATTGTTGTACCGGCAGGAAGTCAATCTTTTCAAGTTGGGACGCATGCCTTTGAGCTGCATTGTAGATCCTCAAGGATATGTCCGTTATGCTCATTATGGCGCTTCGATGAGTGATATTCCATCCAGCGTTGAGCTGCTCGAAGTAATAGATGAATTGAACAGGTCATCCAATTGACATGACACTCGGCAAAATCGCTATTCTAGGTTCCGGTGAGACCTCTCTCGCGGGCGGTCGCATTTTTGAATCGCTGGTCCGTGACCTCAATGGCCCGCTCCGCATTGCCTTGATGGAGACGCCTGCCGGCTTCGAGTTGAACTCCGCGCAAGTGGTGGGGCGTGTGGGCGAATTCATGGAGTCCCGTTTGCAGAACTACAAACCTGTGCTCGATATTGTTGCGGCGCGCAAAAAAGATTCGCCGTTCGATCCCAACGACCCGCAGATCATCAAGCCTCTTTTGTATGCCAACATGATCTTCATGGGACCCGGCAGCCCCACGTATGCCATAAGACAACTGAAGGATACGCTGGCCTGGCATGTTATCCGTGCGAGACATCGCCTCGGCGCGTCGCTTGTATTTGCCTCCGCGGCGACAATTTCTGTCGGCGCCCACGCGCTGCCCGTGTACGAGATCTTCAAGGTCGGCCAGGATGTGCACGTTGTGGATGGACTCAACTTCTTCGCCGATTTTGGTTTGCACGTTTCCCTGGTTCCGCACTGGAATAACACCGACGGCGGCGTGGACCTGGATACCAGCCGTTGTTTCATTGGCATGGACCGCTTCGCCGAATGGTGTAGTCTTGTCCCTGCAGAGAACACTACGCTGGGCCTGGATGAGCACACTGGCATTATTCTGGATTTTGAAAACGGTGTATGCGAGGTCAGCGGGGTCAGCTCCATTTCGCTGGTACGTGAATGTGTTGCCGAGATGCATGCCTCGGGCTCAAAGTTTGACCTGAAGGAATTGGGCGAGTTCCAGATCCCCAGCCCGCTCGAGCAGGATATTCCACCACATGTTTGGGACATGGTCTGCAACGCGCCGCCTCTTGAAGATTCTCCTTCCGATGAAGTAATCGCAATTGCGGAGAAACGTTTACAGGCGCGCATAAACAAGGATTGGGCAGAGTCTGATCAACTGCGTGCGGAGATCGCAGCACTGGGCTGGATCGTCCAGGACTCGAAAGACGGATATAAGCTGGTAAAGATTTAATAAATCATTTTTGTCTTGCTGAAACCCATGGGTTTTGATTTGCCTGTGGGTTTTTTGTTACCTGTCTACCTGTTTACCTTTCATCAAGTGGGATAAAATAACTTCAAGTCGAGCAGGAGGATTACATGCGTGCGGTAGATATTATTATCAAAAAACGTGACAAAGGTGAGCTCACTCTTGAAGAGATCGAGTTCTTTGTGCGCGGCTTTACGAACGGTGATATTCCAGATTATCAAACGTCCGCGTTTGCAATGGCGATTCTCCTAAACGGTATGACGCCGCGCGAAACAACTGACTTGACCCTGGCCATGGCACACTCCGGTACCATGCTGGATCTGAGCGATGTGGTTGACCTGGCAGTGGACAAACATTCATCTGGTGGTGTCGGTGATAAGACGAGTATCTCGGTCCTTCCCATCGTCGCGGCATGTGGATTACCCGTCGGTAAAATGTCCGGGCGTGGGCTTGGCTTCAGCGGTGGCACGCTCGACAAACTGGAATCCATTCCTGGTTTTCGCGTGGATCTGTCCACAGAGGAGTTCAAGCAGCAGCTCAAGGAAAAGGGCATTGTGCTCACTGGCCAATCGCTTGACCTGGCTCCGGCAGACGGGAAACTGTATTCACTGCGTGATGTCACAGGGACGGTGCAATCCATCCCGTTGATCGCGTCTTCCATCATGTGCAAGAAGCTGGCCGCGGGTGCACAGGCGATTTTGCTCGATGTCAAAACGGGACTCGGCGCATTCATGGAAACGCTCGATGAAGCGCGCCAACTCGCAGACCTGATGGTGGATATTGGCAATCTTGCCGGGCGTGAAGTTGTGGCTTTGCTGTCAGATATGAACCAGCCGTTGGGTTGCGCGGTCGGCAATTCGTTGGAAGTTGTCGAAGCGATTGATATGCTTAAGGGGCGTGGACCCGAAGATTTCGCCGAGCATTGTTTATACGTCAGCGCACATATGCTTGTACTGGGGAAACGCGCAAGTGACTTAAGCGAAGGCCGCGCCATGGCTGAGGGATCCATTGCGGATGGGAGCGCGTTCGAGAAGCTGCGCATCCTCGTCCAGGCCCAGGGCGGGGATGTCTCGTATGTGGATGACCCATCCAGGTTCCCGAAAGCGGAGCACGTTGAAGTGGTGAACTCGCCGCGAGATGGTTACCTGTCCGAGGTCCAGGCGAGAAGCGTGGGTGAAGCTGCGGTAACACTTGGCGCAGGGCGCACCAAAAAATCCGATCCTGTCAATCACGCCGTGGGCTTCATTATCCATCATAGAGTTGGCGATAAGGTGGAACAGGGTGACCCATTGTTCACCATTTATGCCGATGATCTGGACAAACTCGCTGAAGCTCGTGAAGCGGTGTTTGCTGCTCACAAAATCAGTGACGATCCTGTTGAAAAACTCCCTTTGTTTTATAACTAATTCGTTTTTTTGCCGCAATACTTGCAATATTTATAAGAATGGGGCATACTTGCCCCAGGAGTAATAAGTCCCATGGCTAAAATTCCCTTGCGCGCTTATAACCGAGAAATTGAAACGATGATAGACCGCGGGCAGCTGGATGAGGCCATCGCGCACTGTCATCACATCCTCAAGACATTTCCCAAACATCTTGAAACCTACCGCCTGTTGGGGAAGGCGTATCTTGAATACAAGCGTTACGGCGACGCGGCGGATATATTTTCGCGCGTCCTCGTTTCAGTGCCGAATGACTTCGTGGCACAGGTGGGCATGAGCATCATCCGCGATGAGGAGAACAAGCTTGATGATGCCATCTGGCACATGGAGCGTGCCTTTGAAACGCAGCCGTCCAATACCGCGATCCAGGGTGAATTACAGCGCTTATACGGCCGCCGCGACGGCGTTCAGCCTCCGCGAATCCGTATGACGCGTGGCGCGCTGGCGCACATGTATGTGCAGGGCGAACTGTATCCGCAGGCGATCTCCGAGATCAGGAACGTTCTCAAAGAGGATGCGGGACGTTCCGATATGCAGGCGTTGCTGGCACGTGCCTATTATAAAAGTGGATTAAAAAATGATGCGGCCGATGTAGCCTCGACACTACTACGCCGCTATCCATATTCTCTGGACGGCAACCGGGTGCTGGCTGAGATCCTCGAGGCCGATCGTTCCGAAAACGTGCAGGTATATCGCCAGCGTGTTGTTGAACTCGATCCCTATGCGGCACAGGTCGCTGGCACCATTTTTCAGTCCAACGAAGTTTCAGATGCCGCGGTCACCCTTGAACGGCTCGATTGGAACGGTCAACCGGTTGGAATGCAATCCGATTGGGGCGAGACAAGGGCAATCGGTCTGGAAGGTGGTACACCGAGCGGCGACGAACAGCCAGATTGGCTCAAGAGTTCGGTGAATGAGGTGACGCCTCCACCTCTCCAGCCGACACCTGCATCCATTTTCGATACTCCTGCTGCGCCTGCACAGCCCCCAGCCGAAACCAGCGCTGACATCCCCGATTTTTTGCGCCATGCAGGATGGGGTCAGTCCACGGGCACGGTGGATGAAAGCAAGCCCGTTTTTACTGAAGAAGAAACTGCGCCAGCCCAGTCACTCGAGCAAGGTGACTTGCCGGACTGGGTCAAGGCGATGAAGCCATCTGAACCTCCCGTAGAGCAGGAAGCTGAGGAGGAACTACCCGACTGGATCAACAAGATTGGTGCGGGCGCACTATCGTCACAGGCGAGCGATCCACCTGACTGGATGCAGCAATCCGAAATATCTTCCGAACCAACACCATCTGCCATGGAAGATCAGTCCGATTGGCTGAAAGGTTTGGATAGTGTACCTGAATCAACTGCTCCGGTGCAGCAGGCAGATGATTCAGACTGGCTGAAGGGGCTGGGAAGTGAACCGCAGCCAACTTTACCAACCGCACAGGCAGATGACCTTGACTGGTTAAAAGGACTGGGCAGTGAACCCGAACCGGCTCCTCCTGCCGGACCAGCGGAGGACCTCGACTGGCTAAAAGGGCTGGGAAGTGAACCTATAACAGCTCCTTCTGCTGCACAAACCGATGAGCCAGACTGGCTCAAGGGATTTGCCAGCGAGACTGAATCGGAAATTTCTTCAGCGGCTGCCCGGGCAGATCAGCCCGACTGGCTGAATCAACTCAATGCCGAGACGGAAGAGGCTCCTTCCACACCCTCCACCACCGATTTTGACTTCCTCGATCAACTGACCGAGGAGCCTATTCTGCAGACTCCACCTGAAGCTACACCTTCCATACCGGATCTGAATAATCTGGGCGTGAGTGAACAGGAACGGGACGACTCGTTTGCCTGGCTTGAAGCCCTGGCGGCAAAACAGGGCGCAAGTGAAGGTTTGCTGACCAAACCCGAAGACCGTTTGGAAGAGGAACCAGAATGGGTTAAACAAGCCAAGGGGTTAAGCGCGAGCCAACCACCCGCCTCAGTAGAACCGCCTGTGAGTGAGCTCTCTACGGGTCTTGATGAACCTGGTAAAAGCGAACAGGATGACTCCTTTGCATGGCTGGAAGACCTCGCTGCGAAACAAGATGTCAGCGAAGACTTGTTGACTCAACCTGAAGAACGCCTGGAGCCTGAAGCGGATTGGGTAATGGAGACAAAAGATCTGGATACTCAACAGCCTCCAGTAACGTCACCTTCTGCGAACCTCGATGAACTTGGCAAGACTGAACAGGAACGGGATGACTCATTTGCATGGCTGGAAAACCTGGCCGCGAAGCAGGGTGCCAGCGAAGGCTTGTTGACCAAACCCGAAGACCGCCTGGAGCAGGAGCCCGAATGGGTGCGCCAGGCCAAGGATGTGGGTGTACAACAGCCTCCCGTAACGTCACCTTCTGCGAACCTCGATGAACTTGGCAAGACTGAACAGGAACGGG
>JBDTPH010000148.1:0-19386 GCA_039932795.1 Chloroflexota bacterium
CTGCCGATCATCGTGTCATCGATGGGATTGTTGCGGCTCGATTCCTTTCTGACCTAGTGATCGGGCTTGAGTCCCCGAGCATGCTCCTGTATTAGAGAGATGATGTCATGAATATTCTGGACCTACTGGTTCCCAGTTCGGTGGCCCTGCACTACACAGCGGCAGATTCAAAGGATGTGATCACACACCTTGGAAAACGTTTGTTCGATGCAGGCTATGTGCGCGACACCTTTGTGGATGCCGCGCTCGATCGTGAAAGCAGATTGCCTACCGGTCTGCCCTTAAGCGGCGATGTCAACGCGGCCATCCCACACACAGAAGTGGAACACGTGATGAAACCCGGCCTGGCGATGGCAACGTTATCTGCACCGGTTACATTTCAAAACATGATCTCGCCGGAGGAGGCTGTCCCCTGTCAGCTTGTGTTTGTGATGGCATTGGATCAGCCCAAGGCGCAGATCGAGATGTTGCAGGAAATTGCCGGCATCCTGCAGGATCCGGCTGTCATCAGCGATCTGATGTCAGCCAGCGACTTTGAAGCGGTTCGTGCTGTCCTGTTGAAAGGACGCGCATGAACTCAATCGTTACTCACCCCACGGAAGATTAAGAAGGAGACTCATATGACCGCCATGCGAAAAACAATTCTGGTTGCCTGCGGGACTGCTGTGGCCACTTCCACTGTTGTTGCCAAGTCCATCGAGGAAATCCTGCGTGACCGTGGGATCGATGTTGTTACCCGCCAGTGCAAAGCTTCCGAGGTGGCGAACATGACATCGGGTGTAGACCTGATCGTCACAACGACCCCTCTGCAGGGAAATCTTGGAGTACCTGTTATTCAAACCCTGGCATTCCTGACGGGGATGGGGAAGGAGGCAGTTATCGAACAGATAATCCAGGCACTAAAGGTCTGATCCAGGTAATTATATTTCCAAAAACTAAATAAGAGGAGAATGCAAAATGGATGTGTTTCTTACTACCCTCAAGGCGGTGATCGATGGTCTTGGCGCCACGATCGCCCTGCCCATTATTATCTTTATTGTCGCCCTGATCCTGGGTGCAAAACCCGGTAAAGCGTTTCGCGCCGGTGTGGTCATCGGCATCGCTTTCATCGGTATCAATCTGGTTATTGGCCTGATGTGGGGTGCCCTGTCGGATGTGGGGCAGGCGTTGGTGAAAAACCTGGGCATCACCCGCGATGTCGTGGATGTTGGCTGGCCCTCGGCCGCCGCGATTGCGTTTGGTACCAAGGTTGGTTTGTGGGTCATCCCGATCGCCATCCTGGTCAATGTGGTCTTCCTCTTCCTGCGCTGGACCAAGACCCTCAACGTTGATATCTGGAACTTCTGGCATCTCGCCTTCATTGGTTCGATGGTTGCTGCTGTTAGCGGCAGCCTGGCCTATGGTTTGATCGCTGCTGCGCTCGCCTCTGCCCTGGCGTTATTCCTGGGCGACTGGACTGCGAAGGCGGTTCAGTCCTTCTACGGACTGCCCGGCATTTCGATCCCGCATCTCACCAGTGCTCCCGGTGTGCCTTTTGCGATCTTCACAAACTGGCTTGTCGACCGCATCCCGGGTTTGAACAAAGTCGATGCGGATCCTGAAGCCATCCGCAAGCGCTTCGGCGTGATGGGCGAACCTGTCATCCTTGGTTTGATCATCGGTTTGATCCTGGGAATTCTCGGCTTCTATAACGCCGGTGATTTCCAGACCGTTCTGGTCAAAGTTCTTGGACTGGGTATGAACCTTGCAGCGGTCATGCTGCTCCTGCCGCGCATGGTCGCGATCCTGATGGAAGGCTTGATGCCGGTCTCCGAAGCTGCCCGTGAGTTCATGCAGAAGCGCGCTGGCAGCCGCGAGATCTACATTGGCCTGGATTCCGCCATCCTAATCGGCCATCCTGCCGCCATTTCCACTTCGCTGTTGCTCGTCCCCATTGCCATCCTGCTTTCCCTCATCCTGCCTGGCAGCCGGGTCATCCTGTTTGCGGATCTGGCCGTGATCCCATTCGTAGTGGCGATGTTTGCCCCTCTCATGCGCGGTAATATTGTCCGCATGGTGATCGCCGGTACGCTTGAGCTGTTGGTTGGTTTCTATCTTGCCACATGGATGACGCCCCTGTTCACGGCTGCTGCACTGGATGCCGGGTTCGCCATGCCTGAAAATGCCCTCTCGATCACAAGCATTGCAGATGGTTTCCTGTGGCCGCCAGCGCTCTTTGCCCAACTGGTGAATTTCGCGGGTGTGTTCGGATTGGTGATCATAGCCGCTCTTCTCGGCGCTGCGATGTTCTTCTATTCGAAGAATACTCATGCCTGGGAAGTTGCTGCAGGCGCACCGGAAGAAGATGTTGCCGCTCTCGCAGCAACGGACTAAGACAATTTCATAAACTGGCTTGCGTGGTGATCGAGATACCAATCACCACGCAGGCATCTGGATGGAACAATGATCGATGCACTTATTCGAGGAACACTCGGAACAGCCGGGACTGCTTTGCTGGATCTCTATGTCCAGAATAGTTTCTGGGTTAATCTTATTTTGTTCGCCTATGCCATACTGGTTATTTTTGCACGGCGCAATTATGCCAGGGTTGCCAGCCATATCCTTGCCGATTTCCTTCAAAAACACGGTGACAAACTGGCCAGAAAGAGTCCAAAGGAAATTCGAGCTCTTCTATTGAAATGGAAAATCCCATGGGAAAACGGAATGCAAGCGGGCTGGTTCCCGTTCATCTCATCTCCGCAGGGAATTCTGCTGCGCTTGAAAAGTGACCAGACGTTTCAGAAGATCTTTCCTGTTGATGTATTGGTGGATGCCATTGTTCAACAGACATCCTTAAGGAGTAAATAGATTGTCATGGCTGAAGCAACGATCGCAGTTAGAAATAAAGTAGGTTTGCATGCCCGCCCCGCCTCACTATTTGTTCAAACCGCCGCAAAGTTCTCATCCACGATCAAGGTGAAGAATCTGACGACAAACGGTAATTTTGTCGATGCCAAAAGCATTATTATGGTTTTGACACTGGGTGTGATGAAGGATCATCAAGTGGTCATCCAGACCGAAGGTGCGGATTCGGATACAGCCCTTGGCGCGCTGCAATCGCTCATCGAGAGCAATTTTGGTGAGGCATAGTTCATTCCATTAGGTTGAGAAAATTCATGTCAGAAAAAACCCTTAAAGGCATTCCTGCGAGTGATGGAATTGCAATCGGCCCAACCTTTTGCTATATTCCCACCGAATTGACCATCCCGGTCTGCGCCGCTGGCACCGTAGATGAAGAGATGTCGCGCTTCGATGTGGCCCGGGAGCGTGCCCGTATTGAATTGCAGGGCTTATATGAAAGCATTGCGCAAAGGGTAGGCGAAGAGGAAGCCTCCATATTTGTGGCTCACCAGGAGATGTTAACTGACCCCGCGCTCGAGGGGAAGATCCGTGAATATGTGGAGATCGGGCTGACGGTTGAGCAGGCTTTGGTCAGGGCCACTGAGGAACTTGCCAGCCTGCTGGCATGCATGGACGATGAACTCTTTGCAGCGCGTGCCGTGGATGTTAAGGATGTGGGTCGTCGCGTACTTCGCATCCTGCTTGGATTGCCCGATACCGCCCTGAGCGCGGTCACTGAACCATCCATCATTTTTGCCCAAGATCTGACACCTTCCGATACAGCCAGCCTTGACCCTGTGCTCACGCTTGGCTTTATCACCGCCCAGGGCGGGCTCACTTCGCACAGCGCGATCCTGGCACGCACTCTTGGATTGCCCGCCATTGTGGGAATGGGAGATGGCGTACTTGAGAAAGTCCCGAGTGGCACCCTCATTGTGATGGATGGGCGCTCGGGTGAAATGATCGTCGAGCCTGACCAGGAAATCATTGCGCGCTACGAACAGATCAAAGTACAGCGCGAATCTCATTTGCATATCCTCAAAGGCGCCGCGGAAAAAGATGCCCGTACGGCAAATGGTCGCCGTGTGGAAGTTGCCGCGAATGTGGGCGAAGCAGCCTCCACGCGTGCTGCCATGGAATATGGCGCGGAAGGCATCGGCTTGCTGCGCACGGAATTTCTCTATCTGGAAGATACACAACCTCCCAGTGAGGAAAAGCAATATTGCATTTATCGTGAAATATTCGAGGTGATGTCGGGTCGTCCGGTGGTTGTCCGTACGCTCGATATTGGCGGTGACAAACCGCCCTCCTATTTACCGTTTCCAGATGAGATGAATCCCTTCCTGGGCTGGCGCGCGATCCGCATCAGTTTGGATGAGCCGGAACTGTTCAAGACCCAGTTGCGCGCCATTTTACGCGCGGCCGTGGGACATCAGGCCCGCATTATGTTCCCCATGGTTTCAGATCTGGATGAACTGCGCCGCGCCCGCGAGATCGTGGAAACGGTCAAACGCGACCTTGAGCTTGCCTCCGTTGAATTTGCCGCTGACGTCCCTGTGGGGATCATGGTCGAGACTCCCGCCGCCGCAATGTTGGTGGATGTGCTTGCCGAAGCATCCGACTTTTTCAGCCTGGGCACCAACGATTTGACCCAATACACCCTCGCAGTGGACCGCGGCAATGCAAAAGTATCCGGGCTGTTCCAGCCTTTACACCCAGCTGTGTTGCGCCTGATCAAGCAAACGATCGATGCAGGTCACTCAAAAGGCAAGTGGGTGGGCATGTGTGGTGAGCTGGCCGGTATGACGAAAGCCATCCCGATCCTGCTCGGGTTTGGCCTGGACGAATTCAGCATGAACGCGCGTGCCATCCCTGAAGCCAAACATCTGATCGGCAAATTGACCGATGAACATACTCTCGAGATCTCAAAGCATGCCATGTCTCTCAACACTGCGGCAGAGATCGAATCTTATATGAAGGGCATCCTGGCTTCGTTGTAGCATGGCGATCTATCTTGATTCGGCAAAACTTGAAGAAGCACGCCAGGCAAGGGAACTTGGCTGGGTCTATGGCATCACAACGAATCCGTCGCTGATGGCGAAAGCGGGTGTTGAACCGCATGTTGTTCTCCGTGAATTGAATCAACTTCGATTTAACGAGGTCTATTACCAGCTCACCTCACCGGACCCAGACGAGATGCTGTTGGAAGCGCGTAAAGCATCGGAACTCGTTCGAAATTTGGTTTTGAAGCTTGCACCTACAGAAGATGGATTTCGTTTTGTTGCCCAACATGGAAATGAATTTCCATGTTGCATAACAGCCATTTTCGATCCTTCACAGGCGTTGGTCGCACGCGCCGCGGGAGCACGATATATTGCGGTGTATGTCAATCGTGCCACAAAACAACTTGGGGACGGGCTTACCCTTGTGAAGTCTCTGGCAAACGTCCTCGCCGGGAGTCAAACCCAGATATTGGCAGCCAGCCTCAAGTCCACGAAAGAGGCCGTGGATGCCTTTCTGGCAGGCGCGCATCATATCACCGTCCCATTTGAGTTGTTGGTGAGTCTGTCAAATCATCAACTATCCCAACAGACGGTTGAACAATTTAACACAGAAGGCGTTGGTATTACATTGAAGCCATAAGGAGCTACTATGGAAGAAGCATTGCGGAAACTTTGCGACGCGGTAGTGCAAGGTGACTTTGACGGGGTCAAGACGAATGTGCAGGCATCATTGGATGCGAAACTGGACCCGAATATCGTTTTGAACGATGGCATGCATGATCGCGGCGATGCGCGAAGTGGGTGCACGCTTCGAAGCCGGCGATTGCTATGTGCCCGAGATGTGGATCGCGGCAATATGAAGGTTGCAAATCTGTTCCAGCCATTACATCCCGCGTTTCTACGACTAATCCAACAAACGATTAGCGCGGCTCATGCGCATGGGAAGTCGGTTGGAATGTGTGGTGAATTGGCTGGTATGCAAAAGGCAATTCCGATTTTGCTGGGCTTTGGCCTCGATGAATTTAGCATGAATCCGCGTGCGATTTCGGGGCGAAACACCTCATTGGTCAATTGACCGATGAACAAGCAAATGAAATTGCTGCACAGGTACCATCTCTTCGAACTGCCGCAGAAATAGAAGATCACATGAGTCGATTTTTGGATTCCGTAGAATAATACAAGGTTGGTGATATCAGCTCGAAATCACAAGGAGTAAACATGGAAGACGTTCTTAAGAAACTATTTGATGCAGTCTTAGAGGGCGATTTTGAAGGTGTTAAGGTCAATGTGCAAATCGCGCTGGATGCTCAGATCGAGCCGGCAGTGATCCTCAATGATGGAATGATCGCCGCCATGCGCGAAGTTGGATGCCGTTTCGAAGCAGGCGATTATTATGTGCCTGAAATGCTCATCGCGGCGCGGGCCATGCAGAGTGGGATGTCGCTTCTCAAGCCTCATCTTCAAAAAAGCAATGTCAAGTCAAGCGGCAAAGTCGTGATAGGCACTGTAAAAGGCGATCTCCATGATATTGGTAAGAATCTGGTGTCGCTGATGCTGGAAGGTGACGGATTTGAGATTAAAGATTTAGGCGTAGATGTTCCCGTGGAGGAATTTGTGCGCGCACTCAAAGACGAAAAGCCAGATATCCTCGCACTTTCCGCTTTGCTAACGACCACGATGCAAATGATGAAGACAACTATTGATGCCGTTACGGCAGAGGGGTTGCGCGACCAAGTCAAGATTATTGTGGGCGGAGCGCCGGTCACAGAAGCATATGCCAACAAAATTGGCGCCGATGGTTTTTCTCCTGATGCCAGCCGTGCAGTCACAGTCGCAAAATCTCTAATTAACTCCTGACATGACTAAAAATCTAACTACCATACTCAAGAGCAAGACAAAAACAGTCCGGGTCAGTCGGGACTTGCCAACGACTATGATTGGAGAACGGATTAACCCAACTGGACGTAAAGTGGTCATGGAAGCTCTCCAGGCCGGCAATTTTGATATTGTGCGCAAAGATGCGTTGAGTCAGGTTGATGCTGGAGCTGCTGTCCTGGATGTCAATGCTGGCGTACCTGACGCTGATGAGCCGACATTGCTTCGAGAGATGATAACGACCGTAACAGCCACGGTGGATGTGCCGCTTTGCATCGACACAGCGAATCATGAAGCTCTAAGAACAGCGTTGTCTGTTTATGAAGGTAAAGCTTTGGTGAATTCCACAAATGGCGAAGAACATAACTTAAACGCGATATTGCCCCTCGTGAAAGATCACGGAGCAGCCGTGATCGGCCTGTGTATGGATGATAGTGGTATTCCAGACACTGCGGAGAAAAGATTGCGAGTGGCTGCCCATATCATTGAGCGCGCCACCCGCGCAGGAATTGCCCTCGAAGATGTAATTATTGATCCGTTAGCCATGTCTATGGGCTCAGATAGCTGGGCGGGCAAAGTGATTCTCGATACGATTATGCTCGTTACAAAAGAATTTGGCGTCAATATCTCGATGGGTGCCAGTAATGTATCCTTTGGTGTACCTGATCGAAAATATATCAATGCTGCGTTCCTCGCCATGGCGATCCATGCTGGAGTCACCTGCCCAATTACCAATCCGCTGATCAGTGAAGTGGCCATCACAGTGTTGGCCGCCGATTTAGCAATGGGACGCGATGAATATGCTATGCACTGGATCAAGGCCTTTCGCAAGCGCGAAAAGGCGAAGCGGCTGGAATAATCTTAGAACATGGATTGCTTGCTGTTTACGGGATTTTGCCTCCATTCTCCAAAATAGAAAGAGTTTTCTTATGCCTGGATTTACCCCTGGTCGAAGATGGCAACCGCCTTTTTTACCTTTCAAGCGTGAACCTTTCGAGAAGCGCCTTTTGAGATCCATTGAGGTTGCTGTAAAAGGCCCTCTGTTTGGGTGCCGTATGTGCGGAAACTGTATGTTACAAGAAACGGCCCTTATCTGCCCCATGGAATGTCCAAAGGGACTACGCAATGGCCCTTGCGGCGGTTCTACTCCCGATGGCTGTTACGTTGATCCAAGCCGTCCATGCATCTGGTACAAAATATATGAGCGGGCTTTTTCACTGGGAAGGGAAGAATTGCTACTGGAAGTATTACCGCCCGTGGATTGGGATCAGGTGGGAACCGAAACATGGGGAACTGTCTTGAAACAAGTAAGAGCCGCTGGCGTCAATCATTTCCTGCATGGAATGTTGTCACGTAATGTAGATCATCGAAAGAAGATTTGGCAGTCTGTATTTCGACCTCTCCGTCAGCCTGATTGGTGGCGTGGGGATGATCAGTATCATGTACCTGCATATCAAGAACCCATTTCTAATCTGGAGTGTCAACTGAAGCAGGGGAAATTTGTGGTGGCTGCAGAAATTACCCCGCCAGCGGGTATCGATACGAGCAAGCTGCGCCAAAATATTGAACTCCTTAAACCATATGTCACTGCACTTAATTTCACGGATGCCGCTTCGTCTACGCCTCGCATGTCTAGCCTGGCTTGCAGCGAAATTGCTTTGGAATTCAGCTCCGAGCCTGTATTACAAGTTGCTGCGCGCGACTGCACCCGTATCGGATTGCAGGGTATGGCAATTGGTGCTTGCGCCCGCGGAATAAGAAATATACTTGTGATCTCTGGTGATACTCCCCGTCGGGGGCTGCCACCTTTTGAACACAGCGACTGGATCGATCTTGATTCTGTACAAATGCTTTGGCTACTGCGCCGCATGCGAGACGATGGAATTTACTTAGATGGGCGCGAAATAAAATCTCCTCCCAAATACTTTCTAGGTGCTGCAGCCTCGCCCTTCGCTGCTACGCCGCGTATCCAAGCCCTTCGAGAGCATAAAAAAGTCAACGCGGGAGCACAGTTCTTCCAGACAAATGTGATTTTCGACGTAAATCGGATTGATGATTGGCTAAATGCACTAGCCCAACGTAATATTCTTGATAAGGTTTACATTCTGGCTGGGATTACACCTCTCAAGTCCTACAAAATGGCCGTTTTTATGAATCAAAAAGTTCCCGGGGTCTATGTTCCGGATTTGATCCTGAAGCGTATGCAGCATGCCGCTGAAAAGGGTGGCGAACAGGAAGAGGGTCTACAGATTGCGATCGAACTCATTGAAAAAATTCGGCCCAAACAAGGAATTAATGGCATCCACCTGATGCCTGTGGGTTGGGAAGCTATTATCCCAAAGTTGATTCAGTCCGCAGGGCTGGAACATAATTCTTGATTTTGTGTTTTGAGAGGGACTGCATGCTTTTGTAATTGGTAGGCTATTCACTCCTATGGAATAAAGCCACGACAATCAAGACTTTCCCAAAAAGGAGAGTTCACGGTAGACGTTATCGGAAATAACATACAAGCACCGTCCCGAAGGGTTTATTTCGAGCAATTTGAACGCCCAACAACAACCTTCGGGACGTTTTTTCTAATTACCGATAAAGTCTGGTGTAGGAATGCTGGCGTGTTTCAATAGGACATAATAAAGTTCAGATCAAACGAAATGAAGAAAATCTGATTCGAGAGTGAATTACTTGCTCATTTATTTGTAATAGATGTTTGAAGGACGGGAATCATTGAATTAGCTTTCTTAATCGCCTTTATAACCATGCAAACAAAAACAACTTGATGATTTTTCATTAAGTTGTCTTACAGGCGATCCTGACGGGATTCGAACCCGCGATCTGTCAATGGATCCCATGTCTCACTTTGCAGTTTGCCCAAGAATTGAATGGGAAGGATACGAAACAAAGATGATTTATAAATCAGGTATAATGCTATCTTAGCTTTTATGATCCGGTTATCCTTGCTCACTGTAATGAAAGATGCCATCCTTCACGATGCGATGCAGCGGGATGTCACCACGGCCCGGCGTTTTGCCTTACTGAAGATCCTGTGGGATGAACGTTATCTCACCCGGGCCCAACTAATTGCCAGGGTAGAACTCCGACTGAGGAAGAACTGCTTTGGGGTTTCCGCGTGGGAAGACACATTCTACCGGGATATGCGTTTCGCGAAGCAGGCATTTGAGGCTGCGGGCTATCGTCTTCTATACAGCCGAAACCAGCAGCAACCCGGCTATTATCTGGATGGGCAACCGGCGTTGTCATCTGCGATCAAACAAGTGTTGAGGGGTAGCGCGGCTGAAGTGGATCAACGCCAAATCGACGTTTATCGCAATTTATCCTTTGCGGAACGCTTTCACCAGGGATGTTCGATCAGCGATACCGCTCGCAAGGTGGTAGCTTATCGAATTCGCCAGGACAATCCGAAATTGTCACCCATGGAGGCGAATCTTATAGCACTGCAGAGAGCGTATAGCCAATGAAGAACAAACCCCTGGGCCTCGCCAGCTTTCTCAAGTTGGTGATAGAAGCTTTGGAAGCGGCTGGTGTCGAGTATTTGATTGGTGGTGCAATTGCAGAATGGGCATGGGGAGAACCGCGCTCAACTCAGGATCTGGATCTTGTGGTGAACATCCCCATAAAATCTATCAACAAGTTGTCAAAAGAATTGAAGAAAAGAGACATACTCATCCCTGCTGAGATCATCTTGGATACGATCCTGGAAGACCGGGCAGATATCCCAATTAATGCGATCCACATGTACAGCGGTCTCAAAGCCGATCTATTTCCGGTCCGTGATGGGGATGAGCTTCGACAAAGTGCGTTCCGACGACGTGAACAGGTGGATTATGGTCCGCCCATTGGAAAGGTATATATCCATTCGCCAGAGGATCTCATTCTTTATAAGCTCATGTACTTTGCGTTAAGTCAGCAATCGAAACATTCAAGAGATATTGCAGCAATTCTCAAATCAAAGAAAAATGAACTGGATATGGACTATATCGAGCAATGGGCAACTCGCTTAGGATTGAGTTCACTATGGAAGGAAATGCTTGACAATGTTGCTTGAGATCCATTAATATAAACGATGGAATGCCAAATCTCAAAAAGTGGTAGTATTAACATACTCGGAATTCAATTTTCGACCCAACAGAGGATCGTTTAGAGCTCATTGCAGTCCACACGGCTCCTCGAAAAGTGTGACCTCACGGCTATGAAAAACCAGCAAGCCGTAAGGTCTGCAGTTCAAAATTTCTGAAAGTGGTTCGGGTCCGTGAGGTCGAGAGTTCAAATCTCTCCACCCCGACAGATAGCAAGTAGACTCCCAACCCGAGGGAGTCTACTTTATAGGCGAGAGATCCATCTTACAGATGGCGTTGCAAATCTCTCCACCCCGAAAGATCGCACAACAGATAGCAAGTAGACTCCCAACCCGAGGGAGTCTTTTTTTAATTATGTTAATCTCGCTCAGCAAATGATCATGCAGTAACGAAATCTGTTGCTGCATTCAGAGTTTGCATTCTTGTAACCTTTCTGTAGCTAGAGCGTCTTATAACTAATAAATAGTATATACAAGGCTTTTCTAGTAGTTATTGAACAGCTACATCGGTCAGCAAATCCGAGTTTGCATTTTGGTAACCTTTTTGCAATGAGAGCGTCTTAATGATAGGGACATTTCAATGTTCACCTGTCCAATTATTGAGTACGTAATCAGCCTATACGGAGAGTCTTATGCTAAGCTGGTATGTCATGCGCAGCAAGCAACAAAAGGAGGAATGGTTATATAACCAGCTTCGTGCGCTTAGCCTTGAAGCTTATTATCCGTGTCTGCGTGTGAGCCATGGAAAACTGCACTCGCATAAATCCAAGCCATACTTTCCCGGATATTTGTTTGTAAATATTGACCTTGATCTGGCTGGAATTTCCGCGTTGCAGTGGATTCCTGGATCCCTTGGCCTAGTCTCTTTTGGTGGAGAGCCAGCCTATGTTACAGATGGGCTGCTTCAGAAGATTCGCAATCGCGTTGCTGAGATGAACGGTGCGCAAGATAACATGCTGGAAAGTTTAAAATCCGGCGACAGAGTCATGATCCACTCCGGACCTTTTGCGGGTCGTGAAGCCATCTTCTGTGATCGACTGCGCGATAGTGAGCGCGTACAGCTGCTTCTAAAAATGCTTCAAGATCAAACCATTCGAGTTAATTTATCGTCACGCGAAATCAGAATTACAAGACAGAACTCGTCACCTGACAATTTGAGAACGAACATGAAGTAATTCAGGCAAGAAGTGGAACGCACTCCCAGCTCAAAAAGGTTCAAGTCACTTCGATCTCTTCGATCCACATTATGGCGCTGCTGTAGCAGTGTTATCCAACGCCGCTCAATTCAACTACATAGATCGTGTTAATCAGCTTGAAAGGGTCCTGGCAAAGCTACTTGTGTCAAAGCAACTTGATTGACTCTTTTCGGCTAATCATTTTTTGAAGTGTTAGACTGCAAAATCAAAATAGAATTTAATTTCAAAGCAGCAGAGTTCTATTTTGTGTCAAATAAGATATTGCCAACATTTTCTTAAGTGTTGGGTGGCGGAGCATTGATTTTTGTAGCCATGCCTCCTGTTTGGGAAAGAAGGATGAATCGTTGATGAATGAAGCCAGGTTTTATAGGCACTTTTTGACCTTATTGCTAGTGATGTTTATTTTTCCCTTCCCTCTTGGAAGGGTTTCTGCCATCCCGTCCAAAGCCAACAATGCCTTCATTAGACGGGTTCGAGTTATGGAAGCTGATAGAACCAGGCTTCTAAACCCATCTGGCTTGGTGTTCTCTTCCAAACTCAACGTTTTCTACGCGTTGGAAGCACCGGGACTTGGACAGCTTTCTTCAACGGGTACGGATCTCATCAAGCTGACCCCCTTTGCCGATCAAGCTGGTGCAGCGCGAATTGCAGCTGCGGTTCGGAACCCAATTAATACAGCATACGATAATAAGGTTGGTCGCCTGCTTATCCTGCAATCCTCAACCAACCAACTGGTGGAAGTGCGGGAGAGTTCAGACGGCAATCTGGATCCGATGGCAGTAAGCCGCTACAACGTGAGACACCTGGGTCTGCAGAACCCGAAGGGCCTGAGTGTGGACCCTGCAACTGGAAGCCTGTTCATTTTGGATGCAGATGGACCTCGGATCATTCTAGTCAAGCCGGCTTCTGATGGAGGCTTCGATGGGGCGGAATTTTCAGAGATAGGTTTGCAATCGAGCAGCTTGATTAATCCACGCGGTATTGCTTTTGATCCGACGAGCGGACATCTGCATATCACCGATGTGGCAACACAAAAATTGTACGAACTGGCATTGGATGGAACAGAAGTAACGGTTCGTGATCTGAGCGAGTTTGATCTGAAGGATCCACAAGGACTGCTCTTCGCACCCAGTGGAGATCAGACAGATGACCCTGCCCAGATGAGTTTGTACGCGACCGATAGTGGCGTGAATGACGCTCAAAGCACCGGGCAAATTGTTGAGTTTTCATTGGTCGCACCTGCCGCGGCCGCCGCCAGCTCCTTCACAGTGTCCCTGGTCAAAACGATAGATATGTCAGGGTTTACACCACCGAGCCCTGATCCATCAGGGTTGACCTATGTTTCCGGTAATAATAGACTGGTTGTAAGTGATGCTGAAGTTGAAGAAACGGTCAACAATGTTACTCACTTTCGAGGTGTAAATGTTTGGGAAATGACATTAGGTGGAAGTGTTACCCGTACGGCGAATATCTCGAAAAAAGCGCCTACGGTTGTCGCGATGACGAATGAACCGACAGGTACAGCCTGGAATCCTTCCAACGGGCATTTCTACTTCTCCGATGATAGCAGTGGGACCAACGTTTTCGATCTGAATCCCGGGGCGGACGGATGGATCGGGACAAGCGATGATAGCTGGACCGGCTTTGATACAAATGCTGTGGGGAATGGGGATCCTGAGGGAATTGCCTACGACACCTGGAACAATCGGCTTTTCGTGGCAGATGGGGTGAGCGCGGAAGTCTATCAGTATACGCTCACGGGCACTTTGGTAAGCCATTTCGACGTGCAGGCATATGGAGTGATGGACCCCGAGGCTGTGGAATTCAATCCAGAGAGTGGAACGCTCTTCGTGATGAGCAGCAACAACTCGAGCCTTATCATGATTGAGACAACGATCAGCGGGGCTTTGCTCCAAACCATTAATATTTCTGCCACCAATGCGCGTGTTCCAGCCGGGCTGGCATATGCTCCAGCAAGCGATGGTTCTGGGGCGATGCATTTTTACATTGTAGATCGTGGCATCGATAACAATGATAATGCTACTATCGTCGATGGCAAGCTGTATGAAACCACTGCGCCATCGGCTGGAACGCCGGCCACGCCCTCTCAAACGTTCACTGCTACATCCACCTTTACGCCGGGTCCATCTCCCACTTCCACGCCGCTTTCTTCCAGCAATCCTTTCTTTGCATCCTTCACAGCCAATGGAAGTGTGGGTGGTGTCTCCTTCGCAGATGAAGATATCCTGCAATTTAATGGTGCGGCCTGGAGTCTCTTCTTCGACGGCTCGGATGTTGGAGTGGGGAGCCTGGATCTGTTTGCATTCGACCTGGTGGATGCCGACACGCTGCTGCTGTCATTCAACAGCGCCATTACCATAGGTAATCTGGCAATCGCCCCTCAGGATATTGTGCGCTTTGATGCCAGCTCACTTGGCAGCGTCACAGCTGGGACATTCAGTATGTATCTGGATGGCTCCGACGTCGGCCTGGATACAAGCGGCGAGAACCTCGATTCAGTGAGTTTGCTCGCTGATGGACGGGTGCTGATCTCAACGACGGGCGATATAGCAGTGCCCGGTGTGGCAGGCAAGGATGAAGACATACTGGCCTTTACACCCACATCCCTGGGCGATGTCACCAGCGGCAGTTGGGCAATGTACTTTGATGGATCCGACGTGGGACTGGCTGATTCAAGCAATGAGGATGTTGATGCACTGGATGTTGATCCCAATGGCACCATTTACCTCTCAACTTTGGGCGATTTTAGCGTGACAGGTGTTTCCGGTTTCGATGAAGATGTCTTCGTCTGCTCACCCAACTCTCTGGGAAGCGTCACTGCATGCAACTATTCGCCAACTCTCTATTTCGATGGAAGCACATGGGGATTAGGCGGCAATGATATGGATGCTTTCAACATATTTGCATTGGGTACGTTCCCAACGATAACGCCGACTCCTACAAACACACCCACGAAGACATTGACCCCGGCGAATACCTTGACCGCCACCGCCACCCTTATAACGAGCCAGACACCTACCCCAACCTTCACACAGGGGCCAGCCAATACACCTGCGACTACTTTAACTCCCACCAATACATCACCGTTTACGGCTACTCCTGCCGTATCCATGACACCCCAGATAACCTTTACCTTCACACCAACTACCACTGTAGTCCCCTCAAACCAGTCACTCTACCTGTCTCTCGATGCTGGTGGCACGGTAGGCAGCATTGCTGCACAGGATCTGGATATCCTGTATTTCAATGGAAGTACCTGGTCCATGTTCTTCGATGCGTCAGATGTTGGCATCTCCAGCAGCTACCAGGATGTGAATGATTTTTATATTGTGGATGCCGATACGATTTTGATGACCTTCAGCGATCCCACAACACTCGGCACGCTGCCTGTGGATCCATGGGACATTGTCCAATTCGATGCCACGTCTCTAGGCGATGTTACCGCTGGGACGTTCAGCCTGTACTTCGACGGCAATGATGTTGGTTTTGATACCACTGCTGAATATATTGATGGCCTTGATGTGCTTGCTGATGGACGAGTGCTGATCTCAACGACCGGCGATCCTTCCGTACCTGGCGTTGCAGGCAATGATGAAGACATACTCGCCTTTACACCCACGTCACTCGGCGATGTTACGAGCGGCAGCTGGGCAATGTACTTTGACGGATCGGACGTGGGATTGGCTGATTCCAGCAATGAGGATGTTAATGCACTGGATGTGGTTTTGAACGGTGAAATCTACCTGAGTACGACAGTGGATTTTACTGTGACAGGCATCTCCGGTTTCGATGAAGACGTTTTTGCCTGTACACCCATCTCTCTCGGCGAGGTGACTGCATGCAACTATTCACCATTGCTCTACTTTGACGGAAGCAACTGGGGACTGGATGCCAATGACGTCGATGGGCTTGCTTTACCATGAAGTCTTTGATGCGTTCGGGCTCGGCTGGCAAATCTCGATTTGACGGTAGATACTTCGGGCTGATCGTTTCACTGCCCATTAATTACCTTTTTCTTTCGCGCGAAATTATGTTGCTGTGTAAACGTAGCCTTCACATTTATCCGGATTTTGAGACGGTGAAACATGCTACTTTGTTACTGATTGGAGGAAAAGATGCGTAGATTGCAATATTCAATTTTATACCTGCTGGTGTATCTGACAATTCTCTTCAACATTGAACGCATCGATGTAGAGGGAGCAACTGTGATCGATCTTGCAACAGCGGTCTATGTGCTGTCTCTACTGGCGATCGTAATGACTCTATCCATCAAATGGTTGAGGGCGTTACCTCAGTCGACTTTGATACTCCTCTGGACCGCAATATATCTTCTGATGAAGACGCTGTTGATATCCCAACGCCCGCTGGTGGGTGGTATGTACACTTATCATTCATTGGCAGAATTGGGGCTCTTCATGGCTGCCGTATTGCTTGCCAAAAGATTGGCATTGCATATGGAAGAATTTGAACAAGCTGTTAAAAACTTTGCCTTCATTCAAATGCCCAAGATCAGGCGGGCTCAGGAAATGCAGGCAAGGATCCAGGCTGAAATATACCGCAGCCGACGTTTCCAGCGCCCACTGTCGATCATTGTGTTGGAAACGGATTGGAATAGTGTTCAAACGAATCCTGACAAGGTAGTTCAGGACGGACAGCGCATTCTTACACAACCGTCTATTTCTGCAATGATGATCAATGAGCTGTCGGCTCGGTTGCGACAAACGGATTTACTGGTTGAGCATGACAAGAAAGACAGATTGATCATCATCAGCCCGGATACTGACCAGACGGGCACAGAAACCCTGATAAACCGGCTCAAGCCATTGACGCAAAGTGCCGTTTTCTCAATAAAATTCGGTGCTGCTACTTTTCCCGGTCATGCTTTGACATTTGAACAGTTGTTGGAACACGCAGAAATGAATTTACAACAGCGAATAGACAGCAGAATTCACTTGGGTTTACCTGAAAAGGTTGAGAAAGACCAGGCCCTGTATGCCGAATAACAGGACAGAAGCTTTTGGTGCAATGCTAAAGATCTAGAACGTTCCCCGAGTATAGATTCGGCTATCGTTTCGCTTATTAAATTTTTTAGAGTTAGACTATTGGAGGTCAACCATGGCGAGGGTTTTTGATTTACCTGATCAATCTGTTATTTCCTGGTCTGTTCGTCCACAGTATTCGTGGATCGAAAAAATAGACCCAGGCAAGGCGTTATTTAGAGGGCCTGCATATTTCACGGCCAAACGCATCATGGATGTAACACTGATTCTGTTGGCGTTGCCTTTCCTCCTACCCGTATTTTTACTGGTCGCTTTTCTTATCAAGGTTGAATCACCAAATGGACCTCTGATATTTAGGCAGAACCGTACGGGTAAGGATGGCAAACGCTTCAAAATGTACAAGTTTCGCTCAATGGTACCGAATGCAGAAGAGTTGAAAAAGGAGCTGGCTCACCTTAATGAGCTCCAGTGGCCAGATTTTAAAATTACAGACGATCCCCGAGTGACTCGTGTCGGACATATTTTAAGAATAACCAGCCTTGATGAACTTCCACAGTTACTAAATGTTCTAAAGGGAGACATGAGTCTTGTAGGGCCGCGTCCAACATCGTTTGCCCCCGACACTTACGATTTGTGGCAGACAGAACGACTGGAGGTTGTGCCAGGAATTACCGGTCTATGGCAGATCCTGGGTCGTGGAGAAACCGAGTTTCATGAGCGCCTACGATTAGACATAGCCTACATTAGGCGTCGTAGTCTTTGGTTGGATGTTCAGATCCTGTTTCGCACTGTCTTGGTCGTGATTTCCCGACGCGGCGCATATTAGGTTCCAGGTAACGAGTCGATTGCATTCGAAAACAATCGATATGTGACACAATCAACAATTTTTTATTCAAATGGAGGTAGTAACAATGGATCAATCTATGTTTCTAAATGTTGTTCGCCGTTATTTATGGCTGTTTGTGGCAGCTACTGTGGTTGCCAGCCTTACAACGCTCTTTCTGCTTAACGGACAACCTCGCGTATACGAAGCGAAAACCAGGCTGCTCGTGGGCCCAACGGTGGATAATCCCAGTCCGGATTTGAACGCTTTGCGGATAGGAAGTCAATTAATGCAGACCTATGCAGATTTGGTGACTACCCGTCCGTTCCTGGAGTCTATTAACAATAAGCTGGAACAGAAAGTTAATCTGGAGGCACTCGGCGGCATGATCGAGACTAAACAAAACGCCGACACCCGCATATTAACGATCATTGTACGCAATCGAGATCCAAAGGAAGCTGTGGTCATTGCAAATGCTGCCGCGCAGTCTCTCGTCGAAATGAGCCCTTCCAAAGATAATACAACTGAATTGCTTCGCACACAGATGAGAGACCAGTCTCACCAGTTGGAACAGATTATCACCAACGCTGAGACGTCCATCCAGGATCTTGAAGCCAAGCTGGTTGCATTGGGAGGCGCTCCGCAGCAAAGCACGGAAGGGGCACCAAGTACGCTGGACCAGCAGAACCTTATCATTAAGCAGCTCACAGATGAGCGCGGTCGCTTATCTGATGCGCTCAGAACGCTGGCAACCATTTACCAGGTGTTATTGGACACAAATACCAACCAGCTTCAGATCATCGAACCCGCCGGGGCAGTATTCCCTGTCAGTCAAAATTTGTCATTGCGGGTAGCCGCGGCCGCGCTCGCTGCATTGCTCCTTGTGATGAGTATTGTTTTTGCCTATGAGTATTTTGACGATACGATCCGCGTCCCGGGAGACTTCACCAGGGCTGTCCGGGTTCCGCTGCTGAGTACCATTGAGAAGCATGATCGCCTGGATAATTCCGGACGCACACGGGTTGTTACTTCCTCCCAGCCCGCCTCCCAGGCTGCCAATAGTTACCGTACGGCCGTTGCCAAACTGCTTTTCTCCATTGGCAAATCCATGCCTTATACCTACCTGTTGAGCAGTGTTGGATCACAGTCTGAAGATGATACAGCCATGGTCGCAGCGAATCTGGGTGTGGCATTTGCCCAGGCTGGGAACCGGGTGGTTCTGGTCGATGCCCAATTCCATAACCCCGTATTGACAAAGCTATTCGAAGCCAACGGTAAAACGGGATTGTCCGATCTTCTGGAAAACAAATCCTCCCAACTGAAGCTCATGCCTGTAAACGATATGTCTAATGTTCAACTCCTGCCTGCGGGCCTTTCCTCTGAAAAATGGCCGGGTGCGATGTTAAATTCTGCGAACGTTGCCAGGCTGGTCGAAGAACTACAACAGGTGGCAGACATTGTATTGGTTGCAGGTCCTCCCATTTCAGGGTTTGCC
>JBDTPH010000149.1:0-34324 GCA_039932795.1 Chloroflexota bacterium
GACCGACCTGGGCGTGGATCAGCCCGCCGAGAAGATCATTGGCAAGGCTCTTGAGATCGATGCACAGATCATTGGCATGAGTGCATTGCTCACAACAACCATGGTCCGCCAGCGCGAAGTGATCGAGGAGCTGGACAAGGAAGGGTTACGTCCGCGCATCAAGGTGATGGTGGGCGGCGCGCCGATCACAAAAGACTGGGCCGAGAAGATCAAAGCCGATGGCACATCTGAGGATGCCGTGGGTGCGGTCAAGCTCGCCAAGCGATTGGTTGGGAAGGAATAACTTGTAGATCCGGTGGTCGACTAGTGCAAGTGTACTTCCTGCTCGTATCGAGACCACCACGCGCCGGGACAGGATAATTATTAAATTGTGGTCTCGATACACTTCGCGCTCGACCACCAATATGAACTCAGAGAGAGTAGAGATATAGTTCCTCGGGAGGGCACTATGTCGAAAAACATCAAGTCAATCAGCAATCCGAAGTTAAAACTTGAAATCTTAACAACGGAAGAAGTCAAAAAAATCCACGAAGCCACATTGTGGATCATCGAACACGTGGGCATCCGATTCCCATCACAGCGTGCACTGGAGATCTGGGAAGCCAACGGCGCGACCGTGGACCGCGAAAAGAAGATCGTGCGCGTCAAAGGGGACGTGATCGAAGAGGCGCTCAAGAAGTGTCCGCCTGCCTATTCACTCGCGGCGCGTGACCCCGAGCAGGATCTGCCTCTGGATGGCAACCACGTCTTTCTGGGAACGGATGGCTGCGGCGTGGAAGTGATCGACATCCACACGGGTCAAAAACGGACATCATGCCTGAGCGATGTTGAAGAAATTGCCCGCGTGGCTGATGCGACAGAGGAAGTCGCGTTCCACTGGGTGGCCGTTTCCGCACAGGATGCAGCGGTGGAAGCGCGTGGCCTGCATGAGCTCAAAGCCGTTTGGCAGAACTCCACCAAGCACGTGCAGACCGAGAGCATCTACAACGTGGCAGAAGCCAAAGCCGCAATGGAAATGGCGGCGCTGCTCGTGGATGGCAAGGCTACGCTGCGCGAGCGACCTGTGCTCTCGCTGATGCAGTGCACCGCTCCCCCGCTCGGACATGACGGCGGCAGCCTGGATGCAGCCCTGATCGCAGCAGAGCACGGCATCCCCACGGGATTCATGACCATGGCGTCCTGCCTGACAACGGGTCCCGTGACGATGGCAGGCAACCTTGCTGTTGGCAACGCCGAAGTGATCGCCGCCACCGCATTACTGCAGCTCGCCTACCCCGGTGCGCCAGTCTTCTACGCCGCGGCGCAGACCGCCTCCGATCTACGACTGGGATCATACACCGGCGGCGGACCCGAAGATTTCCTCTTCGGCGCGGCCACCAACGTGCTGGCGGACTTTTACAACATCCCGCTTTCCATGGGTTCATTTGCCACCGGCGCGAAGGAGCCGAACTGGCAGGCTGGGATCGATGGTAGCCTGTCCACGTTCATGGCGAGCATCGTCATGTCTGACATGCTCCTTGGATGCGGGTTCCTGCACGGCAGCCGCATCTGGTCGTATGCCGAGATGATGATGGATTGTGAGATCTTCTCGATCATTCATAAAATGATGCAGGGCATCGAAGTGAACGAGGAAACACTTGCACTGGACACCATTGCGAATGTGGGGCCCGGTGGGCACTATCTCGCTCAAAAGCATACTCGCAAACATATGCGTGAACTGTTTATGCCGAAGCTGATGGACCGGCGTCCATACAGTGAATGGGAAGAGAAGAAGGACGATGCGCGCGATTGGGCTACAGCCAGGGCACGCAAGATCATGGCGGAACACCAACCCGAACCGCTTGATCCCAGGATCAGCGCCGAGATGGACAGGATCATCAAGTCTGTTGAAAAGTAATACAGGGAAGGACTTTCGTTTGAGCCAGTAGGGAATATTGCTGGTCACACAAAATAAAATTTGTGCGTGGAACGAAAGTCCTTTTTTTAATCCCCTCACTGGGTCCAGTGAGGTATTTGCCAAAGGAAAGGATTAGAGGTGTATCATGCAGCCGAAACTTACTCTCCTGTCAGACGAATTGCTCGCGCGAGTTCTCGATGAGGCGTATCAGTTACTGTTGAAGCCCGGCATAAAAGTCCAGAATGAGGAGGCGCGCGCGAAGCTGGCCTCTGCGGGCGCAGAAGTCAATGAAGAGACACTCGTCGTCCAGATTCCCGAGTCCCTCGTCCACAAGGCATTGGAAACAGTTCCGCGCCAGTTTTATCTCTATGATTACGAGGGCAACCCAAGGGTCCAGTATGGAGGCGATGCGGTCCACTTTGACCCGGGGTCATCGGGCATTACGATCCTGGATCCTGACACCCTGGAGCATAAGGACGCTCAGACCCCGGATCTGATCCGCTTGCTGAAGGTCACGGAACAAATCCCGCAATACGATGCGCAGTCCACGGCAGTAGTTTGTACGGAGGTCAAGAAGGATATTCAGGATCTCTACCGCCTGTATCTCGTGATGCTGTATTCCAAAAAGCCCATTGTCACGGGCGCATTCACAAACAAGACCGTCCATGAAATGATCGAGATGCTGGCAATCTTTGCAGGCGGCAGGGATGCACTGCGCGAGAAACCGCGTGCCATCTTCGATGTTTGTCCCTCTCCCCCGCTCATCTGGAGCAGCTTTGGCTCAGGCAACTTAATGACGTTGGCGCGCGCAGGTGTCCCTGCGGAAATTGTATCCATGCCGCTGGCGGGCGCAGCGGCTCCTGTCACATTGGTGGGTGCGATCACGCAGCACGCCGCGGAATGCCTGGCGGGCATTACCATTCATCAACTTGCGGGTCCCGGCTCACCTATTGTTTGGGGTGGCGCGCCTGCCATCTTCGACATGCGTAAAGGCAGCACACCGATGGGTGCCGTGGAAACTGCCATGATCGATTCGTCCTATGCACAGGTTGGCAAATCGCTCGGCTTGCCCACACACACCTACCTTGGAGCCAGCGATGCAAAAGTTGTGGATGCGCAGGCGGGTCTCGAAAGCGGTCTGGGTGCAATGATCGGTGCGCTCAGCGGCATCAACATGATCTCAGGCTCGGGCATGCTTGATTCGCTCCTCTGCCAAAGCGCCGAGAAACTTGTTATCGATGCCGAAGGGATTGCCATGGCAAAACGCATGCTCGATGGCCTGAAGATCCATACAGAAACACTCGCCACTGGTTTCTATGAAGGCGTCAACTTCAAAGGCGGCGACTTCCTGAAACAGCGGATCACGCTCCAGCTCTTCCAGAAGGAGCAGCACATGCCCAGCACGATCATCGATCGAGACTCGATGCGCGGCTGGAAGGAGTCAGGGAGTCTGGACACCTTCGGGCGAGCCAGGCAACGCGTGGAACAACTGCTTGCCTCCTATGCCAGGCCGCAGCTTGATCCTGCCAAAGTGGAGGCGCTCCACGCCTATGTGTTCGATCTCGCCAGAAAAGCCGGCATGGACGAATTGCCCGCACACGATCTTTCTCCTGTAGCTGCGTAATACAGAAACTCCGTCATTGCGAGGAATCGTAGCCCGATAAAGCAATCTCCGCCATTATTGGGCTGCTTCTCGAAGACTCGCAATGACATAATTAATACATGCTCAACCTTGCTGACCTGCTCCGCGTCCCACAGGTGGATACCGGTCTGTGGTTTGACATTTCACCTGATGGACGAAATGTCGCTTTTTCGTGGAACAAAACGGGGAATTGGGAAATCTATGAACTGAGAATCGCCGCTTCGTCTTCGCCTTTGGCTCCGCTCAGCGCGAAAATATCTGGCGCGAAATTTTCCCCACAATATTCACCCAACGGAAAATATCTTGCATACGCACTTGATCTGGATGGAAGCGAGTCCTACCATATTGTTCTCCATAATCTACTGACAGCCACGCACATTGATCTCCTTGCGAATTCTGCCTACGCGCAGCAACCAAATTTTGCTTTTTCGCCTGATGGTGAAACTCTGGCGATCCTTTCCGATGAACATGGACAGTTTGCGTTGTATTTGCTTTCAGTTGAAACAACTGAAAAGAGATTATTGTTCGATATCCAGCGCCCCGTTTGGGATGTGAGGTGGTCACCCGATGGAAAATGGATTGCGGCCGAAGTGGAGATGGAGGCGAGTGACAGAGGAATATTTATTATCGAAGTAGAAAGTGGAAAATGGGAACAGATAGCGGTCTCTCCCTCACCCTCCGCCCTCTCCCATACGGAGAGGCGACTTAATGCTCAACATCCTGCGTGGTCACCCGATTCGAAATTCATCGCATTCTCCGCCGAATCGGACGAGTGGTTTGATATTGGAGTATATGAAATTGAAACAGGTCACATCAGCTGGTTGACACAAAGCGTGGGCGATGACATATCTCCGTGCTGGTCGCGAGACGGAAGACGAATCAGCTGGGTGCAGGCGGAGGGCATGCTGAACAGCATCATGGTCCTTGAGATAGGCGTGTCTGTGAAACGGGTTCAAGTTGCGGCAGGTATTCATCACCATCCGCAGTTCGCATCGAATGGTGAAATTCTCTTTCTGTTCGAAAGTCCGCAGCAGCCGCCCGATCTGTGGAAGTTGAATGAAGATGGCACATTCGAGCAACTGACGAACTCGCTCCCCGATGAACTGCATGATGCAGGGTTTAGGATGCCGGAGGAAGTTTCCTACGATAATGAAGGTGTGTCTGTGCCAGCCTTGCTGTATCGTGGTATTGGAGATTGTGCAGTGGTCAATATCCACGGCGGACCCAACTGGCATGTCCAATTTTTGTGGGACCCATTCATGTTGCACATGGCGTCACGCGGCTGGACGGTGCTTGCGCCCAATTACCGCGGCTCAACAGGATACGGTCGCGCCTGGCAGATCGCGAGCCGCTTTGACATGGGCGGCGTGGATACGCGTGATTGCGCGGCAGGAGTCGATTATCTTTTGAGTAAAGGGTTGGCAAACAGAGTTGCCGTGACAGGGAGAAGTCACGGCGGGTATTTGACAATGACGTGCCTGACTCAGTATCCCAATTTGTGGCGTGGCGGTTCAGCAGTCGTCCCGTTCATGAACTGGTTCAAGTCACATGAAGATTCGCGCGAAGATCTGCAGCATTGGAATATTGAAAACATGGGCGATCCAAAGGAAAATTATGAGACATGGCACAATGCGTCACCTTATTTTTTCCTCGATCGTGTGAATGCACCTGTGCAATTGATCTGCGGAGGCAATGACCTGCGTTGCCCAGCAAGTGATTCGCTGGATGCGCATGATAAACTTACTGAACTTGGCAAAGATGTGGAATTGTTACTCTATGAAGAGGAGGGCCATTCGTTTTTGCAAATTGAAAACGTGATCGATGCAGAAGTGAGGCGTGTGGATTTTTTAGCAAAGGTGTTGGAAAAGAATAATGTACAGGAGCACACATGGAGAGATTAAAGTTTTTATCGGATGACGATGTCAGGGCCATGCACGAAGCAACTCTTCAAATCATGAGCGAAGTGGGAATTATCTGGACGCACAAGCCTAGTTTGGAAATTTTGACAGACGCAGGTTGTACGATGAACGGCAACCGTGTCTGCTTGCCTCCCGACCTTGTCATGGACAGTGTAGCAAAAGCCAGCAAGCGCCCCAGTATTCGCGGGCGTAATGGACAGGTCAACACCCTGGGCGATGGAAATGTATATTTCCATAATCTGGGTGGGGCCCGGGATGTGTTCGATGCAAAGACCGCCACACGCCATGTTGCAACAAACGAGGATGCCTGTAATGCCATTCGCCTGCTCGATGCATTGCCAAACTGTCACACCGTCACGCCGTTCTTCACGCCGCCTGATGTTTCCAATGAGCTCATGGCAATGCACATGTATCGCCAGGCACTTTCGAATACCACCAAACCGGTACAGGGCCCGGGCATTCAATTCGGGCATGAGGTCAAGTATGCAGTCGAAATGGCGGCGGTGGTCGGCACGCCCGCGCATGAGCTGACGCTGTCCCTCTCCCCGGTCAGCCCGCTCACGATGCACGATATCGCCGCGGAAGCGATCATGGAAATGGCAAAGGCGGGCGTAATCCATGCCAATCTTCCCTGCCCCACCGGCGGCGCGACTTCGCCCATGACCATCACGGGAAGTATTGTGCAACAGAGCGCGGAATCGCTGGCTCCGCTGGTACTGGCACAGATCATCAATCCGGGATGCAGCGTTGTCTACTGTGGACGGCTTGGCATGCTGGAGCCACGCACGGGATTGATCTGGGGCGGCGTGGAACTGGGACTTTCCTCCGCCGGCACGGTTCAACTCGGGCATTACTACGGATTCCCTGTCAATGTATACGGATTTTCCACGAACGCGCATACGCTCGACGCGCAGAATGCCTTTGAACGCGGACTCAATGCGACCATCCCCGCTCTCGCAGGCGCGGATGAGATCTCCGGTATCGGCGAAATGGAGGCAGGTGTAATGGGTTCGTTTGCCCAAATGGTCCTGGACAACGAACTCGTGGGGAGCGTGATGCGCCTGCGAAATGGTTTATCTGCGGATGTGGAACATCTTGCAGTGGATATCATCGGCAATGTGATGAACGGCACGCGCAACTTTCTGGGACAAAAGCATACAATGAAGCATCTCAGAGCGGGTGAGCTGGCGCTCACCAAACTTGCCGAACGCAATTCATGGGATACCTGGGATGAGAAACTTGAACGCAAACAAATGGCGGATCATGCAGCAGACGAAGCGGAAAGAATCCTGCGCGAACATGTTGTCCTGCCCTTGGAGCCGCAGCAGGAGAAGGAACTGGATAGAATCATAGCGACGGCAGAGAAGGAAACGACGAAAAAGGTAAATAAGTAAGCACGTAAACAAGCACACAGGAACCTGTATACGTTTTTAATTGTTTACATGAATAAGAATTTAGGAGAACATTATGCTCAAACAGGCACATGCAATTTCAGAGGAACTTATTGAATGGCGGCGCGACTTCCATATGCACCCCGAACTCGGCTTTGAACTTCATCGCACTTCCAGGATCGTCGCGGATGAACTGGAGAAGATGGGATACAGGGTCAGGCGCGGCGTCGGGAAGACCGGCGTCGTCGCAGAGATCGGTGAGGGCGGCAAAGTTGTCGCCATCCGTGCAGACATGGACGCGCTTCCCATCCTGGAACAGAATGAATATGACTATGTGTCACAGAACGTCGGTGCCATGCACGCCTGTGGGCACGACTCGCATACCGCCATGGCTCTCGGTGCAGCGTTATTATTGTCCAGGGAGAAACTGCCCGGGCGTGTACGCTTTCTCTTCCAACCCTGTGAGGAGACCGCAGACGAGGAAGGCAAAAGCGGCGCCCAGCGCATGTCGGCAGAGGGTGTCATGGATGGCGTGGATTATGTCATTGCCCAGCATGTTGACCCCATGAAACCTGTTGGCACGATCGGCATTAACGCCGGCCCCAATTCAGGCGGCGTGGATACCTGGTATGCAACGATCACAGGGAAAGGCGGGCATGGCGCACACCCCGATAAGACGGTCGATCCGTTCTATTTGATGTCGCACGTAATCATTGCGTTGAATGCTTTGATCTCCCGTCGTATCAATCCATTTGAGCCCGCGGTTGTCAGCATCGGCTCGATCCATGGAGGCTTCACCGAGAATGTCATCCCTGAAAGCGTGAAGCTGACAGGTACCCTGCGCTTTACGAATGAAAAAGTCCATCAACAGATCCACGAAGAGATGAGGTGCGCCTTCGATATTGTCAAAGCGCTTGGCGGGAACTATGAACTCAAATTCGAGATCGGCGGTCCACCCATGATCAACGACAAAATGGTTGCCGATGTCATTGAAAGGGCGGGCAAAGATCTGCTGGGCATGGAAAATGTACGCGAGATCGAGAAAACACTGGGTGCGGAGGATTTTGGGGAGTTTATGAAACATGCGCCTGGGGCAATGTTCACACTTGGCACGCAAAAAAAAGGACACGAGAACTATTTGCTGCACCATCCAAAGTTTGACCTCGATGAGCGTGCCCTGCCGATTGGCACGGCCATGCTTGTAGAAACTGCAAAACGCTTTTTAAATGATGAAAGCTAGGAGCACAGGAATGGAGAGGAAAAACAAACATTCCGGGTTATTACGACCCGGGATGTTTGTTACTTGCGTACAAGGCACTAAACGGTTATAAAATGTATATTGGAGAACCAGTGTTGGGGAAACAACCATGTTGCTTTACCACTTGGATGATATCGGCAATTGCACACTCGCATTCCTGTCATTTATTTTAGTGTGTGTGGCATACACGTATGTGGTCAACATACGCCGCCAATCAGATGACCCCAAAAAGCGTGAGTATCATCCTCTTGCAATCATTCTTGCACCGTGTACATTCCTGCTATTTTTGAGCCTGGGGATTTTTGTATTTTTCTTACGAGCCTTGCTGTTCGCAGGTTTCCTGGTTGTTTTCACTGTTTTATTGGTCGGGCTTCGCAAGCCATTTCTATTTATCTGGTGGGATACGTTTGCTACAAAGATCGGCGATCCCCTGCTGAAAATAAATACCGAACTTATAAAAATGGCGTTCAACGCTGGTGTTCGAAAGCCTCAGGTGATATAAGCAAAAAAATCCTTTTGGGGGATTTTTTTATTCGTGAGCTTGTTTGAAGTAATACTGATAGGGGATCAGCATCAGGAAACCGATTGCAATGACTGACTGCCCAATCAATACACCCCAGGCCTGCCATGGGCCAAAATGAGGCACCTTTGGCAGAGCCTGCGAGCCCATGCCGAAGACATCCGCCATGCCTGTGAATACGGTGATCACATAGCCAGTGCCAACGAGACGAAGGCCAATGTCAGCAATAATGCTGCGCTGTTCTTTTCCCCATAACGAGGAAAGCCCTATAAATCCGCCGAGGCAGATCAAAGCCAGACCGATCAGAAAAACTACGATCTGGATAAACCCCACCACGGGGGCTCTATTCCAGCCGAACCAATCGGGTTTTGTCCCAATGGCGAAGATCAATAATCCAAGGGCCACCGAAATCAAGCTGAACCGGATTCTCAAATAGGATATGCTGCCGTTTGCAGGTTCACCATTCATGAAGGCAGGTTCCTTCTCAGGAATCTCAACCAGTTTCCACCCAGAATATTTTCAACATCCGATTCATCGTATCCGCGTTCCAGCAACCTTGACGAAATGATCTGCAGATCAGCGATCGAATCCAACTCGAGGGGAATGGATTGCAGGCCAAAGCCACCATCAAAATCCGAGCCGATCCCCGCGTGCAAAGAGTCACCGGCGATCTGACAGACATGATCGATATGCGCGATCAATGTGTCCAATGGGACCTCCTCACGGCGGCTGCCGTTTTTGCGCAACCAGCCCACTTTGAGGAAGGAATTGAGAGGGATCAACCCAATCACACCATCCCGCTCAATCAACCCCTCGATAACGCGGTCAGGCAGGTGACGGTTGGTATCGGCACCCTGCATCAGCGCCGCGCAATTCGCATGCGTTGCCATGACTGGACCTTCATAACGGTCCAGCGATTCAAGCGCAGCGGCCTCGTCCATGTGACTGAGATCGAGTACGAACTTGTAATCAGCCATCGCTGAAATGAGTTCACGGCCTTCGGGAGTTAATGGCCCTGGTTCGCCTGTTCCGCCACAGTAACGCGTCCCTGCCCAGGCAAGGCCGATCAGGCGCAAGCCCATGTCATACCACTCGCTGAGTTCATGCGGCGAGCGGATGCCGTCCGCGCCTTCCATCAGATAGATCAAGCCAACGGGATGACCCTCGCTACGCTCGCCATTGCCTGCGGGCCTGGACCAATGGTCAATGACGGAATCAAGTTCCTTCGTTGAGGAGATGAGGCGGAATTTGTCTGGATGCGAATCAACAAGCCTGCGATAGACCGTGACCTGGTCACGGTAGAGACGATGTGCGGTCTCATAATCGGCATACCAGATGGTATCGTGCGCTTCCCTCTTTTTTGCAGGCGTGGCATACAGGGTCGAAAAGACCGCAGCAACCTGTCCGCGCTGGTATTCGGGCCAGCCGACGATGCAGTCACCATTGCGTTCAGGCGTTGTAGTGTCCGCTTCGAGGCGGCGTGTTTCCTTCACAGAGCGCGTGTAGTCGCGCCCATATGTGAGGATATTCCATGCAAGGTCTTGGTGCGAATCGATGATCAGGGGCATAATGGTGAAAGAGCGCACCCACGGTGCGCTCTTGGTTTCAGGTTAGGCTTCCTTGTTTTCTTCAGGAGTATCACCCGAAGTGTCTTCTGAAGTGTCTTCTGAGGTATCTTCTGAAGGATCGGAGGCTTCTTCCGGCTCATCTTCAGTGTTGAATCCGGCGGTGAGCAGCTTGAAGTCTTTATCAGCAAATGCTGCCGAGTCCACTTTGCGAAGGCTCAAGCCGATGCGGTGCTGGTCGGGGTCGATGCGAATGACACGCAGACTCTTGACTTCACCTTCCTTGAGAACCTCCTTCGGATGTTCAATGCGGTGCTCGGCAATTTCGGAAATGTGGATCAAACCTTCGATATCGCCTTCGAGACGGGCAAATGCACCGAATTTGGTCAGGCGCGTGATAACGCCTTCCACCAATTGACCAACACTGTACTTTTCAACGCGTGATCTCCACGGGTCATTCTGCAATGCACGGACAGAAAGGCCAATGCGCTTCTTCTCGCGGTCCACGTTGATGACCTTGACCTGGACTTCCTGTCCCACTTCCAACACTTCACGCGGATGTTCGATATGGTCCCACGAAAGTTCAGAGAGGTGGACGAGGCCATCTGCACCGTTGATATTGATAAAGGCGCCGAAATTCGCAAGGCTGGTGACACGGCCTGTGTACACTTTGCCTTCTTCGAGTTCATCGATCACACGTTCCTTAATGGACTGGCGTGATTCGGTACTCGCAGCACGTTCCGAGAGAATGAGGCGGCGGCGTTCGCGGTCCACTTCGATCACACGGACCGAAATAGGCTGACCGATCATCTTCTGCCAGCGCTGCTCGGGTGTGTCACCGCTAGACTGGCTGCGACGCATGGCGCTGATCTGTGAGGAGGGCACAAACCCGCGCAGTCCTTCGACTGCCGCGATCAAGCCGCCTTTGTTGAAGCCGATCACCTTGCTGTCGATGATGGTATCGCCCGCGACCAGTTTCTCGACGTTTTCCCATGAGATCTGTTCCTGGGCGCGCTTCAGTGAAAGGACGACATTGCCGTTTTCATCCTCAGGATTGATTACATAGACGTGAACTTCCTCGCCAACTTTGAGCGCTTCACGTTCCTCAGCCGACAATTGGTCCAATTCACGACCAGAAACAACGCCTTCAGACTTGGCACCGATGCTGACAAGGATCTGACTTGGGCTAATGCTTGCGATCATTCCAGTGCGAATTTCGCCGGGCTGAGGCAAGTCAACGTTCATTTCCTGTTCGTTCAGCAAGGACTCCATCGTTTGATTGTTATTATTATGTTGTTCTTCCTGCGGATTGGCATCGCTCCCTTGGGCAGGCAAGGCTTGATTCTGATCTGTCACTTGAGGCTCCGGTAGAAAAAAGTGTGGTGGGGATTATACAGTTGATTGGGTAGGATTGCAACCCTGACAAACGCAAAAACCTGATAGAACCATTAATATTAAAGAAACAGGTTTCAAAATATCTTCCCAACCGTGATTCACGCGTTATAATCAAGATTCGGAGTTGAGAATAAATGCCACCTATTTTTCCATTTACTGCAATTGTAGGACAGGAGCGCATGCGACGCGCGCTCATCTTGAACGCCGTTGACACCCGCATCGGCGGCGTATTGATCCGCGGTGAACGCGGCACGGCAAAGTCCACCGCAGCACGCGCGCTTGCTGCACTGCTACCGAGCGTAAGTGTTGTTAATGATTGCCGCTTCGGTTGTGATCCCGACAAGCCCGGGACCTGGTGCACCGAGTGCAAGGAACGTTTTGAAGGAACAACGCGTATTCCTTCCCACGTACGAACTACCTCCTTTGTGAACCTGCCTGTTTCTGCCACTGAAGACCGCGTGGTCGGAACACTGGATATCGAACAGGCCATCCAAAAAGGCGAACGCCATTTCGAACCGGGTGTGCTTGCCTCTGCAAACCGCGGTCTATTGTACATTGATGAAGTGAACCTGCTCGATGATCATGTGGTGGACATCCTGCTGGACTCGGCCGCGATGGGCGTGAACATGGTTGAGCGCGAAGGGATTTCCTTCGTGCATCCAGCCCGCTTCATTCTGGTCGGAACGATGAATCCGGAAGAAGGGGAACTCCGCCCTCAACTGCTGGATCGCTTCGCCCTCTCTGTGGATATCGTCGGCATCCGTGCCGCGCGTGAACGCGTGCTCATTATGGAACGCAATCTGGCGTTCGAGCAGGACGCCGAATCGTTCCGGAACACATTCATGCAGAAAGAGCAGGATCTTTCGCATCGTATCGAATTGGGACGCGAACTGGTCGCGAAGGTGACGCACACCAGCCGCGACCTGCTGTCCATTGCCGCGTTGACCGCCTCCCTCAATGTGGACGGTCACCGTGCGGATCTGGTCATCCTCAAGGCCGCACGTGCGCAGGCCGCGTTCGAGGGGCGGACGAAGATCAACGATCACGATATCGCCCTGGCTGCCGAGCTGGCGCTGCCCCACCGTATCAAACGGACTCCGTTCCAACAGGCGGAGATGACGACCGAGCAGCTGCAGGAACGCATTGAACAGCTGGCAGGTCAATCGGTCCCGAGCGAAGGGGAGGAAGAGTCCGAATCGCAACAGGGCCAGCCCGAGGAAAAAAAAACTTAAAGCTCGAGGATGAGCGTGAGGAAGGTCCGCAGCAGGGCAAGCCGGAGCAGATGCCGCAGGATGTGTTCGCCAACACCAGTGCAAACTGGTGGGAGGGCGGGCAAAAGGTCAAGCCCGGTGAAAAGTTCCAGCCTCGTAAGTTGATCACCCCGCTCGACAAGCTGGCACGCAAGCATGCAGGCAGGCGCTCGCTGACCAGGACCGAGCGCAAACACGGGCGCTACATCAAGGCCCGTCCCGCCGGTGACAGGAAGGATGACATCGCCTTCGACGCGACCTTCCGGGCCGCGGCACCGTTCCAAAAACAACGCGTTGAAAAACGCAAACGACTCGCTTTTGCAATTGAATCATCCGATCTGCAACGCAAGATTCGCGTCAAGCGCGTGGCGAATCTTGTTTTATTTTTGGTGGATGCTTCGTGGTCCATGGCGGTTGCCGAGCGTATGAACGCGACCAAAGGTGCGATCCTCTCCCTGCTCACGGATGCCTATCAGCGCCGCGACCGGGTGGGACTGATCGTCTTCCAAAAGGACCGCGCCACACTGGTATTATCCCCCACAAATTCCATCCAACTCGCCCAACGCGCACTGATGGATATCCCGGTCGGCGGGAAGACTCCTCTTTCGGCGGGCTTGTTCCTCGCCGCAGATGTTTTACGCCAGGAAAAGACTCGCCATCCCGATGTCGAACCGCTGCTCATCGTGCTGACGGATGGAGCAGGCAACGTCTCGATCGGCGCATTGCCTCCCCAGGAGGAATCCTATCGATTCGCAGAATTGATTGCTCACGAGAAGATCAAGAGCATCGTCATCAACATGGAACACGCTGCCTTCGACCAGGGACTCGCCCAACAACTGGCGAATCACCTCAAAGCGCCATGTTATGCACTAAGCGAGTTAAAGGCTGAGAACTTGTATCATACGGTGAAAGAGGAAATGGCAAGGCCGATGAAGAAGTAGTGTTAAACGAGACATCCGAGCCGCTTCGCGAAAAACTCGAAGGTCTTCTAAAAGTTGTATAATACCCATATGGCAATTCCCATTCCTCCAGCCATCGCCAAGATTGCGCCAGACGGCAATCTTACTCCGCGCCAGATGCGGCGTTTTATGATTGATATGGCATTGCGAAATGGGAAACCCGGCACAGGGAGTGGACATGAATTTATGCGAAGGAGAACAGCCATGAACCCCTGGCCCGATTTGCGTCCCATTTTAAAGGAATTTGAGTGGGCTATCGTTGGCGGAGTCGCGACGCGCGCCTACATGCCAGAACGCATGACTAAATATCTGGATATTGTTGTTCATCACCGCGACGGCGAGACCATTATCAAACGACTTGAACAGGCGGGATATCGCGTTATTTCCCGCCTGGCAATACCCGGCTATTTAATGATTTCGTCCGATGGAACAGAACTGGATGTACTCTTTGGCAATTATCCGTGGCTCAATGAAGCGCTGGCTCATCCAGGGCAGGACCCTGCCGGGTATCCTGTTATAAAACTGCCCTATCTTGTTATGATGAAAATGGATGCGCAGCGTGTGCGCGATCTGGGCGATTTTGGGACAATGCTGGGCTGGGCTTCGGATGCTGATTTGGATGATGTGCGCGCAGTGGTCGCTCAGTATGCCCCTGAAGACAGTGAAGATCTGGAGTCTTTGATCTTCATTGGTAAAAAGGAAAAGGAAACTCCGCCCGACTCATAAGATAACCGCCTTCGACCAGGGACTCGCCCAGCAACTGGCGAACCACCTCAAAGCGCCGTGCTACGCGCTGAGCGAGTTGAAGGCAGAGAGTTTGTATCATACGGTGAGAGATGAGATGGCGAAGCCGATGAAGAAGTAAAGCAATTTTGTGTCACTCTGAGCGCTAGCGAAGAGTCTCCGAGACAATTGTAGAGATGCTTCGCTACGCTCAGCATGACAAAAAGCGAGAACACCGAGATTTTGGAAATCTCGGTGTTCTTCGTGTTAAGCCGCAATCGCCATTCTGCGTACCTGCCTTTTCGGGCGAAAACGAACCAAATCATAGTTGGATTGCAGGTTCAACCAAAATTCGGGAGAGGTTCCAAGCGCCTCTGCAAATAACCAGGCGGTTTCGGGGGTAATGCCACGCTTGCCGCGCACAATCTCATTGACGCGCTGAACAGGGACACCAATATGCGCAGCGAAGGCTACCTGCGAAACATTCATGGGAAAGAGGAACTCTTCCAGCAATATCTCGCCGGGATGAGTGGGAATACGATTTTCAGGAAGCATGTTTTTCTCCTTTAGTGATAATCCGTGAGCGAAACGTCATGCACGCCATCGTCCCAACGGAATACCAACCGCCATTGATCGTTGACGCGAATGCTATGGAATCCGGCGAAATCACCTTTCAAAGCTTCAAGCCGATTGGCGGGCGGGGAGCGCAAATCGTCCAAACGATGAACGCCGTTCAATACATCCAATTTGCGTAAGGCGACCTTCACAATTTCGGGAGGAAAGCGGCGTACGCGCGAGGTTTTTCGACCGTGGAATAAATCTTTAGTCGCTGAATCCCGAAAGGAGTGGATTGCCATTAACGAGATTATAATGCTTACACGGTATCCATGCAAGGGCGCAGCAACTGGCGAACCACCTCAAAGCACCGTGTTATGCACTCAGCGAGTTAAAGGCTGAGAACTTGTATCATACGGTGAAAGCTTGCCCTGAGTGCTTCGCAATCGAAGGGAGGAAATGGCAAAACCGATGACGAAGTGACAGTTATGTCACTCTGAGCGATAGCGAAGAGTCACTACCAAGCCTAGCGAGACTCTTCGGTCGCAACAAACGCTCCCTCAGAGTGACATGCTTATTTATTCTTCAACCTCCCCAACAGTCCCCGAATAACCGAAGCGGCCTCATCTGGCAAGCCATCAAGGCTTGGATTGCGTTTCCCCACTAATACACTTAACAACACTTTACCCATCGCGCTCCTAGCAGGGTTTACATCACGCGCCATTTGCTGAAACGCCGTGAAGGCTTGCCCTGAGTGCTTCGCAATCGAAGGGAGGAAATGGCAAAGCCAAAGAAGAAGTAAAAAAAAGCGATTGTTGTATAATAGCGATATGGCAACTCCTGTTTTGAATTTATCCCATGGCAAGCTTGCTCAATATAGGCGGACTGCAATCAGTCGTCAAAAAGCGCGCGCGCCTAAAGTCAAGTTACGGATGAAAAAAGCATGGAAGCTTGCAAAACAAGCGGCTGGGATATTGCGTAAACAATATCATGCCGAACGGGTCGCGGTGTTTGGATCTTTACTGCATGAAACGCGTTTTACCCAATGGTCGGATGTGGATATTGCGGCTTGGGGAATTCCGGCTGAAGAAACCTTTCGAGCCATTGGTGCGGTAATGGACCTCGACTCATCGCTTGAAATCAATCTGGTTGATATAAATACCTGCACGCCATCCCTGCTAAAAGCGATAGAACAGGAAGCCGTGGATGTATGATCGAGAGCTATGTGGTTTTGGCAGGACGCATCCGTAAAGAACTCGATGATATCGAACGTCTCGTATCACGTGCTAATCGCGCGATAAAGTCTGCACACAAAAACCCGAGAGATACAGATCTGTATCTCGACTCAGCTTCCTTGAATATGCACGATGTATATTCAGGCTTCGAAAGAATTTTTAAACAAATTGCCGCCAATGTGGATGGGAATGTGCCACAGAATGCCGAATGGCACAGGGATTTACTTGATCAAATGGCATTGAATTTACTGAAAGTCAGACCGCCAGTTTTAACTTCCGAATCCATTGAGCAACTGGATGAATATTTGCGATTTCGCCACGTTGTTCGCAACGTGTACACTTTTTCATTTGACACAGAACGGATCGGAAGACTTGTTAAGGAATTGAAGCCAACCTTCGAACAAATTCGAGATGAACTGTTAGCATTTGCCGGCTTCCTTGAAAAAGTGGGTGCTGAATAAGGGAAACAATATCAGGGACTCGCCCAACAATTGGCGAATCACTTGAAAGCGCCGTGTTATGCGCTGAGCGAGTTGAAAGCCGAGAACTTGTATCATACGGTGAAGGCTTGCCCTGAGTGCTTCGCAATCGAAGGGAGGAAATGGCAAGACCAATGAAGAAGTAACAAAAAACTCCGATGTCTTAAGACATCGGAGTTTTTTCTTTAAGAGTGGTTAATATCAGGCGAGCATAACCTGTGTCCTGATTTACTTCAATTAGACCAATTCATCACTGGGGGCTCGAGAACCTACCTAACGATAATGCAGGAAGCATTAACAGGTTTTATGCTCCATCCCTATACAACGCTGCCAGGGCTGCGCCGATGGCTTGTGAAAGATCACCGAGCGCGGCCGGTACAATCGTGATGACATCGCGTTGTGAGGGCCACACATATTCACGGGCAGTGGAACGTACGATGTCCAGGTAGCGTTCGCGAAAGGCGGGGGTGGTTGCTTCGGGGTCCATTAATCCGCCGCCGATAACCACAAATGTGGGATCAAGCGCCATCGCCAGGTTGGCAACATGCAAGCCCATGGCTCTGGCCTGGAAGTCGAAGATCTCGGTGGCGAGGGTGTCGCCTTTTTGGGCCAGCCCGCGCAGGGAGAAGGCGCGTTCCTTGACACTGAGCGGTGATTTGGCCAGGTCATGGTCAGGGTATTGTTCCAGTTTTTCTTCCAGCAGATAGGGCAGGCCCGCAAGGCAGGTGTAGACCTCGATGCAGCCCCAGTCACGACCACATCCACAGGGATAGGCCTTGGCCCCCAGGAGGTGCAGCGGCGCGGGCATATGACCGCCTTCCATCCCGGCCAGGGTGTCGCCATCCAGCGGCAGGCCGTGACGGTCGATATAGGCGCATCCCAGCCCGGAGCCGGGTGCCAGCATAAGCACCGTTCCATGGCTGCTGCCACGCGCATGCTGCGCTTCCGCCACGCCACCCATGTTGCCATCATTACCAACTGTCAATGGGATGGCGCGACCGGCGCGTTCCGCAAGGGCATTGCTGTAGGAAGTGTGCACGTCAAACCCGGTAAAATCATCGGGCAGGTTGGCTGAATGATCGAAAACGCCATAGCGTTGAAACGGACCGGGAACTGCCAGCCCAACCCCGCCAACCTGATCCCAGGTCAGGGAGTTTGTGGACAAGTATGTGGTGATCGCCTCGACCCAACTGCGAACCACAGCTTCTGGACCCTGTGTCGAATTTGTGGACGATTGCAATAGTTTTGTTGAGATCACTGAGCCGTCGCTCCATACGCCGCCCACTTTGGATGTGGTTGCACCGCCATCGGTGCCCATATAAATAACTTTGTTCATGATTTCTTCCCTACTTTTCTGAATAATTTTTATCTGCGTGCAACAAAGGATATGGTTAACATCCTCGATGTGAACAAAAGTCCTGCCTTTTGAGATGATATTCTACTTCCCCTTTACCAACTCCTCCAGCATGGACTCAGGCACCTGCACCGCGACCAGTTCCCCGCGTACAGTGATGAACCCGTTTGCAACGATCCATTCTTCGATGACAACTTTACGGCCTTTGAGTTCCTTCACTTTTGCGCGCACTTCGAGCTCGATGCCGAGCGGCGTCGGTTTGAGGTAGTCCACGTGCAGGGATGCAGTCAGTGTGCGGGTGTTGGGTTCCGCGTCGGGGTCCTGCTCCTTGGCAGCTTTGTAGAGCGCCGCAGCGGCTGTCCCTGTGCCATGACAATCTATCAGGGAGGCGAGTAGTCCGCCGTAAACGTAGCCGGGAATGGCAATGTGATAGGGCTTGGGGAGGAAATGAGCTACAGACTCTTCCCCATCCCAATAGCTCTTGATCTGGTGTCCATGTTCGTTGAGTTTGCCGCAGCCGTAGCAATGGGCGAATATATCGGGGTATCGATCCTGGAAGGATGTTTGGGGCATAGAGTGTTCCTTATCAAAACACGAAGGATACAAATTTTGCGCTTCCATTAAGCTTCCCCATTGGGGACGATGAGTGCGATGATCCACTATGGGGTAGCCGTAGCTGACGGGGTCTTTGTAGGGGTCGGCGTTCTCGTCAGTGTAGGAGTGCGCGTCACCGTAGCCGTACGGGTCGGCGTGGCTGTCCGCGACGGTGTGGGAGTTGCGGAAGACGTAATCGTTGGCGGCGCGGTGGGTGCATCCCCTTGAATGAGGAACTGACCGACCTGCTTCCAATCCAACCCTGCAAAGATCTGCACCTCATACGTGCCAGGCAGCCACTCTTCAGCGGGTGCTTCCCATTCTGTAAAGCCATAGCCGCCCACTTCCCCGTCCCAGGGAATGGTTTCGTAATGGACAAGCTTGCCATCGCGAAGCCAAAGCGCGGTCCACTGCGCGCCGGGGGTCATCTGGTCGTAGCTGAAGATCGCGCACATGTATGTGACCGGGTTTTCAAAAACAGTGGCAGCGGTGAATTCATTGAAGTTCTCACAATTGAGTGTAAATTGAAGCGGACTGAATATGGCGTTGGGGTTTGGGTTCACTTCACTTTCAAACAGGATTTCGATGGCCAGTGGGATGAACGGCGTCGGTGTGATGGTGGGCGTGTCGGTGGTGGATGGAGTGTTGGTAATGGTCGGTGAAAGCGTGATGGTGGGTGAAAGTGTGATGGTGGGAGAAAGCGTAGTCGTGGGTATGAGTGAGGCTGTAGGCGAGGGAGGAAAATAACGATATGCGACTGGCTCACCATTCATCGCCAGCCATATGCTGGATGCAAGCAACAATAACCCAAATCCAAGCGTATACCAGCCTCCCTTTTCGCGCTGACGCCTGATCCGATAAAAGGTAAGTTTTCGCGCCGAGCGCAGGGTTCGGAAACCTGAGCGTAGTATCCACAATGCGCCGAGAAAGAATAATATGACGGCAGTAATTATGCCTGCACGAATATCCATGGGAAAGATTATAGCAGGTACAGGTGGTTGATTATTGTGTTGGAGTCACGGTGACGGAAGGGATCGGTCGGACGATGCGGGGCTCGACCCATACGGCCCGGTCACCTGTTGCGGGGCCCGATGAAAGAACGGAGAGCACAAATCTCACATCCTGCCTGACCAGCGCACCCAGGTCAAGATCAACGTTAAAGTAGTTCCCATCGTATTGTTCCTCGAGGGTCCAGAATTCGCGTACGATCCCATCGCTCAGTTGATAATCCACGCGGAAGAGTACATTACAGGATGTGGCATTCCCCTCGCAACTGATAATTGCCTGCAAACGATCTCCCTGTTGGACCCTGAACGATGGGTAAACACCACGGATGTACCCGTTAAAGGCATTCTGCGGGACGGTCAACAGGCTGGGTTTTCGCAGCGATGTTCCATCTTCAATGCGCGAAGTGGATTGCTGCAGGATGAATCCATTTTTGTCATTGTTTGTACCAGGACAAGGGAGATTCCCTGAATCACTCAACCATTGCGCGGAACAGGCGTTCGCGACGAAGTCGTAGGCTGTTCCCGTTAATACAGTTGATTGCACTCGGATGGCAACCCCAAACGGAAGATTGGCCGTGGGTGTTATGCCGAAGACCTCGCCCTTGTTATTTTGTATCTGCCAGTTGCCGCGATAGGTTCCTGGGGTCAACGGCGCTTTGAAATTCATTGGTAGGTCAATGGTTTGACCCGGGGCAACTTCTTGTGGAAGGGGCATGAGGTTTTGCCCGCCAAGCCGGTCACCGCTGATAAAGACAACGCGATAGGATGTCGTCCATGTGCATGTTCCTGCGTTTTTCAACTGCCAGATCTTTGTGAACGAAGAGCCTGGGTTGAGAGTGGAATCATCGGGGACATTCAGAGAGCTGACAAATTCGATGCGGTCACAGCCGCGATTCGGGGTTGGAGTGAACGATGGTGTCACCGTTGCAGTTGGTGTTTGGGTTGGACGCGGCGTGCGTGTTGGAGAAGCAGTCCATGTGGGGCGTGGCGTATTCGTGGGCGTTCGCGTCCAGGTGGGGATGGGTGTCCGCGTCGCGGTGGGAGTGACAGAGAGCGCGGCGATAAAAGCCTGCCGTTGTGCCGTCCGCACTGCAGAAGTGGAAGCTGCTGAACGGTCAATGGTTGGAGTTGAAGAGGGAGTAGGAACGGTTGGAGATAGAGTCTGCGGGGCGGCTGGCGGGGAGACCACGGTCAATACAGCAGTGGCGGGTGACGGCGGCGTTTGACTCGGCGGGGGTTCTGTGCCTGACGGAGTTGGAGATGATTCCAACGTCCCGTTCAGGGTTTCTATCGCGGTGGGCAGATCCGTATTCGTAGACGAAGGCAGGGACGTGCTGGTCGGGAGAGCGGTCCACGTAGGTGAGGTGGTTAGATTGGATGTGTACGCGAAAATTTGATTCACAACCGGTTCACCGAACAATATCGATGCGATGGTGAAGGCCAGAAAAATGAATGACAGCGCCAGAGATTGCCAGCCTGCCAGCATGCGGGCACGGCGCGTGCGGTAAAAAACCACCGTGCGCGACGGTTGTAGTGATCGGATCCCTGCCCAGGCAGAAATAAATGTGCCCAGCGCAAGGAGAAGAACAATGAGAATAATGCCTGTGTTGATGCTCATGGCGTCGAGATTATACTGCCTCTTATATGGCAGGTGAGATAAAATGGAGATATGAAAGAACTTGTCTTCATTAAGCTTGGTGGTTCACTGATCACGGATAAGACCAAACCGTATACGCCTCTTCTGGATGTGATGGACGATCTTGCGCTGCAAATCGTATCCACGCTTCAGACCCAGCCAAACCTGCGTCTCGTGATCGGACACGGCGCGGGCTCCTTTGGTCACGTGGCCGCCAGCGAGTACAAAACACGCGCCGGTTACCCACGCTCTTCCCCGCTCATCCACCGTGAACGCGATGCGACTGAAGACAGTTATTGGAAGGGATTCGCCGAAGTCTGGTATCAGGCTTCCGCTTTGAACCATTATGTGATGGATGCTTTGCACAAAGCGGGGTTGAGAAGCATAGCCCTGCCGCCATCGGCAAATGTTATTGCCAGTGATGGGCAGGTATCGGTGTGGGAAACAACGCCTATTCGCATGGCCCTCGCGGCGGGCATTGTCCCGGTCATCTTTGGGGATGTTGTCTTTGATGAGGTGCGCGGGGGGACAATTCTTTCGACAGAAACATTGTTCAACTATCTGGTAAAGGCGCTCAGTCCTGAACGCATTTTGTTGGCCGGGCTGGAGGATGGGGTATGGGCGGATTTTCCCGCTCGTACGCGCCGCATAGAACGGATCACACCATCCACATTCGATGACATTAAACACGGGGTAGGCAAGTCTGCAGCCGCAGATGTGACCGGCGGGATGGAAGCAAAGGTAAAGGAGATGCTTAACCTGGCGCACAGGAACCCGGGGCTGAAGATCCGGATCTTTTCCGGGCTGGAGCCGGGCAACCTGGCACGTGCAATGATGGGAGAGACACTGGGGACCGAAATTAGTGCATAGAAGCAGTATCGGAAGTTCCGGGTCATGACACAATACCAAAAAAAGAGGGATGTAAAGCAATTGTCAAAACACGGAATTATTCTGATAATTACAGTCAAATTCGTTTAAAGGAGATACTATGGCAACGAAATCCACAATCAAAAAGGCTTTGCCGAAAAAGAAAGTCATCGTAAAGAAGCCTTCGACCAAAGAAGCAGGAACAGCTGTGTCAACGAACGGCAACAAGGTCGCCTTTGTGCCGACCAGGCTTAAACTCCGCCGTCCGGTTCCATCTGATATTGAGATCGCGCAGGAAGCGAAGATCAAACCCATCCTTCAAGTGGCCGCCGAGCTTGGCATTCGCGAAAACGAACTTGAGCTGTACGGTCCCTATAAGGCCAAAATCAAGCTTGAGATCCTCGAACGCCTTAAAAATAAGCCGAACGGCAAATACATCGATGTGACTGCCATCACACCCACTCCTCTCGGGGAGGGCAAGACCACTACTACCGTGGGCCTGTCACAGGCGCTTGGCGCACATCTGGGCAAGACGGTCATCACCGCCATCCGTCAGCCATCGCAAGGCCCGACCTTTGGTATCAAGGGTGGAGCAGCAGGCGGCGGATATTCGCAGGTCATCCCCATGGAAGACTTCAACCTCCATCTGACCGGTGACATCCATGCCATCACCGCCTCGCATAACCTCGTCTCTGCGGCCCTGGATGCCCGTGTGATGCACGAAAAAACGCAGGATGACGAGAAGCTGTTCAATGCACTCTGCCCAATGGATAAGAAGGGCAATCGCAGGTTCTCCCCCACCATGCTGCGCCGCTTGAAAAAATTAGGGATTGAAAAGACTGATCCCAATGAACTTACACCCGAAGAGCGCTCCTATTTTGCGCGGCTTGACATCGATGAATCAACCATCACCTGGCGGCGCGTCATTGATATCAATGACCGCTTCCTGCGTGAAGTGGAAGTAGGACGCGGCAAGGATGAAGCAGGGCACGCACACATGTCCGGGTACGACATCACCGTCGCATCTGAGATCATGGCAATTCTTGCGCTGACGACCGGCCTGGAAGATATGCGCAGTCGTTTCGGCTCGATGGTCGTTGCGACCAACAAACGCGGCGAAGCAGTCACCGCCGAGGATCTCGGTGTGGCTGGCGCGGTCACCGTGTTGATGAAGGATGCCATCAAGCCTAACTTGATGCAAACCCTCGAAGGCACTCCCGCCACCGTCCACGCGGGACCGTTCGCCAATATCGCTCACGGACAATCCTCCATCATCGCCGATAAGATTGCCCTGAAGCTCGCTGATTATGTCATCACCGAATCAGGCTTCGGCGCTGACATTGGCATGGAAAAATTCTTCGATATCAAGTGCCGCTACTCTGGCTTGATTCCCCAGGTCGTGGTGCTTGTGGCGACAGTGCGCGCCCTTAAGATGCACGGCGGTGGACCCAGGGTTGTAGCAGGCAAACCGCTCGCCTCGGAATACACAGATGAAAATCTTGACCTGCTGCGGGCCGGACTTCCCAACCTCCAGCGTCACATTGAGAACGCCATCAAGTACGGAGTCAACGTGGTCGTGGCAGTGAACTCCTTCGCCACGGATACCCTCGCCGAAGTGGAACTCGTCCGCGAAGCCGCGCTCCAGATGGGCGCCATGGACGCAGTCGTATCCACCCACTGGGCAGATGGCGGCGCGGGTTCAAAGAAGCTTGCTCTGGCTGTCATCAAAGCTGCCGAGAAACCCAGCAACTTCCAGTTCCTCTATCCGCTGGAAATCCCCATCAAGGAAAAAATCGAAACCATCGCCCGCGAGATCTATCGCGCCGACGGTGTGGATTACACCCCCGAAGCCGAAGAACAGATCGCACGCTACACACGCCTTGGCTTCGACAACCTTCCCATGTGCATGGCGAAGACCCATCTCTCCTTCAGCACCGATGCAACCAAAAAGGGCGCGCCGAACGGCTTCCGAATCACCGTGCGTGAAATTCGCGCCAGTGTCGGAGCAGGATTTCTCTATCCCATCCTCGGCGAGATGCGCACCATGCCAGGTCTGCCTACACGTCCCGTTTTCTACGATGTAGATCTTGATCTCGAGACCGGCAAAGTGCTGGGCTTGTTCTAAATACCCTCCAACTGTATAAGACCCTGAAGGCTGTGACCTTTGGGGTCTTATTATTATTTCAATCAAGCAAGATGGGATTTATAATTTGAACATGCCAGCCAATCCATTGACCATCACAAGCGCATTGGAGGCCCTTCATGGAAGAAAGGCAACAGCTCAGGATCTGACCGAAGCCTGCCTCCGCCAAATTAAGCGACTCAACCCGAAGCTCAATGCCTTCATTACCGTCCTGGACGAGCAGTCCGCGCTTGAAGCGCAGCTGCCTGCCAGCGTCCATCCGCTCAGCGGCGCGCTGCGCGGCATTCCCATTGCGCTAAAGGATCTCTTCGATACATCAGGGATCCGTACAACGGCTGGCTCGAAATTTTTCTCAGAGAATATCCCAGACAGGGATGCCTTTGTGGTTGAAAAATTGAAACAGGCGGGCGCGATCATCGTGGGGAAAACGAATACGCACGAAATCGCCCTGGGCGTGACGGGCAACAATCCCCATTACGGTATTGCACGTAATCCATGGGATACCACGCGTATCCCCGGCGGCTCATCCAGCGGATCCGCGATCGCTGTGGCAACAGGCATGGCACTGGGCGCGCTCGGCACGGATACAGGCGGCTCCATCCGCATCCCCGCTTCGTTATGTGGCGTGGTGGGCTTCAAACCCACCTATGGGCGTATCAGCCTGCAGGGCGTTTTCCCACTTTCGTGGAACCTCGATCATGTGGGGCCGCTGACGAAATGCGTAAAGGACGCCGCATTGATATTACAGGTTGTTTCTGCGTACGACCCCGCGGACCCGACGTCCATAAAGATGCTGGCCGGCGACTTTCTCGGTCATCTTGTGGATGATATGGAAGGCAGAAAGATCGCCCTGGGCATTGGTGATTACATCGCAAGCGCAGACCCCGAAGTATTAAGCGCTGTATGCGAGGCCGCGCAGGTATTCAAGTCCATGGGGTGCCGTGTGCAGGAAGTGGACGTAGATTGGATGCGCGCAGCAGCGCTCGCCAACACCACGATGACGCGATCCGATGGGGCTGCCATCCATCGCGACCGCCTGCAGGAACACCCGGAAATGTTTGGTGAGGATATCCGCCGCCGGCTGGAGGAGGGAGCGAAAACCACTTCGACAGAATACGTCCTCGCCAGGCGCACGCAGGTTGAGGCCAGGAAAAGATGCGAGCAGTTTTTTGAGTCACAGGATCTCCTGATCATACCCACAACTCCCATCCCCGCACCGCACATTGAAGGCAATGATGCGGTCGAGGAGGCAGCACGGCTCACACGCTTCACCGCGCCATTCAATCTCACAGGCCTGCCCGCGCTTTCCATCCCCTGCGGATTCACCAAAAGCGGATTGCCCATCGGCCTGCAGATCATCTCACGCGCCTGGGCAGATGCAAAAGTGCTCAACGCGGGCCATGCCTTTGAGCAGGTAACCGAATGGCATAATCGGTTTCCCGAATTGTATTAAATTCAGTAAATCACGATTTTCATGTCACTCTGAGAGAGCGCTCGCTGCGAACGAAGAGTCTCGGCGCAAATTGTCAGAGATTCTTCGTCGCCAGGAAAACGCTGGCTCCTCAGAATGACAAACCTGTGACTTACTGAAATTAATTTTTCACCAGGGGCTGTGTTCCAGAAATTCAGCAGGTTCATCATTCAGGATGACCTGTTCTTTTTTGATATAAAGCCATCTCCCACACGAAGAGCCTGCGAAGAGAGACACGCTCAAACCCTTCTCGCTTGAGGAGTGAATCCATCTCAGAGATCGGATGAAGAAAGACGCGGAAGGGATCTTTTCGAAGGTTTTGAAAAAAATTCAGCACCTTGAATGCAACTCGTAAATACCCGGCCTCACGCGGATACGTTAAGGCAAGCGCACTTTTGCTATGATCGGCGGCGGCTTTCAAAAGGCCACGAAAATCGGGGTAACAGCAGACAACGCGGTCGAGCGTTACGATGTCAGCCGCTGGCAGATCACTGGCAACATCCGTGAAATCGGCATGAATAAAACTCACGCGATCGGAATGCCCGCGCCGCGCCGCTTCCTGCTTTGCCTCTTTCAAGTAGGATGACGACGCGTCCACATGCGTGGCTTCACGTGCCACATCATCCAATAGTTCATGATGGATCACGCCGATCCCACCACCGACATCCAGCAGGGCAGAATTTTTCAGGCCCAGCGAACGAATGGCTTCCAGGATCAACCGGGTTTGCTTGGCCGGCCCCTTCTTATGATATTTTTTGACGTCTGCCCTCGCTTCCGTTTCGCTAAAGGCATTATCGGTAATCTCACAGCAATTGCATGGCATTGTACAACTCTTTCCTGTAGCAACAATCCTTACTACTTTTGTAATTGTGGCAACAGCTTCTCGTAATACTCCAACGATCCGGGATTGATCAACGCGTCCCTGTTGCTCACGACACGGCCGTTGATAATATTCGTGACCGCGCTCTCGACCTTTTTCATATTCAATGTATAGGGAATATCCGGGGTTTCAAGAATCAGTGCAGGGACGTGTCGCGGCGAGGCATTCTCGCGCAGGGTCCTGCGGATTTTATCCTTCAACTCATCAGTCAGGGCAAAACCTGGAGCCAGTTTCACAAACAAAATCACACGTTGATCCTCATGATAGTTCTGACCCACGGCCAGGCTGTCAGCGACCTCTGGCAGCTTCTCCATTTGAGCATAGATCTCCGCTGTGCCGATGCGCACGCCGGAGGGCTTTAACACAGCATCCGAGCGGCCATAAAATGTGATACCGCCCGTATCGCTGTGGATCAACACATAGTCGCCATGCCGCCAGACGTTCGGAAACACATCAAAGTAGGCACTCTGGTATTTTGAGCCATCCGGGTCGTCCCAGAAATACAACGGCATCGAAGGCGATGGTGCTTCACACACCAGCTCACCCTGTTCGTCAAAAACGGGCTGCCCCTTCTCATTATACGATTTGATCTTCATCCCCAGCCCGGCGCTTTGCAACTCGCCCGCATAAACCGAAAGGATCGGGCTTCCCGCTGCAAAACAACCGTTGATGTCTGTGCCCCCCGAGATTGAATTGAAATGCAGATCAGGTTTTATCTCAGCATAGACATATTCGAACCCATCTGCAGATAACGGCGAGCCGGTCTGTGAAATTTCCCGTAGCGAGGCGAGATCATAATCTCTACGTGGTGATACATTTTCCTTCTTCAGAAAGTGAATATAACTTGCACTGCATCCGAATACGGTGACCTGTTCATCCTGGATCAATTTCCACATCGTGCCCACGTCGGGATAATTCGGGTTGCCGTCATACAACACGATCGTCGCGCCAACCGCAAGCGAGCTCAACAGCCAGTTCCACATCATCCAGCTGCACGAGGTGATGTAGAAGATCCGGTCACTGCGCTTGAGGTCGGTGTGCAGGAGCAATTCCTTCAAATGGTTGATCAGCACCCCGCCCGCGCCCTGCACCATGCACTTTGGTTTGCCCGTTGTCCCAGAGGAGAACATGATGTATAGCGGATGGTCAAAAGGCAATTGTTCAAACTCAATTTCAGGATCAACTTGTTTTGAAAGAAACTCAGGGTAATAAATTGCGTTCGGGATGCGGGAAATATCCACTTGCTCACGCGTGTATGAAACAATGATCACTTTTGTCAACGAGGGAATCCCCCGCGCCACTTCGGCAGCATGTTCCAATGTGTCGAATACTTTGCCCTTATAGAAGTATCCATCAGCGGTGATCATCACTTTTGGCTCCACCTGTCCAAGCCGCTCCATTGCCGCGGCGGGTCCGATGTCTGTTGCGCAGGAGGACCAGGTCGCGCCGATGCTTGTCGCTGCCAGCATGGCTATTGCCGTCTCGATCAGGTTCGGCATGTACCCAACGACTCGATCCCCCACTCTGACGCCCGAGTCACGCAACGAGCGGGCGAGCCGTGCGACCGAATCATACAGTTCCGCGTAGGTCATCCGCTTCGCCGATTGTGTCTCGCCTTTGAAGATAAATGCGAGTTGGTCATCACGATGGCGGAGGAGATTCTCGGCAAAGTTTAATTTCGCACCTGGAAACCACTTTGTGCCGGGCATGACGGATAAATCCGTCACTACTGAATCGAATCGCTGTGAGGCTTTGATCTCGGCGAAGTCCCAAACGATCCGCCAGAAATCAGGGATGTTGTTCACCGACCATTGATAAAGTTCGGCATAGGAACTTAAATTCAATTGATGCCGTGAATTGACATCGGTAATAAAGCGCGTGATATTGGCTTGTTGTTTGCGTTCTTCGGAAGGGATCCATAGTGGAGTTTTTATAGCGTACTCCTTTCGGTTTGCTCAAGCCGCTGGGAGTAAAAAAAGATGCGTGACTACAACTCTCCTCGCGTTTGGCACATTCTGCAAATTATAAGTCAAATAAAAACACGAATGGAGTGCCATTCGTGTTTTGGGGAGATCAACTTTCAGTCTCAGTCCGCGTGGCCTGCGCATTCTCCATATCAAGCGGTCTTATTCATGAAATCCTGCAGTTGCTGGCGATATTGAGTGAGAGCTTTTTGTCCGGCTGCGGTCAACTTGCAAACCGTCAATGGCAGTTTTCCTTTGAATGTTTTCTCGATCTTCACGTAGCCAGCCTCCTCGAGTTTGGAAAGATGCGCCGAGAGATTGCCTTTGGTTAAGCCAGTTTCACGCTGGAGGAAAAGGAAGTCGGCGCTGGCAGCCGCGGACAAAATCGTGATAATGAGCAACCGCGCCGGTTCATGGATGAGTCGGTCGAGTGTGGTGACGGCTCGTAGCTCATTGCTCATTTCCCAACTCCGGTTGAAGCGGGTTTTCGTCCAGATATTTCTTCAAGGTCAGCCCGCCTGAGATCATGAACGAGATGCTCATCAATACGTAGAACAATCCCAGGTTATATCCGCGCGGGAGGCCACTCACCGACAGGGCCGCACCATACAGCACAGATGCAATACTCAGGATGTAAAAGCGCTTCACCTTTGCCGTCCATATCTGCTTTACAAAAAGGATGATGCCCATCACCGCGCCTGATACCGCGACCATCGCGTCGATAGTGTTGAACTGGCGCACGATGAAGACGAATGTCATCGCCATGACCATCCCCACGATAGCGGCGAGCACACCCATCAGTCTTTTATTTTGCGGTTCAGAATACTCAACATAGCCGGTGCGTGGATAGGTCACCCGCGCCTTCGCCGTGCTGATCAACCGCCGCACAAGGAAGCCGCCGCCAATCAGCACCAACACCAGGCTTATCTGCAACAGGCTGCCCATGAGCGAGTCGTCACCGAAGTATTGTTGTGCTGCAAAATAGATCCCCAGGATCATGCACATCCCGCCGCCGCCGACCAGCTCTCCAAACCCGTCCACATACCAATAGCGCTTTACACGCTGTTCAACATCTGAAAAATTGTCTTTCATTTGTGCTTCCTTATAAATATGGTTTGCAATACAAACTAGTTTGCATATATTACTCCCAGAGTACATATTTGTCAAGAGAAATTAAAAAGCCTGACTCATTTGAGCCAGGCATGGGATGTCCAGTAAAAAGTTATTGCTGCAAACAGCCGATCAAATCCTGGACCACACCCTGCGGCTCAGACTTTGTCAACGCGAGCACAGGGACGGTTGCAACTGTGAAGATCTCGCGCGCATCGCCCACCTTCCAGTGCCGCGGCAGGATTCCGACTACATTGGATTCGTTGAGCAGCGCATCAGACATCCGCTGTGGATTCGACGCCAGCCGCGCCGCTGGCGTCACGCTTCTTCCCTCCATCACGAGCCGCTCAAACACCTCCTGCACATCCTCACCCGACGCGTACACCCACACCTGCACCGATGGGTCACCCTGCCCCGCAAACAATGCGCGCGCTTCTTCAAGCGTCAGATTCTGCACGGGGCTTTGACGATGGGTGACGATCAGGATTTCTTCCGTATCAATCTGAAAAGCGGACGATGCAAGAACCCCTGGCTCACCCACACGTAAAATGATGTCGGCAGAGGATGGGGCGTCCACGCGGGAGATGACGGATGTGCTTCCAGCGCAGACATATAACGGAGACAACCATGGCTCCGCAACAGAAGTCGAATAAACGGTGACAACTTCAGGCGTCGCTGGAGGCGTGCCCGCCGAGCAGGAGAAGAGAAAGAAGGAGAAAAGAAGGAAAAAAATAATGAGAGGAGATCGCTTCGCAACGTGCGCCCGCAGCGGCATAATCATCACCAGTTCTTTAATAAGGCAGCGACCAGTTTCACGCGCTGAGGCAGACACTCGGCAAAGATGTATTCACGTTCCGAATGATAGCCTTCCCCCACTGCGCCCAAACCGTCAAGCACCGGGATGCCAAGCGGGGCAACGAAATTCGCATCTGAACCACCGCCTGTGCCGCCCGCTTTGAGTTCCATGCCAATACCCGCGGCGATGGACTTTGCTCTCTCGAAAGCAGCTTTCATTGTCTCATCAAATGGCATCGGCGGCCGATTCAAACCGCCGCTGACTTCAATGGAGGTACCATCCAGAACGGGTTTGAGCTTTTTCATTTCTGCTTCGAGCCGTTCCCATTCACCGGGCTGCATAACGCGCACGTCCACTTGAATCATGGCTTCTTCAGGGACAACGTTCGAGACCGTGCCACCCTGTATCACACCAACGTTGAGCGTGGTTTGTTTTGAGTAATCCGTTAACTTTTGAATGGCGATGACTTGATGAGCCATTTCCTCGATCGCATTGCGTCCCTTTTCGTGGTCACCACCGGCGTGTGCGGCGCGCCCCCTGGTTTTGATCCAGAACTCACCCACCCCCTTGCGCCACGTCTTGAGGGAGCCATCGAGCAAGGCAGACTCGAGCACCAGTACGAGCTCTGACTCCTTCGCCAGCGATGCGATCCATGCACGCGACGTTTCACTGCCGATCTCTTCATCGGAAGTGCACAATAATGTAACAGGGCGGGTCATTCCGTTTTTGCGTGCCTCCTCGATTGCAGCCAGACTGATCACGATGCCCGCTTTCATATCGAGGGTGCCGGGGCCAAAGATCCTGCCATCGGCTTCGCGGTAGGGCATTTTGTTCAATGTGCCAGGCGGGAAAACTGTATCCATGTGACAGAGCAGGAGAATGCCTTGATCGCCGCTGCCCCACCTTGAGATGACGTGGTTCCCCGTTTTAACATTTTGTACGATCTGCACATCGGCGCCAAGTTTGCGCGCTTCAGTTGCCACGATCGCCCCGACACGGTCCACACCAGCCTTGTCATGCGAAGGTGATTCGGTTTCAACGAGAAGTTGGAGGAGTTGTTTGAGTTCCATGGAGGTCCTCGCTGCTGCCTGGAACGACTCGGCTACCAGCATTTCTAAATTATTTCAGAAAAAACACAATGGTTCCAATCACTGCGCAATATGCGGCAAAGACATACAGAGAGCGCTTGCTCAAATAGTCGATCAGCCATTTGATGGCGAACCATCCCACAACCGCGGCTGTGACAAATCCCATCGCGAGCAGGGGCAGGAACTGACCAAGATTGGACATCTGGATGACATCCAGCATCTGGTAGCCGCCGGCAGCAAGCATTACTGGAATCGACATAAGAAACGCAAAGCGTGCCGCGGATGGACGGTCGAAGCCACGGAACATGCCCGCGCTGATGGTTGTCCCGCTGCGGGAGGCCCCGGGAAAGATTGCAATGATCTGCATGAAGCCGATAAATAATGCATCAAACCATGTCATGGAATTGAGCGAACGATCCTTTTTTGTGAGCCATTCAGCGAGAGTGAGCAACAGGGCGGCAGCGAATAGTCGAATGGACGCCTGGAACATGGGCTGTTCAAAAAGTGTTTCAACTGTATCCTTCAATAGGTAGCCGGCAAGAAGGGCGGGGAGAGTAGCCAGAATAATGTAAAAACCCAGGTTTCTCTCAGAGGTCGCATGTCGAAAGTCCAGCGTGGCTCTGGCGATGGCAAGCAAATCCTTCCAGTAGAAAGCAAAAAGTGACACCAGCGTTCCAAGTTGAATAACGACTAGAAACGAGAACATCGCATCATCTGCAACCAGGCCGAGCAGCTCCTGTCCTATAAGCAGATGTGCAGTGGACGAAACGGGAATGAACTCGGTCAGTCCCTGAATAATGCCAAGCAGAAAGGCGTGAAATAAGGTCATGCTTCTCCAATGCTATCTGAGGTTTTGCCAGCCATCCAGGTATTGAAACTTGCTTTCGAAATTCTTTGTTATCCCGAACTGGCCATAATATATTACAGTATACATTAAGCTTTCTCCGATAAACCCTTCCGGGAGGATATTTCCCTTTGAGCCATCGATGTTCGATATGACACATTCCCTTCGGGTAAGAACGTCAATGATCAGGAGCAGGTAGAGCTTCGGTGGATTGCCTTCAAGAGGCTCCTTCCATTCCTGAACGGCCAGAAAACGCGATTCCGGTGACCACATACAGACCCTTCCGAAAACCCGGTTCTCAAACACATGTGGAAAACTGCTGATGGACAGGGAGTAGTAACCGTGATCTGGTTGGATTTCACCCAGGTATGTCAGGACAGCACTGTATTTCTTATTCGGAGACGGAAGCATAAGTGGTTTGAACATTAAATCTCTATGGTATCTGTCCATTCGAGTAAGAGAATTACGCGCTGGACGAAATGGAGGTGAACACAGTCAGGAAACATCCTGTTCTTTGTTCACCACACCCCTCTTTGCATTATTTGACCATTGCCTTAGTAATGCGGGTACAAGCGATTCAAAAGTCCCATCTGTAACATGGATCCTAATTTGCTCCATCAATCTTATCAGTGCACGGAGATTATGGATTGAAAGTAGCGTCCCTGCCAGTAACTCTTTGGCAACAATTAGATGACGGATATACGCCCGCGTAAATGTCCTGCAGGCATAGCAGTCACAAGTTTCATCGATGGGTCTTTCATCACGGGCAAATGTCGCGTTCATCATGTTAAGCCGCCCCTCGGGCGCGAAGGCGGAGTGATGGCGCGCGAGACGAGTTGGTAATACACAGTCAAAAATATCGATGCCGCGCGCCACGCCGTTGATCAGGTCTTCGGGTGTGCCGACTCCCATCAGGTAGCGCGGTTTGTTCTCCGGCAATAGCGGGGTGACCACATCGAGCGTGTCATGCATTTCCTGTTTAGTTTCGCCAACCGAGAGTCCGCCGATGGCGATGCCGGGCGTATTGAGAGAAGCGATGAATTTGGCGGAGGCAGCTCGAAGGTCCGCTTGAACGCCGCCTTGTACGATCCCGAATAAAGCCTGGTCGGGACGTGTCTGTGCTTTGAGGGAACGTTCCGCCCAGCGGTGAGTCCGTTCCATGGCAAGCTTGCTGTACGCCTGGTCGTTGGGATCAGAACATTCGTCGAAGGCCATGACTATGTCGGCGCCGAGGTTTTCCTGGATCGCAATGGACTTTTCGGGAGTGAAGCGATGGGTCGAGCCATCAATGTGACTCTTGAAGGTCACGCCATCATCATCGATCTTGCGGGTTTGAGCGAGCGAGAAGACTTGATAGCCGCCCGAGTCGGTGAGCAAGGGAGAATGCCACTGCATGAACTTGTGCAAGCCGCCCAGGTCGCGCACGAGTTCGTCACCGGGCCGCAGGTAAAGATGATAGGTGTTGCTCAATACAAGTGAGGCGTTGATATCCTTGAGATGTTCAGGGGTGAGGGTCTTTACCGTGGCTTGTGTGCCCACAGGCGCGAAAACAGGAGTGATGAGTTCGCCGTGAGGGGTGTTAAAGACACCTGTGCGAGCGCAGTTGTTTTTGGCTGTTATGGTGAAGTCAAACATCTAAGGGATTATACAATATTCAAGACTCAGGCTCATACATTACACGCTGGAAATAAAGGGCATACCTGGTAAATTCAGTAAATCACGATTTCCATGTCACTCTCCCGAAGGACACACCGCATGATTTTTGGTTTGCGTGAGCAAACC
>JBDTPH010000150.1:0-5356 GCA_039932795.1 Chloroflexota bacterium
CCGTGATGAAACTTCTCGATCTACAAATTAAGACAAATGAACACCGCCGCATTGTCGCCTATCTGGATGGCTTGTACCCTGGTGGGCATCTTCGACAGGCGAAGGTCAATGCGTTGCGGGGGTTGGGACTTCTTCTGTCCATTCCCCTGCCGGGGACCTTCGGCGGACATCTTCCCATAAAGGGGAAGACTTCGCTATGGGCGCTTGCTGTTTCAAGAGCTTGGCCCAGATGAATAAATTGCCCCTGCAGCACAACCCACAAGACCTGCACAAAATATGCGCCTGGAATCCGTTTGTTTTGTTATTAACGGTCATGCTGGATATAATAGCCGGGTAAACAGGCACTGGTCAGCATGCATTCTTTGTACCTGAATGAGTAAAATTATTGCACCCAGACTATTCAAAGGATAACCTGATGACACTCTCACATGAGGACGGAATACTATTTTTTGAGCTTATGTGGATGCTGCAATACTTTGTGAACCAGAAGCGCGGCTTTCACAAAGATATCGACTCACGTGAGGCGTACGCCAGACTTCCCACCGAAAAGAAGCTCAAGGCGCGCGACGAGCTCTGGAAGAATAATGGTCTGATCGAGGCATACGCGCAGGAAAACCCGGATGCGCTTTCCCCTGAAGAGCTGGAAATCGTGCGAAAGTGGAAAGATCCTGTAAAAGGCTCTTTTTTCATCCTGCGCCACCTGAAAAAGGGGTCCATCTTCATCCAGGATGAGAAGGTCTACAGCGTCCACGGGATACTGGACCCGCTGGAGGAAGTTATCCCCTCCCATGCCCTGCCGCAGATGGTTCAAGCCATTCTTCTGCCCTTCAAGGGCCGGATCGTTTATGACGGCTTGCTATCGGGTTACAGCATCCATTTTGGCAGCGGGATCCGATCCACCCTGGAACGTGCCTACACCGCCGCGAAAGCCAGGGACCGCATCATGACCACGTTCGAACCGGAGCTGGCAGCACTGAGCCTGGTCAGACCGAGGAAGAATATCACCCCACAGCTCAAGCAAGTGTCCAACTCCCTGGCAAAGTTAAAAAGTGACAGTCCACTTCAAAAAGCTGCGCTGGCTCTCGCACGGGCGAGCATCGAGCTATCGCTTCTGGATTCGGAAAAGCCTCTCGCCCCTGCTGATATGGAATCGCAGGCGCGCAAAATCATCAACACATCCAACCGCCTGCTGCGTTTGCTCGACATCATGGAAGAAGAATAAAAGAGAATGGACGTATTCTGCGTGAGATGGCCGCAATAAATGGAACTACTCTTCGAAGATCTCTTCTAGGGGTACCCATCGGGCATGCTTCGCGAAGGTGGGAGGGGTTGGTTTTGAATTCCATACAAAATGATAAACTCAAGGCATCAACGAATTGAGGAGAAATCAAATGGCCGAACTCAAATATGAAATCGTGAAAAAGATAGGCCTGCTTTCGAAGGCAGCTTCGGGGTGGGCGAAGGAGCTGAACCTGGTGAGCTGGAACGACAGGGACCCGAAATACGACCTGCGCGATTGGTCCGCGGATGGGCAGAAGATGGGGAAGGGAGTGACCTTGTCCAGGGAGGAGCTGCTGGCGCTGAAGGAATTATTGAACAGCATGGAACTGTAAGCTGTTCGCATCGTTATACTCAGTAATCAGTCTGTGGTCGGGCAGGCAAAAAGAGGAGGAACCAGAATGTCGAATAAGATCCTTGTCACGTATGCCAGCCGGGCGGGGTCCACGGCGGAGGTGGCGGAAGCCATCGCCAGGACCCTGGTGGAAGGCGGGGCCGAGGTGGAGGTCATGCCCATGCAGGCTGTGAAGGAATTGTTCCAGTATCGGGCCGTGGTGGCGGCCAGTGCCATCCGTAAATCGAAATGGCTGCCTGAGGCGGTGCAATTCATCCGCAAGCATCAGGAGACGCTGGTGCATAAACCGTTCGCCATGTTCAAGGTCTGCATTACGCTGGCCATGGGCAGCGGTCCGCAATACCGCTCGGTCGTGGAAGGCGGGGTTGCGCCCATGCGAAACCTGGTGCGGCCGCTGAGCGAAGGTCTGTTTGCGGGGATGCTCGATTTCAACAAGCTGCCGTTCGATTGGGATACGCTGCTGCTGCGTGCCAGCGTGGCATTGGGGATCTTCCCGCGCGGCGATCACCGCGACTGGAAGGCGATCCGCACGTGGGCAGAGGGTTTGAGACCGGTGCTGGGAGGCTGGTGAGGAACGTCGTTGCATTGCCCGTGAAATCTGGTTCTCTGGGAATCGCCGTGATGCTCGGCTGGATTGACAAATCCAGCCGCCAGATTCGGCGCAAATGCCAGTGTATTTCCTGCATGTACGGGATTTGGCAATCCCTCGTTAGCCGAATCACGGCAACTCCCAATGAGCCTGAAATCCATATTCAGCGTGTTGGATGATTTGTGGCATAATGGATGAGCCATCGGTCTACACAACAATTGCAACGCAGCCTGCATTGAACCGCCCGGGAGGCAATGTATAAAGGTCTGGTAGAGGAGAGCTGCGCGCGTGAAGATACAAGGCAACCTGATGATATTGATGATCCTGCTGGTCGCCGGTCTCAGCTTCGGCATACCGCTGCTTATCCTCGGGAGGTCTTCGAGCGGGCAGGATGGAATGATCGTGCTGGTGCCCACCCGGACACCCACGTCCACGCTGGCCATGGCTCAAACGCAGACGGCGGATGCGATCATCAGGCTTTCGTTCACGCCGACAGCCTCGCCTACTGTCACGTTCACAGCCACGCCTTCGCCGACGCCCACGATCACGTCCACGCCGACGGTTACGGCCACGCCTTCGCGAACTCCCACATCCACAGCCACCTCCACCCCGACAGTCACAGCGTCCGCCACCCGCAGGATCGAGCCCACGCAAACACGACGCACAGGCCCGACCCCAACCCCTACGCTTCGCGCCATAAATACATCCATCGCGGTGCGGACCAGCACACTGAGACCGACCAGCACAATTGCGCCAAGGACCAATACTCCAAAGCCTACGAACACACCCAAACCAACCAATACGGCCAAACCCACCAATACAGCCGTGGTACCGACAAATACCCCGAAGCCCATCAACACACCACTCCAGCCAACGAACACTCCTGTGCCTCCGACCATTGAGCCGCCACCCACTGAACCCCCTCCACCTACAACACAACCCACGGATCCGCCTACCAATGAACCTCCTCCTCCGACTGAGCCGCCCACCGTAATTTTGCATCGCCAGGCAATTCATGGCAAATCATGCAGTTTCGGAAGGTTTTCATGAACGTCAGTCTGGATTTGGCAATCCAGACCAGCGGCTCGTGACCTGCGAACAGCTCAAGCTCCGGATATGGAATGTCGTTGCAACTCTCGGAAAGCCGTGTCCCCACTACTGGAACTGTCAGAATATTCACAGGGTGGCAGAAAACTTACGGCCTGCTATTAAGGCGTTCTAGGAGATGCCCTTTACCCAGTCGAGAATCGTTTTCTTTATGTCCCGCCAGTTTACTTTCCACAGCATTCTTGGCATCCGTTCATTCTCAGCATCGTCAAAATAAACGAGACCATACAGAACGGAGCCAATATCTCGTATGCCAAATTTCTTTTGATAAAACCCCAACATCTGCTGCAAAGAAAAGGATGTTTTCCCCAGTGCATATAGATCACAAAAATCCTTGCGAGCGCCGCGTTGTGCGATCGCGGAAAGCTTCATGCAAGCAAGATCTTCGAGAGATGCAAGATCGCACTCCACGTCTTTCCAGTGCTGTACTGACATGAGCATGGGATATTGATACTGTAAGAAAGTCACCCGTACATCCTGAATGCTGCCGTGCAAGGTACCGGGTGACACCTGCTCGATCTCCAGATCCAACCCTGAGTTCCTCAATGCCTGTGCAAGCAGCATGCCGTCATCAAAGCGTTCAGGAGTGAACCAGTCCAGATCCACGGAAATCCGGTGTCCATAATGAATTGCAAGTGCTGTCCCACCAGCAAGATAAAAGCCCTTGGGTGCCATATGTGGACCCAGGGCCTTCAAAACTTTGATCTGTTTCTTTGGCAATCCCTCTACACAGTATTTCATCGCTTACCCCAGACTCCAGTTTGGGCAGTCTTGACCCATTCGTTTACCTGCCGTGCGGGCAGCTCATAGAGCATACCCCAATACCGCAATTGTCGAGTGGTGAGTCCTCGCCCGCTGTGGGCGATCAACCATTCCCGCAGTTCACGATCGCCGAGCTGTTTCCGCAGCCAGCAGACCGCATCCCAGGACCCATTCGATAGAACACGACGAATGATCAGATCCCTGTCTTTCGCGAGCGAAAGTTTGGAAAACACATAATCCCAGAAAAGCGGGCGGAGTTGTTCTGGAAGTCCACTTTTGACTTGCATAAGTCAATTATAAGCGATAACATTTCCCGGGCTAAAGTCTTATTATCGGCTCATTGGGAGTTGCCGTGATTCGGCTAACGAGGGATTGCCAAATCCCGTACATGCAGGAAATACACTGGCATTTGCGCCGAATCTGGCGGCTGGATTTGTCAATCCAGCCGAGCATCACGGCGATTCCCAGAGAACCTTATTATCTTGCTTCCCAAGAAACTTTGGGGCGGTAATGAATATACTGGGGATTACCATGAGAAATTACAGGGTCTGTGTATTGAACAACACAGACCCTGTAATTTCGAATAGTTTCCACTGAGATAAGCAGGTGGTAAAATTAAGTCGTGGAAACTCAACAAGGTTATCTACTCGTTGTCGAAGACATCCCTGATATTCTCAGGCTGCTCAAGGCGACGCTGGAATTCAAGGGCTATCGTGTGGTCACCGCTCGCGACGGCCAGGAAGCACTGGACGTGCTGGGGCAGGAACGCCCGGCCATGATCATCACCGATATTCTTATGCCGAAGATGGATGGTTTTAACCTCGTCCATCGCCTGCGCATCAACCCCGATACACGGGATATCCCGGTGGTATTCCTCTCCGCCACCTATGTTGCTCCGGAAGACAAGGCCTTCGCCGTCACCCTGGGCGTGACCCGCTTCATCGAAAAACCAGTGGACTTCGATAAATTCCTGCCGGCCATCTCTGAGCTACTGGCCGAAGGAACCGCGTCCACGCAGGCGCCGCTCAATGAACGCGAGTTCTATGACGGGTACCGCAAACGCCTGGAAATCAAGATCATGCACAAGAACACGCAGATCTCCCGCGCCGAGCACCTGCTGGAAACCGTTTCGGAGGAGGAAAAGGCATCCTTCAATGCTTCGCTCCATCAGGCGCTGGATGAAAAACGGGAAATCCAGAAACTGCTCGACGAGATCCATGAAGTGCTTGAAAATTACGACAAGCCTGAGTAGGCGAAAACATACA
>JBDTPH010000151.1:0-14368 GCA_039932795.1 Chloroflexota bacterium
TTGTTCTATAATTCTTCAGTCTGGAGATGAAGGAGTTGATTTATGAAAGAATCTCGAAATCCTGAGGATATTCATCCACCGTTGGGTGCTTATTCCCATCAGATTGAAATCAGTGGCAATGAACGCGTGTTGATTCTTTCTGGCCAGGTGGGCATGAGAGAAGATGGCACGGTGCCGCACGATCCGCTTGAGCAAATTGAGGTTGCTCTGGAAAACATCTTTCGTAATCTTCGGGCTGCGAATATGGAGATAGAAGATATTGTCAAACTCACCTATTATCTGGTCGGTGAGATCGATACAAGTAAAAGGCGCGAGTTGGTAGCGTCAAAATTACGGGGACATCAACCGTGCAGCACGCTGTTGTACGTCGCCGCGCTGGCGAGTCCCATTTTGCGAGTTGAAATTGATGCGTGGGCATCTCATTCGTTTTGATCGTTGGAAATACACATAGGAGGTCTTATGAAAACAGGAGTTGTAGGGAGCGGATTTGTCGGTGCAACCGCCGCGTACGCGCTGGTGATGCGGGGAGTCGGTCGCAGAGTGGTGCTGGTGGATCAGAACCGGGCGCGGGCTGAGGCGGAGGCGGATGATCTCCTTCACGCGGTCCCGTTTGCGCATCCGCTGGAGGTTACAGCCGGGGATTACGCGGATCTGGCGGGGTGCAGGGTGGTCATCGTCTCGGCAGGCGTGGGACAAAAGCCAGGCGAGTCGCGGCGGGAGCTTCTGGGGAGGAATGCGAAGGTATTCAAGCAGGTCATCCCTCAGGTGCTGCAATATGCCCCGCAGGCTGTATTGCTGATTGCCACCAACCCCGTGGATGTGATGACCCATATTGCAGCTCGTTACGCTGGCGAGTTCGGAGTGCCCTCCAGCCGTGTGATCGGCTCAGGCACCACACTGGATACTGCACGTTTGCGCAGCCTGATCGGGCGTCATTTGAAGGTTGACTCGCAGCACATCCATGCGTATGTACTCGGCGAGCACGGCGATTCGGAGGTGTTGACGTGGTCGCAGGTGACAGTGGGCGGAATCCCCCTGCAGGAATTTTGCACAGGGCGCGAAATATCCATTTGCCCGGAGGATTACGCGGGGATTGACGAAAAAGTCCGTCGTGCGGCGTATCATATTATCGAAGGCAAGGGCGCCACATACTACGGCATTGGCAGCGCAATTGCGCGCATCGTGGAAGTTATTTTGCAGGATGAACGATCCCTGCTTACGGTTTGTACACCCATGCAGGATGTCGTGGGCGTCAGGGATGTGACTGTTTCACTTCCAAACCTGGTCGGGGGGCAGGGCATCATTCAGACCTTCCTTCCTCATCTGAATGATGCAGAGACAACAGCCTTGCATGACAGCGCAAAAGTCGTTCGCTCCGTGATCGATGAAGTCGAGTGGTAATCGCCTCTGAGGGTTCGTAAAAATATAAGTTCCCTCAACCTCCACCAAAACGATGTCATTGCGAGGGCGTTCTTCCTGAAGCAATCCCACCTTGGCAGAAAAACCTATTAAGTCGGCTTTTTTCAGGCAAGGGGAGATTGCTTCGTCGGGAAATACGCCCTCCTCGCAACGACATGAGGGAAGTTAAAAATGTACGCTCCCTAAAAGACACGAACACCTTGCTCAAACGCGAAGACATCCGAGCATACTGCCCGGATGTCTTTATTTTTTCCATTGACTTACATCAATGCTACAAACTCTTCCCGCGTCAGGGTTTCCTGTTGCAACAGGTATCGTGTCACTCGTTCCATTGCCTCGCGCTTTTCAGTAATAATACGTTTGGCTTCTGCATAACATTCGTCCAGAATGTGGCTGATGGCTTCATCCATCGCTTCAAACGTCTTCTGGCCGGCGCGGGGTGTGGCAAGCGCTTCGTAGCCTTCAGCCTGGTTGAACACGCGCAACCCTGTAACGCTCATTCCGAGACGCATCACCATCTCTTCCGCCAGTTGCGTGGCAACCTTGAGATCATTGGATGCACCACTGGTAATATCCCCGCAGAAAATCTCCTCAGCCACACGTCCGCCCATCAGTCCGGTGATCTGGGCAAGCAATTGATTGCGCGACATCAGCAGGCTGTCCTGTTCAGGCAGTGACATGGTGAAGCCGCCCATCCGTCCACGCGGGATGATGGTGATCTTATAGACCGGGTCAGCATGCGGAGTGCTATGCATCACCACCGCGTGACCGGCTTCGTGATACGCGATCGTGGTCCGTTCATTTTCATTCATGACACGGCTCTTCTGCTGGACACTTCCGATCAGGTTTTTCTCAACAGCTTCCTGGAAGTCCTGAATGCTGATTTCCTCGTGTCCGTTTCGGACTGCCAAAATCGCGGCCTCATTAACGATGCTTGCCAGGTCGGCTCCAACCAGGCCGGGAGTCGATTTCGCTACATTCTCCAGGTTTACATCTGATGCAATACGGCGGTCCTTGATGTGTACTTTGAGGATCTGCAGGCGTCCTTTTACATCCGGGCGCGGCACTGTGACATGACGGTCAAATCGACCGGAGCGGGTCAGGGCCGGGTCGAGGACGTCCACGCGGTTGGTGGCGCCAAGCACCACGATTCCCTCTGCACCGCTGAAACCATCCATTTCCACGAGCAACTGGTTCAGGGTTTGGTCCTGTTCCATTTCACCGCCGCCGCCGCTGGAATTGCGCTTGCGGCCGGCCGCGTCGATCTCGTCAATGAAGATGATGCATGGAGCCTTGGAACGTGCCTTCTTGAACAGGGCACGCACGCGGCTGGCACCCACGCCCACGAACATTTCCACGAACTCGGAGCCAGCCGTGCTAAAGAACGGGACACCCGCTTCACCGGCGATGGCTTTGGCAAGCAGGGTTTTGCCTGTGCCCGGGTCACCGACCAGTAATACGCCGCGCGGCATTTGTGCGCCCATTTTATGGTACTGGGAATTGTCCTTGAGGAAGTGGACGATGTCCACAAGTTCCTCGCGGCACTCATCTACACCCGCAACATCCCTGAAGGTGACATTGGGTATGGCTCCTTCAGTGAACTTCTTGCGGCTCGCCATCACGCCGCCTGTAATGCGCGTAATGCCATAACCCATCAGGCCCAGCATTGCCAGACTCAGGAAGATATCTGCACCTCTGCCCTCGGTCAACGCATTGGGTTCCGCAATTTCATATTGAAGAGTAGACAGTTCCTTTTCACTTACCCCCAGTAGACTCATTTGTTCCAGAAACGAAGCCGAAGTATCACGCCGCGTTGTGTGTTGCGTTCCATCCGTGTAAAAAATGGTTAGAACGCCACTGGATCGCGAGTCCTGCACTTTTTGCACCGTTTTTGCGGAAATGGCGGATGCCACCTCGCTCAAGGGAATGGGCCTCTCCTGTGCTTTTGCATATAGGATGAACGCGCTGATGAGCAGCATTCCCATCATTACCAGGGCAAGACTTAGCCTGCCGTATTTATGTTTCTTAAAGAAGTCTACCAGTTGTGTAACGGATTGTTTCATGTTGGTTGCCTCGTTATATCTATAGTTCGATGCTCTAATTTCGCCCCATGTTACACCTTTAAGTACAGATTTTTGCTTTCAATTTCATCATTTTTGATTACAAATTTACTAATTTCAACCTGATGGCTTGCTAGAAATGGAACTATACCCAATCTGCATGTGTGCGGGATTAGAGTGAGTTGAGAGACAAATTAATAAGGATGTTTACTTCAGGAAGAAATAAACCCGCTCGCCGCTAAAAAGCTGTTGCTCAGCATCCCATGGGAAGAGGATCGTTACCGCAAACTCAATTCGCTGACCTGTCGGCGGGGACATATCCAGCCATTGTGATGCATAAGTACCCGTTACGAACGCTTCCTCGAATACACCCTGTGGACCAATAACGATGTTCAGCAGATCGAAGTGGATGTCTGGAAAGGAGGTAAGCAGCTGCTGATAGAACCTGGTTGCACCCGTTTTCCCATGCCATTCGACCCCTTTGTTGATGAGTGTATAAACGCAGTCTTCGGTCAGGGTTGCCATGAGGCCGGGGATGTCGTGCGCGTCCTCTGCAATGGAGTGGGCGATCCATAACTGTCGTATCGAGCGATATTCGTCCGGGTCCATCCTTCGTCGGAGCAGCCGGACGACGTCAGTGCGCAGGGTAGGTTTCATACATTTCCTTTCATACGCGGGCAAAAAGTGAAAAGGTCCACGGCTGGCCCCATGTGCGTCGAAATGGGACTTATGTAGTGAAAGATGAGGCCTGGTGTATGGAGACAGGCTCAGGCTTGCCGCAAAGCGGAAGCAACGAGTCACACTCGATTAATGTAAAACGATGTCGTCAATATTGTCCAGAAAAACTTCCAGCACCTGGGGATCGAAATGCAATCCACTATTTACGCGGAGGTATTCGATCGCTTTTTCACGTGACCATGCCCTGCGATACGGGCGGCCATTGGTCAGTGCGTCCCAGACATCGGCGATGGCAAAAATTCGGGAAGTCAATGGGATGGTTTCACCCGACAATTGGCGCGGATATCCGCTGCCATCCCATTTTTCGTGATGGCAGTATGGAATCTCGATCGCTTCGCGAAGATAGCTGATGGGGGCAAGCCAGTCATACGCAAACTGTGGATGCAGGCGCATGATTTTCCATTCTTGATCGGTGAGCGCACCTGGCTTCAGCAGGATATTGTCTGGCACACCTAATTTACCGATGTCGTGCAGCAACCCGCCTCGCCGCATGTGGATCAGTTTTTCCTCCTCCACGCCCATCATGCGCGCAAGTTTCAAAGCCATTTCGGTTACCCGAAGCGTATGACCTTCTGTTTCCCTGTCCCGCAGATCGAGGGCATGGGACCAGCCCTCAATGGTGGCATCATACGCCTGTTCCAATTCAAAATTGCTTTTTTGCAGATTTTCGAACAGGGTTGAGTTGTCTATTGCGATCGCTGCCTGTCCGGCCAGTGTTTCGAGAAAATCCATCCATTCGGGATATGGCTGTAATGGCACACGCTGGAAAATTTCAAGAACCCCCTTGACCTTTCCCTTGGTAATGAGAGGAATGCCATAATAACTGGCAAATTCCTCCCCCGAGAGCAGTGTTTTAATAGGTTCACGATCAGGTTGGGTTTTTACATTCTCAATTCGAATCAGCCGCCGTTCTGTGACAGCGCGCCCGGCATAGCTGTCACTTATGCCCACACGCCCGGTCTTTATGAGCTGTGTGCGGAAGCCTCGTGTTGCCATATACTTCAATGTTTGCGCAGTGGAATCCAGCAGCAGGATTCCGGTTGCATCAACCTGCAATTGTGTGATGACCTGCGATAGGATAATGTCCAGCGTGAAGCGTATATCAAAACTCGACATGATCGCCTGGTCGATGGTTCTAAGCGCAGTCAGGTGGGCAATTTGCTGGCCTATCTGGATCTCGGAAATTTTGAGTTCTGTAATATCCTGTGCTGTCCCCACAAAGCGCTCTGGGATACCGGCATCGTCATAAACGATTGCACCTCTGCATTGGATGTAGCGGAGTTCGCCACTCGAGTGGAAGATTCGAAAGTCCAGTTCTTTTGTCGGTAGGCCAGCTTGGATCTCATCCATCCACTCAATGGCACTGGGCTGGTCTGCAGAGTACACGAGGTTCAGAAAAGCTTCACGGGTGTGTTGGAAATCTGCGGGTGAGATATCGAGCAGGCGATACATTTCATCTGAATATTGCAGGGTATCACCGGCAATAGTGAAACTCCAACTACCGATGTGCCCAATGCGTTGCGCTTCAGAAAGAAGGTGTTCCTTCTCACGCAGCGCCTCCTCTGCCCGGCTGCGTTCACGGCGGATCTCTACCTCACGCAGTTCACGCTCAATAGCCGGTCCAAGCCGTGCATATCTCCCCTTGATGATAAAGTCATGGGCCCCATCCTTCAAGGCGTTGACCGCAGTATTTTCTCCGATCGTGCCGCTTACGATAATAAAGGGCAGATCCAGGCCGCTGGATTTCAACATCTGCAGGGCGACAGGGGCGGTCAAATGGGGCAGGGAATAATCACAAATAATAAGATCCCAGGCTTTATTTGTGAGCGCAGATTGCACCTCGTCTGCCGATTCCACGCGTTCGTATTCCACCACGTAGCTCAGGTGCCGAAGCTCACGCAGCAATAGCTGGGCGTCGTTATCCGAGTCCTCGATCAGCAGAATCCGTAAATGTTTCTTAACTTCCATTCGGTTTAAAGGGGTGGAGCCTCATTGATGACCAGCCAGTATAAACCGAGCTGGCCAATCGCATCCACGAATTGATTAAAGTCGACAGGCTTACGGACATACGAGTTGGCTCCGTTGGAGTAGGCATTGAACATATCCTGTTCCTCCCTGGAGGAGGTAAGCATCACGACCGGCAGCATGCGTGTGCGCGGATCTGAGCGGATGCGGCGCAGGACCTCGAGCCCATCCACTTTGGGAAGCTTCAAGTCGAGCAGGGTGACCTGCGGCAGATCATGTGGATCGCGGTCTGCATACTGACCGGTACAAAACAGGTACTCCAGTGCTTCTGCTCCATCCCGTGTAACAACAATTTTATTGGCAATTTTGCTCTTATTTAATGCCCGAAGGGTCAGGGCTTCGTCATCTGCACTGTCCTCAACGAGCAGGATCATTTTCTGATTCATGACTGTTCACTCCTGGATAAGGTGAAATAAAAGGTGGCCCCCTGATCGACGGTGCCTTCGGCCCACACACGTCCGCCGTGCCTGTTGATAATGCGCTGTACAATTGCCAGCCCAATGCCGATGCCCGGAAATTCGGAACCCGTGTGCAGACGCTGGAAGGCACCAAACAGCTTGTTTACATAGGCCATATCAAAACCAGCACCATTATCACGTACATAAAATACATGTCCATTGCCTGTAGGGTCAGATGCGCCAAACTCGATACGGGCAAATTCCTGTTTTGACGTAAACTTCCATGCATTGCTCAGCAGATTTTCGAGGACAACTTTCATCAGGCGGGGATCACTGTTCGCGACGATGTTGGGGAGAATGGAGAATTCGACGATTCGATCTGGATTTGCCTGTTGTAGATCACGGATAACATGCTGGGCAACCGTGCTCAGGCTGGTTGGCTCCGGGATCAACGGCGCGCGTGTCACGCGCGCGAGGTCGAGCAGGTCATCAATTAACTGTGCCATACGCTGGGCGGCAGTGCGGATCCGCATCAGGTAATCGCGTCCCTCGTCTGTCAACTGGTCGCCATAGTCTTCCAACACGGCAAGGCTGAATCCATCAATGGTGCGCAGGGGAGCGCGCAGGTCGTGGGAGACGGAATAGCTGAACGCCTCAAGTTCCTTGTTGGAAGCCTCCAGGTCGATGGCACGTTGTTGCAGGTCTTCATTTAAACTTCTGATCTTTTCCTCTGCACGTTTCCGCTCTGTAATATCGCGGATCGCGGCCGTGACCAGGATTCCCTCCTCGGTCTGCAATGGACTCAGGCTGATCTCAATGGGGAACTCGCTTCCATCCTTTCTCAAGCCGAACAGGTTAAGTCCGGTTCCCATGGGGCGGACACGCGGTTCGTTGAAATAGCCTGTCCGATGTAAAGGATGTTTGCCGTGGAAGCGATCTGGCACAAGTCTTTCCACCAGCTGGCCAACAATCTCTTCACGCGCATAGCCAAATATGGTCTCCAGTTGTGCGTTCACCAATACGATCTCCCCTTTGTTGTTGACCACGACGATCGCATCCGGGGCCGATTCCAGCAAGCCTCTAAATTTTTCCTCGGCACGTTTTATGTCAGTGACATCCCGTATGGCCGCAATGACCTGCATCCCCTCATCCGTCATTAATGGACTCAGGCTGATTTCCACGGGGAATTCGCTTCCATCCCGCCGGACACCACGCAGCTTCAGCCCGACTCCCATGGGCCGCAATTGTGGTTTATCAAAAAAAAGATTTCGATGAATCGGATGTTTTTCATGATAGCTTTCAGGGATTAATATCTCCACCGGTTGTTCCAGGATTTCAGAGCGTTGATATCCAAACAGCTTTTCCGTTTGCGAGTTGACCAGGATGATCCTGCCGTCGCTGTTCATTACCACCATGGCATCCGGAGCTGATTCCAGGAGGCTGCGGATTATTTCGTCTTCCCGCTCGCGTTCACTGGCGTTCTGGATCATCTCCTCCTGTTTATGGATCAACTGCTCCTTTGTATCCAGATAACTCTCGCCGATCACTCCCATGATGATTTCAACAAACGTATCAATGCCATTCATGGCGGCCAGCAGACGATCTGGCGTTTCCTGGTATGCGTCAAGCAAATGCGGTGTCATGTACTTGCGGAAGGCACTGACGATCTCAAACCAGGCATGGAAGCTCAGGCCTGCCTGTGCGTAATGGACGCCCTGTTCGCGCAGGTTGTTCAGATAAGGTTCCCACTCGTTGTGAAAAACTGCGCGTCGCTGTATTTCGACCGTTACGTCGTGCTGTTGAACATTTTGTTGTAATGCAGGATTTTGCAGGATGAACTTAAACTCCTTGTGATTACCCGCCATTTGCAGAAGCTGCAACCTGATCTCTTCGCGATGCAACTCGTAAATTCTCCAGTAATCCTGCAAGGCGTTTAATTCTTCAGCCGTCAGTCTGGGGAGAAAAGTTTTTGAGATGGGATCGGGAGTATTCATTAACCTAATCGGTTCCTACCTTGCCTCTTATCTATGACAGATCACTTTCCATGCCCCACCCGCGAGCAGTGGATTGCCCTGTTTTTCTGAGTCTCATTTTTACCATTTCCATACCCCGCTTCCAGCGTGACGAATGATTATGACAAAAGTTATAGATTTTATCAAATATACGCTCTTTGTTTGGAAAAATCAACGCTCCACGGATAAGAGTTGTCGTAGAGCTGTTGGACGGATGATAACTACACTCTTTCCAGTGCGTTTTAAGTACTGTATGATCTTATTTACCTGGAGGAAACTCACGCTATGAACCTCTATATTGGCTGCCCCGTCTGGTCATTCAAGGGTTGGGTGGGAAATTTTTATCCGGAAGGCACCAAGCCGAAGGATTTTCTGCATGAATACGCGCGGCGGCTCACAACGATTGAAGGCAACACCACGTTCTATGCCATCCCTGCGCAGAATACGTTGCAGAATTGGGTGGCAGAGATGCCTGAGACGTTTCGCTTCTGTCCCAAAGTTCCCAAAGCCATCAGCCACGAAGGGACGCTGCTGGAAAACATCCCGCGCGCGGAACAATTCATCGAAGTAATGCGTGGACTCGGCTCACGCCTCGGGCCGATGTTCCTTCAGCTGCCGCCTCGTTTCCCCCCTGAATTGATCAGCGAACTGGAGATCTTTCTCTCCGTTTGGCCGCGCGACGTGCGCCTGGCTGTGGAGGTGCGCCACCTCGGTTGGTTCGACCCGCCGCATACCGATGAACTCAATCAGCTGCTGGAGGAGTACAACATGGCGCGCGTCACGATCGACACGCGTCCCATACGGGACCTGGCTGGGGACGAGATCCTGGAGGGCACCACCTATGGGAGTTTGGTCGGCGCACGGGAACGGAAACCAGACGTCCCCGTGATTCCGACGCGCACAGCGGACTTTGTCTTCATCCGCTATATCGGTCATCCCGATCTTAAGTTCAACGATCCGTTTCTTGATGAGTGGGAAAATTATCTGGCCTCACAATTAAGTGAAGGTGCGGATGCGTATGTGTTCTGTCACTCCCCTGAAAACCTGAGCGCGCCGCTGATCACCCGGGAGTTGCATCAGCGCATATCGCAGCATGTTTCGCTTGCGCCCCTGCCCTGGGACACGATCAAACCCGATATCCCCGAACAACCGACGTTGTTTTAATAAAAACTTTGCATACTGTCATTCTGAGTCCTTCGACACGGCTTCGCCAGTCAGGATAAACTCCGCGAAGAATCCCTGTTTTCATGAGGAGAGACCCTTCGCTGCGCTCAGGGATTCATGCCGAGAGTGCATAGGAGCACCTAGTAGTGTTTCTCTATTCCCCCGAACCCGAACTGCCTGTTCTTTTCCGTCATCATGATGAAATAGGCGAGCCGCTTTTTGAATTCGGCAGGCCGTTTTCTCGCGCCTTCGATAAAGCCAATGCGGATACGTTTGTAGGCATCGGAAAATTTCTTGAAATTTTTCCAGGCTTCCTTGTTCGACTTGATTTCCGCCAGGATATCATCCGCGATGACGAATTTCTCCTCTGAAAGATCCCCCAGCGTTTCACGCACCTCTTTGATCACCTTTTTCTTTTTGAGCAGGGACCTTAACCGTTCCTTGTTGGCCGGGGAATATTTACTGGCGGGCCTGCGCGGGGAAAACCGCTGGGCGAATTTTGTCTCATCGATGGTGCGGATGATGCTGTCGATCCAGCCGTAGCAAAGCGCCTCTTCCACGGCGTCGTTGTACTCGATGCGCGGTTTGCCCGTCCCTTTTTTGTAGTAGACCAGCCAGATCTCTTTTTCGGTCTTGTAATGCTTGCGCAGCCACGCCCGCCATTTTTGTCGATCGGTTACGTATAAGGTTTTCATATTTTTATGAAGGTATGTCATTGCAAGCCGCTTCGCGCTGAGCGGAGCGAGTGCCAACGAGCGCAGTCGAAGCGTGAATGGGGGAGATTGCTTCGCTGTGCTCGCAATGACATGTCTCTATTATTTGGATTTGCGTTTGACGCTCAATACTGCCATCTTTGTCGAATGATTAAATGGGCTGGGATCGGTGATCGGCGCGCCGATCTTACTGTAGCCAGCGAAATCTTCCGGCACCAGAATCAACTCTTCTATTTTGAGATATCCGTCCCTACAAAGCGCCTCGAACGTTTGCATATACTGCCCGCCGCTGACGTATAGCGCGTTGTTGATGGCAACGAGAGTCCCGCCATCATTGATCAGCGGACGGACCTTGTTGATGAGACGCGCACTTTCCTTTTCCTGGTCCACTGTGCCTCTGGATGTCGTCGAAAAGAATGGGGGATCGATCAGTACGCAGTCGAAGGTTTGCTTCCTATTCTTGAACTGGCTGATGGCGGGGAAAAAATCGGCGACGATAAAATCGTTCCTGCGGACCGGGAAGCCGTTGAGCGTATAGGATTCCTTTGCCAGGTCCAGGGATTGACGGTTCAAATCCAGCTGGGCAACACGAGTTGCTCCACCTGCCAGGGCTGCAATCCCGAAACTGCCCGTGTAGGCGAACGTATTCAAAACAGATTTGCCCTGCACATTGTTGATCAGCCATTGACGCAGGTTGCGCGTATCGAGATAAAAGCTCGCGTCACGGTTCATCGTCAGATCAATTGCATACCAGACGCCGTGCTCCCGAATCTTGCGGTCAGGTGTTTCGCCAAAGAGCAATTGTCCGCGTTTTTCCTCCTGCGTTTTGCCATTGCGCGTCTTGACAATTCCAGCGTGTAGCCACGGTAGTTGACCGAGCAGGAGATTCTGCGCTTCGTGGACGAGTGTCATGCCGTGTGCAACATCATCTGCATAATTATGGAACAGCAGCGTGGACGCATACAGGTCAACGACGAGATCAGGGTTGCCTTCGCTGAACCCGTTGAACAGCCGAAACGCGGACTGATGCTCCGCATCGAAAAGCAACTTGCGCGCCTCGATGGCTTTTTCGAGCAGGGAAATGAAAGGGGGAGTATCCATTAGTTTGGATTATCCCACTGATTCAAGATCAAATTCTCACTGAAAAACAAAAACCTGCGGATTGCTCCAGGCAGGTTTTTGTTGTGATGCCACTTGGAACCTGCTTGTGCGAAGAAGCGACTGAACGCAGTTTTTAAGGTGAAATCCATTCAACGCTTTCTGGGACACAAGGAACTCTCCAGCACGATGGTCTACACCTGCACTAACCGCAGGTGCGGTGTGCACGTGCTCGTGACCAAACGGTGGCAGAAGGCTACTTTGCCGCGAAGGAACGCGTTGAGCTGAGATTAGACACTTCGACGTTGCTCACTACAGTCCCGATGCACTCCGGGAGTGCAAGCACCGTGCCAGTAGTACAAAAAGATATTGAAGTTGTTAAAGTGCAGGAACCAGAAAGACTGATTCAGCTCATCGAGCAACTGGAAACGCCGGAGTTGCACATCCAAGAGCGTTTGTCACTGACAAGTCAATTGCGCAGGTTGCTATTAATAATTCAAGAACCTGCTCCGCCTTAGAAAAGATAGATTACTTGGTTTGGACTTCAACAATCTTGTAGTTGCCTGTAAAAGCATTAACATCTATGGCAAACAAATCCAATGTTTTGACATATGATATTCTCCAATTGTCAAAAGAATTAATATACTCTCCATTTACCGTACATTTATTAGCCGTCTCCGTCCGGGCCTCTTGACCCCCATTGTTCTCCGCAATTTGTAGAGCATCTGTAATTGATATCTTATGCTTGGATAATTCAATGGGATCTTGATTAACCAAACTGGGGCGATACTCAACCTCTGACCAACCTGCCGAATTGTTTGATGGGTCGATATATATTTGGTGTTCAAACCGCGTTTTCTGTTGATTATTTTCAACCACTTTGTAGAATATGAAGTAGGCAGACTGAGGTCCTTTGCCCACATCATCACAATTCAGTGAGAATAATATATAGCGCAGACTCCAGTCTTCAATAGACTCGTGCCAGACGAATTGGTGCAATGCTTCTACGATCGATAAGTAATCTTTCTGAGTCCATTGGACTGTACTCAAGGATTGTGAGAGAGCAGGTTGTGGTGTGACAGTTTGCAAATCAAATATGGTAGTCTGCCCTTTTGCAATTGCATCTAGAATTATGTCAGGATTAATCAGATAATATGTCTCGTCTCCGTGTATAACTTCCTCATTTCTAAGAGAGAGCTTTTGACAGGAAATCGACATAACTAGGGCTATGGTAAACGATATGATCCAGATTTGCTTAGCTTCGTTTGACATATATTGTTACTCCGAATCTACTCGATTGCCCCAACGCAGGTCATTTATGTATTTCCAATCATCAGGGGTGAGTTCAGGTAGATGCCATCCCCTCTTTTCAAGTTCCTTTAAGTTGTTCATGAAAAGATGCAACATAAACCGCGAGTCATAGTTATGATGACCGATAGCCCGAAGATCCTATAAATTGCCCTTTGAATTTAATGAGTTAAAATATTTTTTCCAATTAAGTCCACCGTTTTCCAAGCGCCCATACTGCGGCCCAGAAACATCTGCCAAAGCATTTAGTGTATATTCAGATCCATTTTGAGCCAATGCGGCAAGGATTAATTTATCTCTATCTATACAATTTGGACAAGCACTCACAACGTTGTTTATGCGGTTGGTCATAACTTGAACAGAGATAGTTGGATCATGTAAATTTTGACCACTCAATTCATACTCATCAATCTCAGCTTGAGTTATTTGCGCAGGTCCATAACTTGAAGAAGCTGGGTTACTTGGATCATCCCAAGCTTCTAAATACCATTCACTTTGAACTGCCATGCCTGCTGCTGTAATTGTATCTCCGTTTGTTACAAGAGCTTCTGCAATAGAAATACCTCTATAATCCGGAGACCAACCAAAGAATGCACCAACAGACTCAAGAAGAGCACAGGACAAGCATGGAAGATGACCGCTTGGATCAGTATATATCATTGGATTATTTCTCACATAACTATAGCGGTCCCAACCCGTTACAGGGTTATCAAGGACGCTATCCACCATACTCTCCAAACTGGATGTTGTCAAATGAAGGGAGCGTATTGATGGACGCTCTCCCTCGAATTCTTTTAAACGAACGAGGAATACACAGGAGTTGGAAACAAAAATAATGAGATCAGGAGTTAACAGGTCAGTTTGATTGGCAATCACGCGAGACAGGATTCAAAGTGGGAACAGAAAACAATGCGTGCGGGAAATATATTGTTATTGTTAATGCTTGTAACATCTTACGAATTTGATGAAAAGTTTGGTCGTTAGTTGGCAACATTGTTATTCTGTTATTCAGTAAAAGAAGGTTTAAACAGAAAAAGAAGCTCGATTACCAAGCTTCTTTTTCTGTGGCATCAAATTTACTTAGAGAGTGTTTCTTAAGTAGTTTGAAGCCATGTTAAAACGCCTTTCAAACCATGTTCAGCCACGAATTTCACGTATTTCCACGAATTTTGCCCATCAAACGTCAAACCTTCGTGCTCTTTGTGTCCTTTGTGGTGAGTTAAGAAACAGTCTCTTAGGCGGTCCCGACGGGATTCGAAACAGCGACGCGTAACTACTAGCGCGCTCGGTAAATTAACTGATGTTTCCAATTATAGCAGGACAATATAGATCTATCCAACCTCAGCAAGTTCTCGCATTTATCTATCATATGCATACGTCCGAACCGACAGCACATCCTTGGCGCCAAAAAGCTCTGAGGTACCGCCAGATAA
>JBDTPH010000152.1:0-4850 GCA_039932795.1 Chloroflexota bacterium
TTTATTGAAGCAGGCAGCCCGCCTGTATTTATTGGTTTCGGAAGTATGCCAATAAAAAACCCGCATCGAACTACTAATATCATTCTCGAAGCCCTAAAACAGACTGGGCAACGCGGAATCTTGCATATGGGTTGGGGAGGTCTTGGAAATCAATCATTACCAGATAATGTTTTCATAATTGATTATGCCCCTTATGACTGGCTGTTTTCACGAATGGCTATGGTAATTCATCATGGGGGTTCAGGCACAACTGCCTTTGGTCTTCGCTCTGGTATACCATCCTGTGTTGTGCCGTTCGTGTTTGACCAGCACTATTGGGGAGAACGTATTGCCGAGTTAGGAGTAGGTCCAAAACCTATTCGATATAAGGAACTGACTGTCGAGCGCCTAAGGGAAGCCATTCGATTTGGTGTTGATAACTCTCAATTACAACAAAAAGCCGCCAAACTTGGGCAAAAGATTCGAACAGAAGATGGGGTTGAAAATGCCCTGAGCATATTTGAAAAAATGTTGTACACTCGTGGGCAACATAAAAGCGCCTAACACAGCGTGCATCCGACGCTGGGGAGTCTGCGCCATCTCGGGCAGTTTTCTACGCCTTATCTTTTTTCCGCTCGGATAGCGTCTCGTCCTCCCGCCCACACGCGGGTATCCCACTCGGGAAGAACGCCTCGGGGACGTGACGCAAACCGTTAAGCGTGGTTCAATCTTTATCGATCAGGCATCGCACATGGAGGTTCTCAATGTCCGAGCATGTGACCATTGAATTGTTGAAGGGTTTTCTGGACGCCTTCAATCGCCACGACCTGGATTCCATCATGGGTTATTTCGCAGATGATTGTGTTTTCTACATGCCAAGAGGCGCCAGGCCTCGTGGCGATCGCCATGTCGGGAAGAAGGAAGTTCGGGCAGGCCTGGCAAAACGATTTGAAGGGATTCCGGATGTGCATTATGGAGAAGATCAACACTGGATCTGTGGTGATTTCGGAGTCTCTGAATGGACACTTACTGGCACATCTACGTCCGGGCAGCACATCGAGGTGCGGGGAGTTGACCTGCTTGAGTTCGCTCACGGGAAGGTCACCCGCAAGGATTCTTTCTGGAAAATCCTTGAGTGACTGGCAGGTTCAGCGAAACATGCCAGCAGGATGATTGCGCGACCTGATTTCCGCATTGCAACTGCCCCGCGCGAACCTGATTACGAGACATGCGCAGGTTCGACCCTAGAATATGGGCGTAATGGCCGTAAAAAGCACGCGTGCACCTGACCGGTGGGGGCTCCGCGTTTTTAGGCAGTGTTTGGGTGGCTCAAAGCTGGCTCCGTCAAACTGGTGTTATCTCGTCCCACCAGCGGGTACCCGGCAGAGAGCCTGCGGGACAGGCCGCAAACCCTTGGCCGATTGTTAAACGGACTGCAATCTTCACAACATCTTATGCTTGAGTATGAGGAGCGTCATATGGCTCGGTTTAATGCCAAAAATATTTTGAAACTTGCCAAGGATCAATCAAAAGTGTGGGAGGGGAGCCATTACTATGCTGACGCTGAGAGATGGAATCATGTAATTTGGCGCGAAAGCACAGATTTTTTTAAGTTTTTTAGAAAGCTGGACCTCAAATTCACTCTTGAATTAGCGTGTGGACATGGCCGTCACAGTAAACATATCATAGAACATTTTTATGATGAGGTTACCCATTTAATAATGATGGATATTTTACAATCGAATATGGAGTTCTGTAAAAATCGCATTCATAGCAATAAGGTAACATTCATACAAAACGACGGTATACACTTAAATGATGTTGGTGATAACTATTGCACAAGCATTTTTTGTTATGATGCCATGGTTCATTTCGATAGAGAAGTCGTTCTCGCTTATCTTCATGAGACATATAGAGTTTTGCGTTTTGGTGGCATGGGCTTGTTCCACCACTCTAATTATAGCGAGAATGCAAAAAATCATTTTTCACAAAATCCTCATGCCAGAGCATTCATGTCCGCTACCTTATTTTCAGATTTTTCGAAACAGGCAGGTCTCAAGATAGTTGAACAGAAAATAATTCCCTGGGGCGATTCCCCGGAACTTGACTGTCTTACTTTAGTCTCAAAATAAAAAAATCCTTCAATGGCGTGCACCCGATACCCGACGAGCATCCGGCCCGTGGCGGGACTGCCGCCCGTAGGAATGGCGTGCGCGTTTTTAGGAGTTTGCGTGGCTGAAAGCTGGTTCCGTCAAAGCGGCGTTGTCCTGTTCCGCCCACGCTACGCGACGGCAACCCACTCGGGAAGAACACCCTCGGGGCGCTTCGCGGACGCCAGGCGGCTTATACGATACAAAACAATCATGCTACTAAGTTGATCAATGAAAAATTTGCTTTGCCTTTCGTGTTAGGAGTTATAGTAACCCTTGGCTGTTGAGTTCGCTAAGTCATGCAAGCACAGCGCACATGCCATGACAATAGGGCGGATTCGCGCTTAGCACCATCGCAGTCAGGTATTCGGCAGTCTGCTGGTGACCCACCCGGGCATTTTCATTCAAAGACGTACGAATCTGAAAAAATATAACTATGAATTCACTATTCAGTGCGCGTCAACCGTAGGGTAGAATGAGAAGAAATTCAATGTACTGGAATTACTATGCCTGAATCACCTCGACCAAGATTTGAACCTGCCATTATAGCGGCAATAATCGGGCTTGTAGGCACGATTATTGTCACACTCGTTACTGTTTTTGCGAATCGGCCTGTTTCTTCGCCCCTCACTGCGTTACCTGGTACTGAGCCCCCTGCGGACACATCTCCGGGAACTTTGCCAACTGTGAAATATCCGGACGGTAAACTCCTCGCACTCTTTTATGATGACACGAGTTTCTATATGCTCAATCGTTCAGACGCCAAAATTCCCATCAACCGGGTTGCGTTCGAGCGACTGAGCGATGACGATGTACCTCTACATCGCTTCAATGGCACGAGTTGGGCCCAGTTTTACGCCGACAGTACTCCCGGTAGGTGTGTAGCACTTGAGATCGTGGGTAGCGATCCCTATCTCCAACCACTGGAATGCGGTCATAATGATTTTCTTAGTTTGCGTACTCCCAACCCCGACGACCCAACAATTTTTTGGACAGCGCAGGAAGGAAGTAGCCAATTTCGCCTCTTGTGGCTTGAAGGCGGCGAGGGCAGAGAGGTAGCCCGCTGTGAAATCAGCGCCGGGACTTGTGAGGTGTTTTTGCCATGACCGAATCCATCGGATAGAACTCGAGTTTAACAAGGCAGCCCTGGGGGCGATGCTCGTCCGCCTTTCAAAGAGACTATAGAATGGACATCGTTCGTTTAGATGGCCTCAAGGATTACACCGAACGCTGCGGACGCAGACAGCAAACAATAGGGGTGGGCCCTGCGTTTTTTGAGCAGTTTGCGGGGCTCAAAGATGGTTCCGTCAATAAGACTCATCATGGAGAAATAGATGATCGAACCGGCTACGTTTGCTTTATTCATCGGCGTCTCGTGGGCATTGATCATTGCCCCGGGTCCCGACATGTTCTATGCGATTACCCGCGGAATGGCTCACGGACGCAGAGCGGGTATGGTCTCCGCAATCGGTGTCGTTTTCGGTATTCTAATCCACACCACCGCCGCTGCATTTGGGCTAACACTCCTCCTCCAGAACTCGGCATCTGCTTTCTTCCTGGTTAAGTTTATGGGTGCAATCTATCTACTTTACCTCGGCATCAAAGCCTGGCGGGATAAGAGCACTTTTCGTCCACAAACATCTGCATCCAGCGCGAACACCAGTGCACTCTTCTGGCAGGGCGTTTTATCCAATGTTCTCAATCCGAAAATCGCCATTTTCTTTTTGGCATTCCTGCCACAGTTCGTTGACAGGGGAAGCAGTCACATGGCACTGCAAATGGTTATTTTGGGAGTAACGTTTGCCTGCTTTGGACTGGGTTTCCTGCTACTCGTTGGATATTCTTCAGGAACAATTGGAAGATGGCTGCTGTACCGGCCCCAGTACGCTCGGTTCTTCCAACGTGCAGTCGGTGGCATTCTTATGGGTCTGGGAATAAAACTCGCATTCACAGAACGATGATCCCAGATTTGCCAGGACTGAAAGCCGCCTGCCAACCGATAATGCACACCAGGGTGCAGGCTCCACATTCCACATATCAACAGGGTATTGGTATTCCATGACAGAATTGATCCGTGTGACATCCGCCAAAACGGAAGACTTGAATGCGTCCACCCGAGCCTCGATTATCCAGCTTTGTATTGAAGCGCATCAGGAGGAAGATTACAAAAACCTTTTCGCCTATGTTCCTTCGGGTGGCTTGCATTTTCTCGCATATTACAAAGAGCAGTTGGTGAGCCATGCCCTGCTGACAACTCGCTGGCTTCAACCAGAAGGCCAGCCTCTGCTAAAAACGGCTTATGTGGACGCTGTTGCGACGCTGCCCCCGTATCAGGGGCATGGGGTTGGGAGTGCATTGATGCGTCACCTGGCGGGTGAAATTGATGGGGAGTATGCCATTGCGTGCCTGGAGACGGAGCGCATGACGTTTTATGAACGCCTGGGCTGGCAAAGCTGGCGCGGTCCCCTGGCCGGGCGAAGTGAGCAGGGATTGATCCCAACACCCGAACAGACGGGGATAATGGTCTTGCGATTGTCACAGACCCCGGCACTCAATCTGGATTTGCTATTAACAATTGAATGTCAGACGGAACGCATCTGGTAGTAAAGCTACACAGGTTAACGTTTCCATTTGATCTCGTCCAACCCACCAGCGGGTATCCCCTGAGAGACTGTTTCTTAACTCACCACAAAGGACACAAAGAACACGAAGGTTTGACGT
>JBDTPH010000153.1:0-7033 GCA_039932795.1 Chloroflexota bacterium
AGGCAGGGCTTCAGCCCGCCGAATTAGGTAACGCAAAGATGTGGGTAATCACCAGGGGAAGGCCAATTGAACGGAAACCACTTTCGCCCTCGAAGGATGCGGTGTTTTTCGTTGACAAAATAATCACAATCCTGTACCCTCGCTTCATGTTAGACCTAAACCCGCTCCAGCAGCAAATCATCGAGTCTGCCATCGATTTGAAACTCTTCGTCTGCGGGCCTGCCGGGACGGGGAAAACGACCGCGGCTGTGAAGCGCATGCGATTCCTGCTCGACCAAGGCGTACCTGCTGATTCGATCCTCATGCTTACCCCGCAACGGACCATGCAGGAGCCGTTTCTTGATTTGCTCTATAGCCCGGAACGGAGTGCAGGTGGGGAGGTGACTTCGGCCACCATGGGTGGCCTTGCCCGCCGCATTGTGGATCTCTTCTGGCCGATCGCGGCGGAGGCAGCCGGCTTCGATAGACCCGATCAACCTCCGATTTTTCTCTCCCTTGAGACTGCCCAGTATTACATGGCGCATATTGTCCGCCCGCTGCTGGAGCAGGGATATTTCGAATCGGTGACGATGGATCGAAACCGTCTGTATTCCCAGATCCTTGACAACCTCAATAAAGCCGCGGTGATCGGCTTCCCGCATACCCAAATCGCGGAGCGACTGGATGCAGCCTACTACGGCGACCCTGCACAAAGACGTGTCTACATGGACGCGCAGGATTGCGCCAACCGCTTCCGCGAGTATTGTCTGCAAAACAACCTGCTCGACTTCTCATTGCAAATGGAAGTGTTTTCGAATATTCTGTGGCAGCTGCCTCAAGCCAGGGATTATCTAACGCGTACCTATCGCCATTTGATTTATGACAACGTCGAAGAGGATAATGCCCGCTCTCATGACATTATCCGTGACTGGCTGCCTGACTTTGATTCGGCACTGCTGCTCTTTGACCCGAGTGGCGGATTCCGCTACTTCCTGGGCGCGGATATTATTACGGGGCGTTCATTGGTACAGCTCTGCGATGCCCAGATTGAAATGCAGGAATCATTTGTTTCCACCGCATCAGTCACCTTCTTAAGAGAAGGACTGATCAACGCCATTGACCCCACTTTTGAATCAACGGTTGAAAGTCAGAAACCCGATGGTTCTCCACTCTCGCTGGTTCAATCTCATTTTTATCCTGAGCTTCTTGATACGGTTGTGGATGAAACGGAAAAGTTGATTTCATCCGGAACTCCTCCCTCGGAAATCGTCATTCTTGCTCCCTATCTTTCAGATGCCTTGCGCTTTTCCATTACGAACAGACTTGAAGCGCGCAGTATTCCATGGCGATCGCATCGCCCGTCGCGGTCCTTGCGCGACGAACCTGCATCGCATGCATTGATCACATTTGCCGCGCTGGCCCATCCGCATTGGAACATCCACCCTCCAAAATTTGACGTGGCATATGCTCTCATGCGATCCATTGATGGGCTTGATCTGGTGCGTGCACAACTGTTGACGGATATTGTCTATCGTCAGCGTGATCTTTCGCTCTCCTCATTCGAGAACATCAAGTCCGATGTGCAGGAGCGTATCACATTCTCACTCGGTAATCGCTACTCCACTCTTCGTGACTGGCTGGGTGTATATCGGGAAGGCATGCCGCTTCCGCTCGATCATTTCTTCCGCAAATTTTTCGGTGAAGTATTGTCACAGGCAGGCTTTGGCTACCATAGCGATTTTGACTCGGTCCGCGTGGCGGGGAGTCTCGTTGAATCGGTCAAGAACTTCCGCGTGGCGATGGAACCGTCCATTGTGGGCAACGACCGTCCTGATTTTGATATGGGCAGGGAATATCTTGCCATGCTGGAGGAGGGAGTGATCGCTGCCTCTTATATCGAAGGCTGGAAGAGCCAGGATAAGGAAGCAGTGCTTGTTTCACCTGCGCATACATTCCTGATGATGAACCGCCCGGTGACCTATCAATTCTGGCTCGACTCCGGTTCAAGCGGTTGGTACGAGCGGCTCGTACAGCCGTTGACCCATCCTCATGTCTTAAGCCGCGAATGGCAACCAGGCCGAATGTGGACAGACGCGGACGAAGTCCAGGAGAGCAAAAAGGCGATGGCGCGCCTGATCTCGGGACTCCTGCTCAGGTGCCGCGAACGCATCTATCTCGGGATCTCCGAATTGGGCGAAAGCGGATTCGAACAACGCGGCGAGCTGTTGCGCGCGTTCCAAAAGGTGTTGTAGGTTGTATGTTTTGGGGACAGTGAAGCGGGCTGAATTCATGGAACCGGTAAGGGAGGAAATCCGTTTAAAGGCAATCTACTGCTTATTTTATACCCCAATCGTTTGACTTGTCTGGGCGGTATATCATGAAAGGGTTTGCCGTGAAAAAATTATCTGCATTCTGCATCTCTATCATTTTTTTGATCTCGGGCTGTACATTCAATGTGGAAGTGCTGACGCCCGCACCGTTGGAACCGACCCCGTTTGCTACCCAGGAGATTGAGATTCTCCTGACACCTTTCGCTACGATCTCCGCGACGGCTCCACCCGCGTCACCTACGCCTACGCCCGTTCCAACCACAACATATCCTGTTTTCTATAACGCAAGAACTTCATCTTCGCCTGATGATTTCAATCAACGCTCTTCCTTCCCTGCAGGGACAAAAGCAGTCTATGCCATCTGGGATTATCAAAACATGAGCGCGGGCTTGCTGGTGCGAAGGGAATGGTATTGGAACGATCAATTGTGGTTAGAGCGGGAAGAAGCCTGGGATTTTGAAAAGTATGGCGCAAATGGGACAATCCGTGACGTATCCATTTACGATAATGACACTGGACTCAACTCCGGCGGCTACCAGCTGCGCCTTTATATTGATAATGTTTTGCAGCCGATCAGCCCGGGAGTTTCATCTCCAGTCACACAGTGGATTACATTTAATATTGGTTTGGACAACATTGATTCCGACGAATTCACTGCCGGATATGGGTCCCTCGATTCCCAGTGGGGAGTTGAGGTATATGGTCAAAAGCGCATTGTTTTAAAGAATGTTTTAACCGGGACCTCCACCCAGATCTATAGGGCTCTTGAAGTTCCCTATGTCTCCTGGTTTGACGATAGCAAACATTTCCTGTTTGTGGATCGAGACCGCTCTGAACAAAAGCCTGGAACGACTCTGGGCATACGTGATCACCTTTGGATCGTGGATGTTCCCAGTGGCATGATGCGCCGGGTGTATAAAAGTGATACGTCCTTCAACGGCCGCTGGGGACCTGTGCCATCACCGGACGGAAAATATATCGCCAGCCTGGAAGGTTCCGGGTTTGGCGATGCCTGCTTCATGGACTCACGCTTGATCTTTTTTGAGATTGCCGGAAATTTCAACAGCGTGATTGCCATCAAACAGCAGGATTTTTCTGGCCTGCCGGTTTTCAATGAAGGATCCATCTATCCCGTGGAAGATGGATATTGGCAGGATAGCAATTATCTTGTCACTCTGGACGGTACCTGTAACGCTAATAAAAGCAAATTAGGTTCATACAACTTCAACATGCTGAATCAGGCTGCTACTCAATCCTCTTCTTCGACACAGCAATACGTCCCGGGTGATCTGGGCCCGGGGTTGGTTCACGGGAACGTCACGGATGCGGCTACTGGCGCACCGATTGCCGATGCAACTGTTAGCTGTTAACATCATTCATATACATCCTCGTCGCTTTGCTCAGGAATCCTGGGGACGAATACGGAAGGAGCCTTTGCCTTCAATAACGTGTTTTTCCATGATACGGATAGGATAAAAATAACAGTTCAAGCGGCGGGCTACGAATCCCAGGAAATTTCCCGGTCGTCATTCACGATCAACGATTGGAAGGCGGATATCGCCTTAAAGAGTGTGCCTTAGTATGGGAATTAAAAAAATAAGCAGGCGACAGAACATCCTGTCGCCTGTTGCAAAACTTCCATCTGTAACGGTTATTTAGCCCATGTTACATGGGTGATAATCGTGAAGCCATTCCCAAAGTCGCGGACGAAAATAGCAGAACGTCCGTCAGCAGATTCAGAAACTTTCTTACCCCAGTTTTCCTGTGCATGGACATCTGCATTGGCAAAACCAGCGGGAGCAGAAGCAATGGTTGTGCTGCTGTCGAGATGCCCGCCGTAAATGGTTACGAGTTGTGCATAGTCGTGTGCGTTGGGATGCGGGTTATCGAGAGCGTTGGCATAATCCATACAGGTGTTAAGATCTGCGCCCGACTCATCCTGGTGACCTAGACCCCAATCATGGCCGATCTCCTGGCAGATGACGTGTTGGCGGGCGGTCTCGTTGTAGCTGGATGATGCAAGATATGTATCGTTCATCTTGGCGGTAGCCTGAGTGATGTGACTCCCGCTAGCCCAGATCTGAGCCAACCCAAGCCAGCCATTGTTCCCATAGTTGGCGTTGCAGGCGCGAACCTTACCGGAAACGGCAGCGCAACGCTTGCGAACGTTCGAAGCGTCACTGCCGGCTTCTTCCGTCAGATTCATTACCGACGAAGAATGCCAGTCAGCGATTGCTATGTCCAGGTTGTCATCCCAGTTGCTGGTCATGCTGTCGATCACTTTGAGGGTGAACGGATTGGCTGTACGAGCCCAGTGATAATTGCCCCATGAATGGGAGGCGCCTGCAGCTAACGGAAAGGCTGCCAGCATGGTGACCAGGACGATTGCGATCACCAAACGAACTTTGTTTGTACGCATTGCAAATTCTCCTCTTGAGTTGATATATATTGCCTACATTTCAAACCCGCATGAAAGGAAGAATATATTTGCTTTCGTACGCCTCCTCTCGCTCACTGGGCGAGGGATTCCCTGCAAAAGTGTGATGTGAATTTAGGATAATTCCCATTCACATTATCATATTATAGTCAGAACCATGACGCTGAACAGGTTTGTGAGTTACAGGTTTGAAAGTCGAGTCGAGTTATGATCATTAACACAAGGAAAATAACTCAAATGTTCTAAAACCACCTTGCTGGGTGTAAAATTATGGATACATGAATCACTTTACTCCCCGTTACTCGCAACAGGAAATATTAAAATATCGAGGCGGCCGCCTGGGCATTGCCGCGGTCCCTGGCGCAGGGAAGACGCATATTCTTTCCGCGCTGGCGGCGCAGATCATTCACAGTGGTGCTCTTCAGGATGACCAGGAAGTACTCATTGTGACCCTCGTCAACTCGGCCGTGGATAACTTCGAAACGCGTATCAAACGCTTCTTTGATAATCCACTGGAGGCACTGTACCGATATCGTGTCCGCACGCTGCATGGGCTGGCGCATGACATCGTCCGTGAGAAGCCGGCCCGTGTGGGGCTTGAGGAGCGCTTCAGTATTGTCGACGAACGTGAGGCGGGCTTTATCCGCCGCGAGTCAGTCAATGCGTGGCTGGCGTCCAATTCGCTGGATGACTATCTCGACGTCTCGCTCGACAATTCCAAACGGGACTGGGTGAAACGGGACCAGCTTCCGGATTTGATGGACTCGCTTGCGCTGGCATTTATCCGTTCCTCGAAGGACCGCCTCCTGACTCCAGAAAGCCTGCGAGCCAAACTCGACGCCTCTCCTGCGCCGCTGCCTCTCGCTGAACTTGGCTACAGCATTTACGCGGACTATCAGCGCGCCCTCGCCTATCGCGGCTCCGTGGACTTCGACGATCTGATCCGCCTGGCATTGACGCTGCTCGAAAACGACCAGGAATATCTGGAACGATTACGGTTTCGGTATCCGTTCATTTTGGAAGATGAAGCACAGGACTCGAGTATTTCACAACAGAGGATCCTTGGCTTGTTGAGCGGCGAGGGCGGCAACTGGGTTCGCGTGGGTGACCCCAACCAGGCCATCTTCGAGACCTTCACCACTGCGGACCCGGACCTGCTGCGTAAATTTATCGACGAAAACCCCAGCCAGGACATGCCCGAGTCGGGACGATCTCAACCGGCCATTATTGCCCTGGCGAACCATTTGATCGACTGGGTGATGACATTACATCCAGACCCGGATGTGCGGGGCGCATTAAGCACGCCATACATCGTCCCTGTCCCGCAGAACGACCCCCAGAAAAACCCGCCTGATAACCCGCAAGGGGTCAAATTTATCAGCAAAAGATATACACCTGAAGATGAATTGGAAGCCGTGGTCAAATCGGCGAAAGGACTCCTTGATTCCGTGTGGGATTTCCCCGATGAAGAAAAGCCGACGATTGCGATCCTTGTGCCGCGCAATCATCGCGGCATTGAAGTCGTTGAAGCGCTGAGGAAACGTGGAGTCGAAACCATTGAGTTGATCTCGTCCACATCCACGACGCGCGCCGCCGCGGGAGCGTTGAACTATGTGCTGTCCTATCTGGCAGACCCACAGTCCGCGAGCAAACTCGCCAAAGCCTATCAGGTGTTTAGGCGGGATTGGCGGGATGCACCCGCGGGTCGAGTAGTTCCCAGTGATAATGAGGAACGTACCAGGGTTGACCCCGAGGAGACTGCTTCGCAAAGTGCGCTTGCAGCGACACTTAAAGCTGATGCCGAGATCGCCAGGTTGCGGAGTGTGCTGATCCAAAAGACCGCGTCACTTTTGCGCAAGATGGGGAATGTGGAAGATTTCATCGCCCCGCTCACCCCGGCCCTCTCCCAAAGGGCGAGGGGGGCAGTTGACTGGCTGGCAGCTATCGGTGAGGAAGAGCCAGAGCACGTCGTCCAGGAACTGATGGAGTTCCGTGTCAACGTCCAGCGCTGGTTGAACGCGGTCATGCTTCCCATCGATCAACTGGTGCTGACGCTGGCGCAGGATATCTTCACATCCGCCGCGGACCTGGCGCTGGCTCATAAACTGGCACTGGTGCTCGGGCAGGCCGCAGGTGAACATCCCGACTGGCGCCTGCCTGAGCTGACCTCCGAACTGGCGGTGATCGCGAAGAACGAACGGCGCTTCATTGGTTTCTCCTCGGACGATTCAGGCTTTGACCCTGAACGGCACCGCGGCAAGGTGGTGGTGACGACGATGCACAAGGC
>JBDTPH010000154.1:0-22592 GCA_039932795.1 Chloroflexota bacterium
ATGCCTTTGGCTGCTTGACTTCACTCAGGTTTCAACTCAAATGAAACACACCCAATTGAAATCACTCGGCGCGGAACTTGTCACGGGCGATATGGATGACGGCGCAGAACTGGATGCCGCCTTCAAAGGCGTGTATGGTGTATTCAGCGTTCAGAATTTCTGGCTCCCCAACGTTGGGTTTGAGGGTGAGATCAGGCAGGGCAAGCTTGTAGCCGACGTCGCGAAAGCCGCGGGTGTGCAGCACCTTGTGTATTCTTCCGTCGGTTCGGCGCATCGCGGCATGGGACAAAAACATTTCGAGAGCAAATGGATCATCGAGCAATACATCCACACCCTCGATGTGCCCTTCACCATTTTTCGCCCCGTGGCATTCATGGATAACAACAACTGGACCCGTGCTTATATTTTGAGCGGAACTTATACCGGCCAGGGATTAAACGCCGACAAAGGGTTTCAAACTATTGCAGTGGAAGATATTGCCGTGTTTGTATCGCTCGCTTTTGCAGATTCAAAATCATATAACAGCAATACCATTGAACTTGCCGGAGACGAATTGACCGAGACTCAAACCGCCGAAGTCTTCAGCAAAGTAATCGGACGCCCTGTCACGTTGACTGCGCCAACCCCAGGACAAAGTTGGGCACCTGCGGAAGAAGCCGCCGCCGCTTTCAACTTCTTCAACGGGGAAGGCTATGATGCGGACATCGCCGCGCTTCGCAAACTCCACCCGGACCTGCTTCGCTTCGAGGAGTATCTTCGCAGGAATGGCTGGGAAAACCAACAGCCAATTCCGATACCTGAGAAAAATGGCTGGGGTTAAGTTTCGAGGACTGGCAAATGTGCCAGTCCTTTTTGTTTTAGGGGAACACAGGTAGAATTATATATAATTTCGAACCACAATATTTTATCGTCCATGGTCGGAGGAATTTTATGCAAGCCTTTGAACTCGCCCAACTCACTACCCAGCACACTGATTCCAATAACCCCTATCTCGAATTCCTGAAAGTACCCGATCTCAGCATGGGACTGTACCTCCTGCCTGCGGGCGGAGTTGATCCACAGCTGCCACACACGGAGGATGAGGTCTATTACGTGGTGAGCGGACAGGCAAAGATAACAGTCGCGGAGGAAGAGCGCGCTGTGCAGACCGGGTCTGTTATATATGTGGCGAAGAATGTGGAACATAAATTCCACTCGATTGAGGAAGAGTTGACGCTGATTGTCTTCTTTGCGCCCGCGGAATATTCGAATCAATAAGCAGTTTGCACCTTAACCATAGACCGTGATGATAGACAAAACGGTCAATACCTTTCCATCCATCGTCATTTTAGGAATCTATGCTCAAACTCAAAACCACTCCCTTCCACGAAAGAACGTCTGCGTTGTGCCAGCCTCAGAACTGGCGCAAGTGGGCGGGATATTTCGCCGCGGGTTCCTATGAGCACACACTTGACCGCGAATATTGGGCCATCCGCAACTCGGTGGCGTTGATCGATGTCTCGCCGTTGATCAAGTATGTCATTAAAGGCAGGGATGCGGCGGCGCTGCTGCACCGCGTCACCACGCGTAATATCTACAAGATGGGCGTGGGACAGGTTGCGTACACAGGCTGGTGCGATGAAGAAGGCAAGATGATCGACGATGGCACAGTCTCGCGCTTGGATGAAACCATCTTTCGCCTGACTGCCGCGGAGCCGAACCTGCGCTGGCTGACAATGAACGCGGTCGGCATGGACGTGGAAATCACGGAAGTCACTGACGATGTCGCGGCGCTCAGTTTTCAGGGACCCAACACAAGGAAGGTTCTGAATAAAGTGACGGAAAAGCCAGTCGACGAATTGAAATATTTCCGCCTCATGAACAATAAGATCTGCGGATTGGATGTAACGATCTCGCGCACAGGCTACACGGGCGATCTCGGTTATGAAATTTGGATGGATGCGAAGGACGCGCTCAAGACTTGGGATACATGTATGGACGCGGGCGCGGACTATGGCATCACGCCTGTAGGCATCCTTGCGATGGACATGGCGCGCGTCGAAGCGGGGCTGTTCATGCTCGATGTGGATTACACGTCCGCGAGCCACGCCTGGATCGAGCCGCAGAAGTCATCGCCGTTCGAGCTGGGACTCGACTGGACGGTCGCGCTCGATAAGCCTGGCTATTTTGTCGGGCGCCGCGCACTGGAGCGTGAGAAACGCGAAGGCTCATCCTGGAGGATGGCTGGCCTGGAAGTGGATTGGGTGGGGATGGAGCGAATATTCAAGGGTGTTGGCTTGCCACCGCAGATCCCTGGCATGGCCGTGCGTGGAAGCCTGCCGATCATGGTTGGCAACCCCCTAAAAGGGGGCTTTGTGCAGGTGGGATATGCATCCACGTCCACATGGTCACCGTTGCTGAAGAAGTACATCGCGCTCGCACATTTGCAAAAGCCATATTATGAAATTGGCACGGATGTGAGGATGGAGATCACCGTGGAACACCACCGTCAGCACGCGCCTGCAAAGGTGGTGAAGTTGCCATTTTATGAACCGGAGTGGAAGAAAAAATGAACCAATGTCGTTGCGAGGAGCGCTCTTGCTCTTTGCGACGAAGCAATCTCAAACTAATGAGGGGATTGCTTCGCCAAAGAACGGCTCGCAATGACATTTGATAAAGGAATTATTCATGACTGCAAATCAATACGATGTGATCATTATCGGCGGTGGGCACAACGGACTTGTGGCTGGCGCATATCTGGCGCGTGCGGGCAAAAAGGTTGTTGTACTTGAGCGCCGGCATATCGTAGGAGGGGCGGCGGTGACGGAGGAGATCTTCCCCGGGTACAAGTTCACCGAATTCTCGTACGTGGTGAGTCTCTTGCGCCCGGAGATCATCCGTGATTTGGAGTTGCCCAGGCACGGATTAAAAATCCTGCCATTGCCCTCTACTTTTACGCCAACAGACGGCGGACGCCGTGGCGATTATCTCGCCGCATGGGATGACCACGACCTGACCCGCCGCGAGATTTATCGTCACTCACCCAGGGACGCGGAAGCCTACGATGAGTATGCGCGCGTCATGGCACGCGCAGCAAAGGCGATCAAGCCCATCATCAACTTGATCCCGCCCGATCCAACCTCGCTCAGTGTGCGTGATCTGCTTGGCTTACTTAAAGTTGGTCAATATGCGGCCAGTCTCAAGGAAAAGGAATTGTACGCAATCGCAAAACTCGCCACGCAATCTTCCGCGGACCTGCTCGAAGAGTGGTTCGAGACCGATGCGTTGAAAGGCACAAAAGCCGCCAGCGGCATCATCGGGACCTTCCTAGGTCCGCGCTCACCCGGGACGGCGTATGTGCTGCTCCATCACTACATGGGCGAGATTGACGGCGCGTTCCGCGCCTGGGGCTTTGCGAAAAACGGCTCTGGGGGAGTCAGCAGCTCCATCCTTAACGCGGCGAAAGCGCTCGGGGTGGAGATCAGAGTCAACGCGGGCGTGAAGCAGGTCATCGTCAAGAATGGACGAGCGGTTGGGGTCGCTCTCGAAAACGGCGATGAACTTCAATCCAACGTCGTCATGTCCGCCGCAGACCCGAAGCGCACCTTCCTGCAATTCGTGGAGGGTAAACATTTCCCTGACGACTTTGTCACATCCATTCAAAACTTCCGCACACGCGGCTCGTCGGGCAAGGTCAATATCGCGCTGAGCGAACTACCGGACTTCACCGCGCTGCCATATAAGACTGGGTTGAGTCATGACTCGCCCTTGCATCGCGGCGCGGTGTCCATTAGCCCAAGCATCAATTACATCGAGCGCGCCTACGACGACGCCAAGTACGGGCAGATTTCGAAACGACCATATCTTGACATGATCTTCCCATCTATGATCGACCCCGATATGGCGCCTCCCGGACAGCACGTCATGTCATGTTTCATGCAATACGCGCCGTACGATCTTGATGGCGGATGGAACGATGAAAAACGTAATGAACTTGGCGAAGCGGTCATCTCGACCATCGAGCAATACGCGCCGAACATCCGTAAAGCCATCGTCGGCATGCAGGTCATCTCGCCAAAGGATATCGAAGCCATCGCGGGCATTACGGGCGGGAACATCTTCCACGGCGAACTGTTATTACATCAGATCTTCTTTCTGCGTCCAACGCCTCAATGGGCCGATTTCCGCACCCCGCTCAAAGGCTACTACTTCGGCGCAAGCGGCGCGCATCCCGGCGGCGGAGTGATGGGCGCGGCGGGGATGCTGGCGGCAAAAGAGATTTTAAAGGATGGAAAATTCTAACCACCGGGACACAGGGTCACGGAGTTTCTAAATCTCAGTGTTCTCGTGTCTCAGTGGTTTAAAGGTTTTGATCATGACAAACAGATACGATACCATCATCATCGGCGCAGGTCATAACGGACTCGTTGCCGCCGCTTATCTTTCGAGGGTAAAAAAGAAAGTACTCGTACTTGAACGACGCGCGATCATCGGCGGCTCTGTCGTCACAGAATCTTTTGGAGGTGACTTCAAAGCAGATTCGATTTATGCAGGCGGAACTCTGCGCCCTGACATTATCAAAGACCTGAAACTCGCCTCATACGGACTTCAAGTTGATTCCGTCCGAAAACCTTTTATCTCCCTCCAGGAAGACGGAAACCACCTCACCCTCGATGCTGAGTCCATCAAACGCTTCTCCGAAAAGGACGCGGCGCGCTGGGGCGAGTTTGTCCGCTTTATGGATAAAGCCGCGGGCATTCTCGACAAGGCGTATTCCACGATCATGCCTCGTTTGCCGATGAACTTCAATGTGAGGGAAGGTTATGGATTGATGGAATTGGGCATCAAGCTCCGTCTTGCGGGTCGCAAGGATATGCTCAACTTTATCCGCGCCCTGCCGATGACTGCGCAGGAACTGCTCGATGAATATTTCGAATCTGACGTGGTCAAAGCTGCGATTGCATCCGTTGGCATCCATGGTTTCACTATGGGTCCGATGGGTGCAGGCACGGGCTACACCCTCATCCACAACTGGATGAATCGCGGCGGGTTGTCGCATGTCAATGTGGGAAAGACGGGCGAGATCACGCAGGCATTAGCCAATGCAGTCAAGATGTATGGCGGAGAGCTTCGATGTGAAGCAGAAGTGGCAGGCATCAAAATTGAAAATCAAATCGCAAAGGGTGTCGTGCTTTCAAGCGGAGAAGAGATTTCTGCAAATGCTATTCTTTCGTCTGCCGACCCGAAGCACACCCTGCTCAAACTCGTTGGTGCAAGGGATCTTCCGCCTGAATTCGTCTGGCATACCCAGTCCATCAAAATGCGAGGCTCGGTGGCGAAGATCCATTTACAGACCGAGGGCCGCCACGGTATCCCAGAAGGGACAATCGTCCTTGCGCCATCCATCAAATATCTCGAGCGCGCCTACGATGCTGCAAAGTACGGCGAGATTTCAGAGAAGCCGTATTTGGAAGTGACAACGTCGGGCAATGTGGTGTCAATCCATTTCCAATACGCTCCTTATAAATTGAAGACTGGAGATTGGAGACTGGAGACTAGTAAGGTTGAGAAGCTGGCAATAGACACTCTCGCTGAATATTTCCCCAATCTCAAGTCTCAAATCTCTAATCTCAAAATAATCAGCCCTCTCGATCTAGAAATCACCTATGGCCTGACCGAAGGCGACCTCAACCACGGTCAACTCATGCTCGATCAGTTCCTGTTCATGCGTCCCATCCCGGGCTGGTCCAACCACAAGACGCCGATCGACAACCTCTATCTGTGTGGAAGCGGAGTCCACGGCGGAGGCGGAGTCAGCGGCGCGGCAGGACGGAATGTGGTGAAGGTTTTGCAGTAAACAAAAACATCCGAGTTCAACTGAACTCGGATGTTGCTTTATTTGTGCTTATGTCGCAATACCCATAGAGACGTTCCCTGTATTGCCAGCGCAACTGCAATTGCGGATAAAAACGAAACCGCAATCCCTGCTTTTTCAATCAACAGACTTAAGGTAATGAAGAAGCCTGCAAAGGCGAACATGCCATATAGCAGGCCGCGTAACACATGCGCTGCAGCAGCAGGTCCCTGGTGGCGGTGGGCAAAGATGGACAGAATAGTCACATACAGCGGAATCATCGTTAGCAAGCCGGTCAAGCGCGAGCCAATGTAGGCGGCGCTCCCGGTCAAAAGCAGGATGAAGCTCGTGCCGATCAGGACCCGAGATGGAATATCCCATTTCCCAAGCTTCGCTTCCCCTTCCTCAATAATATCGTTTGGCATAAGCCATAATCCAAGTGCAATTGCCGCGCAGACAGCCAGGAAAATGGGAACCAGTGGAAAGGTCACATTTTGCAGGAGGATGGTGATCATTCCAAAGACGAATAAGCTTCCTGTGAGGGCAACACGCCAGCGAAAACGCGTTGCCAGCCAGGCGTAGGTCAACGCATAAGCGACCAGTGAAAGTCCGCCACTAATGACTCCCAATGCCGCGTCTGCAGCAAAGTTGACATCATGACTGAGCGCAACGAAGAAAATCACGGGACCGGATGTCAATGGCATGCCCACAATCCAGCCGCTGACGGCCGGTCCCCACTTCCTGCCTGCAAGACTTGCTGAGCCGATGATAACTGGCGCCAGGATTAGCTTCAAAACGAGGAGTTCCATAGTCGCAAATCTTATATGTGGCATGCAGGTTTGTCAAATGCAGGAAAACACAGGTATTGGATGAGTAATCGCCAATAAGCTGCCTCTGTGGAAGTGGAGCCTGCCGTGGGAAGAAAAGAGGTGAAAGTATGGAATAAGTTAAAACATCGGCCCAGGCCGGCTCCGAAAGTTTTCTTTGATGATAGAATCATCACATGGCAAAACCAGTTATCATGACAATTGATGATGATATATCGGTTTTGAACTCAGTAGAGCGCGACTTGCGCGTTCATTATGGGCAGGACTACCGCATTATCCCCATCAACCAGGGTAAAACCGCACTGGATTATTTAAAGAAACTGCAACAGCGCAACGAAACCGTCGCGCTGTTTTTGGTCGACCAGCGTATGCCTGAAATGAGCGGGGTGGAATTTTTGATGGAAGCCATCCAGGTTTTCCCGCAAGCCAGGCGTGTTTTGCTTACAGCGTACGCCGATACACAAGCCGCGGTCGATTCGATCAACGAAGTGGGACTCAACTATTACTTGTTGAAGCCCTGGCATCCTCCGGAGGAACGGCTTTATCCCATCCTGGATGAGTTGCTTGAGGATTGGAAAGCTCACGTGCGCCTGCCCTACGAAGGCATACGCGTCGCCGGAACGTTGTGGTCTTTGGGCTGTCATCAGGCAAAGGATTTTCTGACGCGGCATCAAATCCCGTATCAATGGCTCGATATCGAAAAAGACTCGAACGCCCGCAGGCTGGTGGAGGATGTTTCATCTGACATAAAGCTTCCTGTTGTGTTTTTTCCGGATGGGACGGTGTTGATCGAGCCAGGTTTACAGGAACTGGCTGATAAGGTGGGTCTGCAGACACGTGCCTCACTCCCATTCTATGATCTGGTGGTGATCGGGAGCGGTCCTGCAGGGCTCGCCGCGTCAGTGTACGCAGGGTCAGAGGGTCTGAGATGTCTCGTAATCGAAAAAGCTGCGCCTGGCGGTCAGGCAGGCAGCAGTCCGAAGATCGAAAATTATCTTGGCTTCCCCACGGGCATTTCAGGTGATGACCTCGCCCGCCGCGCAGTGTTACAGGCAAAAAGGTTCGGCGTGGAAATCCTGTCTGCACAGGAGGCAACTCAAATCATAGTCAAAGACGCGTATCGTATTGTCAGGCTATCGAATGATATGGAAATATCATGTCACGCGGTACTGGTCGCAACAGGCGCTTCGTTCCACATCTTGAACATGCCGGGCGCCGACTCGCTCACAGGCGCAGGCATTTATTACGGCGCGGCATATACCGAAGCAATGAATTACAAGGATCAAAATGTGTTTGTGGCGGGCGGGGCAAATTCGGCCGCGCAGGGTGCCTTATATTTGAGCCGCTTCGCCTGCAAAGTGACGGTTTTGGTGCGCGGACCCCAGCTGACCGCCTCAAAATATCTTGTAGATGCAATGCGCGCTAACGGGAAGATCGAAATTTTGGCGGATACCGATCTGATCGGCCTCCAAGGCAGCAATACGCTCGAGCAGATCGTCATCAAAGATACGAAGAGCGGAAAAGTGCAAACGCTCGATGCCCAGGCACTGTTTGTGTTTATCGGGGTCCGGCCGCAAAGTAAAGTTGTTTCCGATCTGGTGATGTGCAGCGACAGCGGATATATTTTTACCGGCGCGGATCTTATGTTGGATAACAAACCGCCTCATGGCTGGACCCTGGAACGGGCTCCGTTTTTATTGGAGACCAGCGTCCCCGGCATTTTTGCAGCAGGAGACGTGCGCTATGGGACCAATCACCGCGTTGCTTCGGCGGTTGGCGAAGGCGCGATCGCTTATGCATTGATCAAGGAGTATTTGAAGACGTTGTGACCGTACCCTTTTATGAACCTCAACGACCTACGCAAATCCCCTTTATTTGAAGGCTTGTCCGATGAGGAATTACAGCGTCTCATGGACATGGCTGAGCCGGTGTCACTGCGCGCCGGCGATATCCTCATGAAGCAGGGCGAAGAGGGTGATGCCGCATACGTTGTGATGAGCGGCGAGTTCGAGATCCAAAAACAATCCGGTCAATCCGTTATCAAAATCGATGTGCGCAACCCGGGCGATGTGGTCGGTGAAATGGCCTTGCTTTCGCGCGACTCGCGCAATGCCACCGTAATCGCAAAGAGCGATGGCGAAATATTACGCATCCCGCAGCGGGCCTTTGAGGAGTTGTTGGCTTCCAGTTCAACGGCAGCCATGGCAGTTCTGCACTGGGTGATGGAACGCCTGAGCCAGAACGAATCATTGCTCCATCAGCAGGAAAAGATGGCTGCACTGGGGACCCTGAGTGCGGGTCTGGCACATGAATTAAATAATCCCGCAGCAGCTGCGCAGAGAAACGCGGCAGAGCTTGGTACTATCCTGGCGAGATGGCAATCATTGACTCATCAGATCGAATCAACAGCTTTCCGGGAAGGTCAAACTACATGGCTGGATGGCCTTATGAAAGAAGCCTCACGTGGCTTCGAGTCGCCGAGCAAGATCGAGGCGTTGGAAAGAATCGATTTGGTGGACCCGCTTCAGGCGTGGCTTGAAGCGAATGGTGTCGAATCACCCTGGGAACTCGCACCCGCACTGGTCAATTTCGGATGGAACATCGAATCACTTGAAAAGCTAAAAAGCTCCGCCCTGTTCGCTCTCGCCATTCAATGGCTGGGGATCAGTTGTTCCATGATGGGATTATTGTCTGAAATTCAGCAGACCACCCAGCGCCTCTCGCAGATCGTCCATGCAATGAAGTCATACACGTATCTTGACCGGGCTCCCCTGCTGGAAGTGGATATCCATGAAGGATTGGAAAGCACGCTTGTCATTATGCAGCATAAATTGAAGCAGGGCGTAAGCATCAAGCGGGCATATTCATCCCACGTGCCGCACATTGAAGCGTATGCCAGCGAGCTGAACCAGGTCTGGACGAATATTATTGATAACGCCATTGATGCCATGAATGGCAAGGGGGAAATCACCATAAGGACCCATGCGACAGATAATCAGGTCCTTGTTGAAATTGCAAACAATGGCCCGGGCATACCGGACGAAATCCAGTCCCGCATTTTTGAACCGTTCTTTACGACGAAGGCACCGGGACAAGGCACGGGATTGGGCCTGCACATATCGCACGATATTGTCGTCAACCGTCATCATGGGCAGCTTCTGGTTGCATCAAAGCCCGGCGAAACGAAATTCCAGGTGATCCTGCCATTTAGATCGACGCAGATGTAAGAATCTCTATAGGATTAATACAAAAGGAGAAAAACATGAATAGTGATGATGCCATCAGGGAAATACTTTTATCAGCAAGGACGATTGCCAGCGTGGGATTGTCTTCCAACGAGGAAAAGGATAGTTATGGGGTCGCCTCTTATTTGAAGGAACAGGGCTATCGGATCATTCCTGTCAACCCAACCGCAACGGAAATTCTCGGTGAAAAGGCTTATCCGGATCTCGAGTCTGTCCCGGAAAAAATCGACTTGGTGCAGGTCTTCCGCAAGCCCGAGGATGTGCCGCCGGTTGTGGATGATGCGATCAGGGTGGGCGCAAAGGTTGTCTGGATGCAGGAGGGAATCGTCAACGAAGAGGCCGCGCAGAAAGCGCGTGAAGCGGGTTTACAGGTTGTGATGGATGCCTGCATGCGTGCTTCACACCGAAGATTGGTCGGGGCACAGCCCATCAAGTTGTAAGCAATGCAAACAGGCGGCTGGATTTTCCCCAGCCGCCTGTTATTAATTGGGCAATCTGCCACTCAATGATATTACACGTGGATCACGCCCATAAGCCAGTCGTCTTGCCCAGGTGGTTGGAAAGTTTCGCAGGATATAACGATCCATTGGGCAGGGATTTTTAAGCTTCCATCCATATTGGTTCATGTTTTCATAAATCAATTTTGCTCCAGTATCAAGATTGGTGCCAGCTTCTGCCAGTGCACCACCGTTCAGGCGAATCTCCATCTGTGCATTCGGGCATGAAATTGATGAAAGGCCGCGCAGAAGCCCTGGGTCGCCTGTTAGTAAACTGTCAAGCAGGCTGCCCCATGGGAAGTTGATGGTGATGAGAGAAACCAATCCATATAATTCATATGGCAAATTTTGCGCGCTGGCAATGACGAAGATCGCGTTAGGAAGTTTTGCGCGTGAATGTTCATGCAGGTTTTCTCGGCATGAGTCTACGCCGATGACGAACCAGTTTGGATTCCTTTCGGCGAGATCGTGCACATAGCGGCCGTCACCAGTTCCCAGGTCCAGTATGAGGCGGCTATGGCCCGCGAGTCTTTTGTTCAATCCATTAAAGTCCAAATCGATGGACGTTTTGCCCCGAATTGTTTCCATTTGAAACCTCCGATCTGTCGAATTGATGAATAGGGACAGATCAGAGCGGGCGGGCCACGCGCGTTGAACTTAAATGCAAATAGACGGCTGCGTCAGGCACCGTCGAGGTCATCTGGTGTGGGTTTTTTACGAATTAGGGGAAATGCAAAACAGGCCCAGTGGGGCTTGTCAAGAACGACTTAACAGGGCGGGCGGGTGAAGAATCTGTTCATAATGAGACATTATAGCATTGAGTCAATTCTTAATCGATCAAGAATTGATGGCGGTATGGCAACAGGCATAAGAGTTCCCAGTTTGACAGGGGATTTTTCTCGGTTATAATTCAGTCACTGAATTTTGGATTGCTGAATAACATGGAATCGTCTAACGAAGAACTTCGCGAACTTACCCTTCTAGAGAATATCGAAAACGACCCGGATGTGAACCAGTCCACGCTTGCCACGCAGTTGGGTGTAGCGGTGGGAACGGTCAATTGGCATTTAAAGCGGCTGATCGCCAAGGGCTATGTCAAGGTCAAACGCGCCGAACGCAAGAAACTGCGCTATATCATCACCCCAGAAGGAATTGCCTTGCGTGCACGCCTCGCGCTGGATTATGTGGAGCATTCCTTTTTACTGTATCGCAAAACCCGCCAGCGTGTTAATGAGCATCTCAAAACCGTTGAAGCTGCCGGATATAAGAGCGTTCGAATCGTCGGCAAGGGTGATGTGGCAGATATCTGCCGTCTGACCTGCCTCGAGCATGGGATCGAAGTTGTCAACGATAAGATTGCCCCCGCCCTGAAAGTGGAGGGGTTCAAAGTCTCGTTACGGATGGAGGAAACGAATGAGTGACCGCCATGTGTTGATCACAGGTGGAGCGGGATACATCGGCTCTCTCCTGACCTCTGAGCTGCTCCGCTCCAATTATCGCGTTACTGTCCTCGACTCTCTCCTGTTCGGCGGCGAATCCCTGGTCCCATTTTTGCACCATCCCAACTTCAACTTCGTCAAAGCGGATGTGACCGAGCCGCGCGCAATCAAGGATTCGCTCAAGGATGGCTGGCAGAAACCCAACGCCATCGTCCATCTCGCCGCGATTGTGGGATTCCCTGCCTGTCAGGCTGTTGGAAAGCAGGTGTCGTGGCGCTATAACGTCGATGCAACGAAAATGGTCTTCGGACAGGCAGCAGACCTGGGGGTGGAAAGATTCATTTTTGCATCCACGTATAGCAATTATGGATTATCTCCAGAAGGCAGCCCGGTAACCGAAGAGTCTCCACTTCATCCGCAATCGTTGTATGCAGAGACCAAGATCGCCTCCGAGGAATTTTTACTTTCCCAAAAAGATGCACAGTGTGCACCGCTGATCTTTCGGTTTGCAACACTGTATGGAATTTCTCCGCGCACGCGTTTTGACCTGATCGTGAACCAATTTGTACTCGAAGCATTTACAAAGCGACAGTTGATCATTTACCAGCGTGGCTACTCGCGTTCATTCGTTCACATCCGCGACGTGGTGCGCGGCGTGGTTATGGGGCTTGACGCAGAGCAATCAAAGATTCGCGGCGAAATCTTCAACCTGGGCACCGATGAGGGAAATTATTCAAAGGATGACATTGTGCAACTGATCCTCAAGCGCATGCCTGAGACAGTTGTTGAATACAAGAACCTGACATTTGGCGGCGACATGCGTGATATTACCGTGTCGTTCGCGAAGATCAAAAACGTGCTGGGTTTCAATACCACCCTGGATGTAGATGATGGCATTCGTGAATTACTGTTCGCTCTGAAATCGGGGATCATTCGAAATCCATCAGACGAAAAATATAGGAACGCACAGTTTATAGTGCAATAGGTTTAAGGTCAAAGGGTTAAAAGTTCAAAGAAATGACAACGGCAAAACGGTTTGAAGACCTTGATGTTTGGCAGAGAGCTAAGGAATTGACAAGTTTGATTTACAGTTTTTCCTCATCGGGCGCGTTTGCCCGGGATTTTGGTTTGCGAGATCAGATGCGGCGCGCTTCTGTATCCATTATGTCAAATATTGCCGAAGGATTTGAGAGCCAGACACAGGCTCTATTCATTCAATATCTTGGCCACGCCAAGGGTTCCTCAGGTGAACTTCGCGCTCAACTTTATATTGCCCTGGAACAGGAATATTTAACAAGCGCTGAGTTCAAATCTGCATTTTCACTGGCTGAATTGTGCAGCAAACAACTTCGCCAGGTTTGTACAATACTTGGAATCTCAACCCAATGCCCGTCGGGTGCGGGAAGATGGAGTACATTATGACATCCAACATTAAACCTTTAAACATTGAACATTCAGCGTATTGGCAGGCTAGGAAAGTTATCGTCACCGGTGGTGCAGGCTTCCTGGGTTCATTCGTGATCGCGAAATTGAAGGAACGCGGCGCGACGGACATCTTCATCCCGCGCGTTGAAAACTATAACCTTGTGGACCCGAATCATATCCGCCGCATGTATTCTGATACATTGAAAGGTGTTGACGCGAAGAATGTAGTCGTCATTCATTTGGCCGCGAACGTGGGCGGTATTGGTGCGAACCGCGAACATCCTGCAGATTTCTTCTATGATAACCTGATGATGGGCGTGGAGTTGATGCATCAGGCATATAAAAATGGTGTTGGCAAATTCGTCGCTATTGGAACTGTGTGTGCGTATCCCAAGTTTACGCCTGTCCCATTCCGGGAAGATGATCTGTGGATCGGCTATCCTGAAGAGACAAATGCTCCGTATGGGCTTGCCAAAAAGATGATGCTGGTACAGGCACAGGCGTATCGCCAGCAATATGGCTTCAATGCCATCTTCCTGCTGCCTGTGAATCTATACGGTCCGCGTGACAACTTCAATTTAAAGTCCTCACATGTCATCCCCGCACTGATCCGCAAAGCTGTGGAAGCGACGGAACGCGGTGACAAGGAAATGCCTGCCTGGGGAGATGGGTCGCCAACACGCGAGTTCCTGTATGTTGAAGATGCCGCAGATGCAATTGTCACAGCCGCGCAAGAATACAACGGCGACCAGCCCGTCAACCTTGGTTCAGGCTATGAGATCTCCATCAAGGATCTGAGTGAGATGATCGTCCGAATGACGGGCTTCAACGGCCAACTTGTCTGGCAGCCGGACAAGCCCAACGGCCAGCCCCGCCGCGGACTCGATGTGTCGCGCGCAAAGGAACTATTCGGCTGGAGCGCGCAGGTCCCCTTTGAAGAAGGCATGCGACGCACAATAAAATGGTTCAAGGAAAATCGGGACAAAATAAAATAGTCTGCTCCAGCCGCCGTCCCCGGCGGCGAGGCCGCCGCCTAGAGCTATATTCTCATGACCGAACTTACCAAACACGAACCCACAACGATCTACATCAAGCCTTCCACGGGTTTCACAGCATTAAATTTGCGCGATCTGTGGCTGTACCGTGAGTTGATCTTCTTCATGGTCTGGCGCGACATCAAGGTCCGCTACAAGCAGACCGTTCTCGGCGCGGCCTGGGCGATCATCCAGCCCGTATTAACCATGATCGCGCTTTACTTTTTGTTTGATAGAGTGGCAAAACTGCCGACGGAGAATATCCCATATCCGATCTTTTCGTATACGGCGCTCCTTCCATGGGGGTTATTTGTTGCCGCGTTGAATCAGGGCAGCCGCTCGCTGACGTCGAACCATAATATGATCACCAAGATCTATTTTCCAAAACTGATATTGCCATTGGCCTCTGTTCTCGCAGGTCTGGTGGATTTTGCTGTGGCATCTGTGATTTTGGTTGTCCTATTCCTCTATTATCAGGTCACACCCGCCTGGGAGCTCTTATGGGTATTGCCACTTTTCCTGTTGTTGGCGATCATCACCGCGTTTGGGGTTGCATTATGGCTCTCCGCCATCAACGTTAAATACCGGGATGTGAATTACGTGCTCCCCTTCCTGACCCAATTCTGGTTTTTTGCCACACCTGTCGCATATTCAGCGAAAGCAATTTCTGAGAAATGGCAGCTGGCATATTCATTAAATCCCATGGCAGGTGTGGTCAATGGCTTCCGCTGGGCGCTGCTTGGAATTGGGGAGGGCCCTGGTACCAGCCTGTGGGTTTCGGTGGGCATTTCCGTGCTCATCCTGGTCAGCGGATTGTTCTATTTCCGCAATATGGAAAAGACTTTCGCGGATACTATATAGGTGCCAGGTTCCAGGTGTCATGTGTCAGGGAGCGCTAAGGAAAATGTTATGGCAATGATTCAACGATTTGAGGATATTCAAGCCTGGCAGGAAGCAAGAAAATTGGTAAAGATGGTTTATTCACTTACAAACAAAGAATCGTTTTCAAAAGATTTCGGAATGAGAGATCAGAGTCGACGTGCATCAGTTTCTGTCATGGCAAATATTGCTGAGGGGTTTGATTGTGAGTCGAAAGTGGAGTTTGCTCGATTTCTCGGCATAGCCAGACGTTCTGCTGTTGAGGTTCAATCCATCCTGTATGCTGCGTTAGATGTCGGATATATCAACAACGACGAATTTAACCTGCACTACGAACAAGCCCGCAAAGCCAAAGCGCTCGCTGGCGCTTTCAAACGTTCACTGACAAATAAATCGTCTGTGCAATAAACTTGATACTTGATACTTGATACATATTATGACCATAGCAATCAGTGTAAAAAATCTCAGCAAACAATACAAGATCGGCGCGGCGCAAGGCAAGTTCCGTTATGGGATGCTGCGCGATGTGTTCGTCGATTCGCTCACTGCGCCCATCCGCTATGCCAGGTCTTTGATGAAAGGCTTCGACAGCCACCAGTTGACGAATGGAAAAAACTTCATCTGGGCGTTAAACGATGTCTCCTTTGACCTTGAAGAAGGCAGGGTACTTGGCATTGTTGGGCGTAATGGCGCGGGGAAAAGTACACTTCTCAAAATCCTTTCACGTGTCACCGAACCCACAAAAGGGACAGTCAGCGTCCGCGGGCGTGTCGGATCATTGCTCGAAGTAGGCACAGGCTTTCACCCTGAGCTTACGGGCCGTGAGAACATCTATATGAACGGCGCGATCCTGGGTATGAAGCGCGCAGAGATCGATAAAAAATTCGATGAGATGGTTGACTTCTCTGAAGTCGGTCAGTTTATTGACACGCCGGTCAAACGATATTCATCGGGTATGTACCTGCGACTGGCCTTCGCAGTCGCGGCACATCTTGAGCCAGAGATTCTGGTTGTTGATGAAGTCCTTGCCGTGGGCGACGCGGAATTCCAGCGCAAGTGCCTTGGCAAGATGAACGATGTCGCTCAACAGGGACGTACGGTTCTCTTCGTGAGTCACAACATGTCCGCGATCCTGCGGCTCACGCAGGAAGCCATCGTCCTCAAAAAGGGACAACTCATCAAACGCGCGCCCACGCCCGAAGCCGTGGATTTTTATCTCTCCTCGGGGCAGGCGGAATCGGGCGAGCGCATTTGGGATGTGGAGGATGTCCCAGCTGCGAGCGCGCCGTTCAGGCCGATATGTTTACGGCTGAAGGATCGAAGCGGCAAGGTCGTGGATACCGTCCGATCCACCGAGCCTGTCAGCGTCGAATGGGAATATCAGCTCGATGCGCCCGTCACAGGCTTGCGCGTGGGTATGTATCTAAGCACGATGCGCGGCGAGTATGTGTTCACGACGTTCGATACTGACGATGCAAAACAATATGAACAATTTGGCTCACGTCAGTCGGGCCGCTACACAAGCTGTTGCAATATCCCTGCCGACTTTTTCAATGAAGGTCGTTATTCGCTCGGCGTGAATGCCAGCTCGTTTGGTGTGCGCCGCTATTTCATGGACGAAAATGCGCTTTCCTTCAATGTGGATATTTCAGGTGCGCCCGGTACACAGTGGCCCGAGGTCCGTCAGGGTCCCATTCGCCCGCGCCTGGATTGGAAGATCGAAAAACTGGATTAGCCCGCTGGTTGAGTCACCCTGAGCGTTTGTTACGAAGGGCGTATCGAAACCAACAACATATAGAATGCTCAAAAAAAACTCCCTCCGCAACTTCCTGGGTGAACTACCCCTTGCTGCCGAACTCGATTATGTGCTTCGTCAAAAGAACCGCGCCCGCAAGGATCACTATAATCTTTCGCGCTTGGAAAAATCACTGCCGCATGCAGTTGAGCAGGTGCAGCCGTTTATTCAAAACGCAAAGCCTGGCAAAAAGATTCTTTTCTTCGCCACTCTCCATTACTGGATCGAGCAGGCCGCGTATATCTCCCTCACGCTGGCCGGGCTGGGACATAAAGTCACATTGCTGACTCTGCCCTATTCCGAATGGCACAAGCAAATGGATAAGCTGACACAGCGACAGCGTGTATTGCACACGCGCGACTCACTCTCCGCGCTGACTCCGTTTGTGGAGCACGCCTCTTTTCTGGACCTTCGACCTGCTTTCGTTTTACCTGCTGTTCTCAAGGCGGACGTGGAGGAGATCTCCCTGTGGGATGCGCAGTACACACTGATGCGCGAAGAAGTGGACATGGACTCTGCGAAAGACGGCGCGCTGTATGATCTGCGGATGAGGCGCAATACGTTCGCCGCGCTGGCTGCCCTCGAATGGATGCAGACCCACAAACCTGATGTCGTTCTCATTCCAAATGGTTTGATCCTTGAAATGGGAATCGTCTTCCGTGTGGCGCGCTATCTGAACATCCCCGCCGTGACGTTTGAATTCAATGACCAGCGTGAGCAGATCTGGCTCGCGCAGAACACATCCATTATGCGGCAGGACACCGATTATCTCGTCCGGGATCGCTGCAGCCTGCCCATGACCGATGAAATGTACGAGCGCCTGGCCGACCTTGAGAACGCCCGCCGCGGCGCCCGTGTGTGGGGTAAATCGAAACGCTTATGGCAATACGTCTCTTCACAGGGAGCGGAGCAAACGCGCAAGGCACTGGGACTCGATGAGCGTCCTGTCGTTTTGCTGGCTGCGAATGTGCTGGGAGATAGTCTTACACTTGGACGCAACATCTTCGCCGGGTCGATGAGCGAATGGATCACGAAGACTGTTCAGTACTTTGCGAAAAGAACGGATGTGCAGCTCGTTGTCCGTGTTCATCCTGGAGAAAAGATCGTCCCGCAGGTGAAATCCATGGGGACGGTTGTCCGCGAAGCGCTGCCCGAAATTCCAAGCCATATCCACTTGATCGGCGCGCTGGATAACGTCAACACGTATGATTTGATCGAGGTCGCGGATTTGGGTCTGGCTTATACAACAACAGTTGGTGTAGAGACCGCCATGAACGGCATCCCTGTCATTTCGTGCGGCAAAACACATTACCGCGGCCGCGGCTTTACCATTGACCCTGACTCCTGGGACGAATATTTCGAAACACTTGAAAAAGTATTATCCAACCTGCCCGCTCATCGATTAACCGAAGAGCAGACTGCCAAAGCGTGGAATTATGCCTATCGTTTCTTCTTCGAATACCCGCGTCCTTTCCCGTGGCGTCTGATGAATTTCTGGGATGATCTTGAAGTCTGGCCTGTGGAGAAAGTGTTAAGCGGCGCAGGCATGAAGCAATTCGAAGAGACGTTCAAGATTTTGGTTGGCGAACCGTTTACGTGGAAAACCTAAGGAATGTCATCCCGAGCGAAGCGAAGGATCTCCAACTCTATTAGGAGACTCTTCGGCGCTTGCAGCGGCTCAGAGTGACATGAACACAAACATGACAGACAACACCAAACAACAAGTCCGCGAGTTTTATGACCAGATCGGCTGGTCGCAGTCCGGTGACGGGTTATATCAGAACGCCCGTTACGAAGATCTGCGTCCTGTTTCGCGCGAGTACATCCACAAATGTCACATGCGCGTGAAGAGACATCTTGCCCCCAAAGGGGACATCCTGCTCGATGCAGGTTCCGGTCCCGTGCAGTGGCCCGAATATCTGACCTATTCCGAAAATTATCGCTATCGCCTGTGCGCGGATATTTCCATCACGGCGTTGAAGGAAGCACGTACACGACTTGGTGACAAAGGCCTGGTTGTGGTCGCTGATATTGCCAATCTGCCATTCAGGCCTGAAGTATTCGATGGGGTAGTCTCGATGCATACGATCCATCATTTGTCGCTGACAGAACACAAGCATGCCTATCTTGAACTGAACCGTGTTCTAAAGACAGGCAGATCGGCTGTCGTGATCAACGGCTGGCATAATCCGCTTTTGATGCGCATGGCCGAACCGCTCATCGGGCTGGCCCGCCTCTTCAGCGGACGCTCCGCCAAGAAGAAGAAGATCTGGAGCGGAGAGGAAGATCAGACGGGTACATTTGTCGAAAAGATGACGCCGCGCTGGTTGAAGAATGAGCTGAGTGGCGAATTGAAATATCAGATCTTCCCGTGGCGCAGCTTGAGTCCACGTTTTATGCGCTGGTTCGTCCGTCCGCAGTTTGGTGGCAAGGCAACCCTGCGTTTGGTGTACTGGCTCGAAGAACGATTCCCTCGCTTCTTCGGTGAGAATGGGCAGTATCCACTGATCGTCATCAAAAAGTAGAAATTCAGAGACTGGAGAATGGAGACTGTGTCCAAGTTTACCGACCAGGAATATTTGAAGACCGATCAATATAAAGACGAGATCAATCTTAATAAGAGATTGACGATCCATGAGAGATTTAGTACGAATTCATACGGCTGGTTTAACTGGGTTTTTGACGCACTCGCCAAATCACCTGACAACGCAAAGATTTTGGAATTGGGATGTGGTCATGCAGTTTTATGGAAATCCATTACTGGTCGAATCCCCGCTGGATGGGATATCACTCTGACCGATCTTTCCCCAGGGATGCTGGATGCCGCGTGGCGGAATCTGGTCGTCACTGGCAGAACATTCAAGTTCAAGGAAATCGACTCCCAATCCATTCCTTATGAGGAGGAAACATTTGATGTGGTGATCGCCAATCACATGCTGTATCATGTCCCCGACCGCGCAAAAGCCATTGCAGAGATCAAACGTGTGTTGAAGCCTGGTGGGCGGTTGATCGCAACAACTGTTGGCGAGAATCACATGCATGAAATTATGGATTGGTTTCGACAAATTCATATTGATCATGTCTGGGAATCGTTTGTTATTCAATTCACGCTTGAAAACGGATTGGATCAACTAAAACCTTGTTTCTCTCAAATTTCTTTATCGCGTTATGAAGATAATTTGCATGTTACAGAGATGGAACCACTGATGGCCTATATTCTCTCAGCTATTCGGGCAACTGAACTCTCGGAAGAAGAGCTTGCTAAACTTCAGAATAGCCTGAAAAAAGAACTTCAGGAACAAGGCGGAATTTTTATCTCAAAAGACTCTGGCTTGTTTGAAGCCGTAAAGTGACATACACTTGCGGTGGTTAAGTAGATGGCGGTGCTTTTCCGGCGTCGTATCGAGACCACTAATAAGAAGCAACAAGAAATTTCATAGAGTGGCTCGATACATTCCTCGCTGTCGCTCAGAACTACTCGACCAACGTCAAGCAATAAAAACAAAGAGGTAATCATGGACTGGAAAGATAAAACAATTCTCATCACAGGCGGAACAGGCTCATTCGGCAAGAAGTTTACAAGGATCGCGCTGGAGGAAAAGCAGCCGAAGAAGATCATCATCTTCAGCCGCGATGAGTTGAAGCAGCATGAAATGAAAATGCACGGATATGATCACCCGTCGCTGCGGTATTTTATTGGCGATGTGCGCGACCGCGAACGCCTGTTGCGCGCCATGCACGGCGTGGACATTGTCGTCCATGCCGCGGCGCTGAAGCAGGTCCCTGCCTGTGAGTACAACCCGATGGAAGCCATCAAGACCAACATTATGGGGACGGCGAATGTCGTCGAAGCCGCGCTGGATGCGGGCGTCAAGAAGGTCATGACCATCAGCACGGATAAAGCCGTCAGTCCCGCAAACCTATATGGCGCGACCAAACTTGCCGCTGAGAAGCTGACCATTCAAAGCAACGCGTACGCGGCGGGTACGGCGACCCGCTATTCGTGTGTCCGATACGGGAACGTTGTGGGGAGTCGCGGCTCGGTGGTTCCACTGTTCCTCAAGCAGCGTTCCAGTGGAGCCGTCACCATCACAGATGACCGTATGACGCGCTTTTGGCTGTCGCTTGATCAGGGAGTCCGCTTTGTGATGAGTTGCATCGAGCAAATGGAGGGTGGTGAAGTGTTCGTGCCGAAGATCCCCAGCACAAAAGTCGTTGACCTGGCGAATGCGATCGTCCCGGATGCAAAGATCAACATCATTGGCATCCGTCCTGGCGAAAAACTGCATGAAGACCTGATCTCCGATGACGAAGCGCGTCACACCCTGGAACTCGAAAAAATGTACGTTATCCAGCCTGCCGAAGCGACATGGTTTGGTTATTCATGGAAGGACAAGGGCCAGAGTCTTCCGGAAGGGTACCGTTACTCGAGTGATACCAACACCGAATGGCTGGATATCAACGGTATCAAGGAATTCGTCGCGCCCTTCGAGGAATTGTTTGCTGAAGGAAAACTGGAAGGATAATTTCGCTCCAGGCGGCGTCCTCGCCGCCGAGGACGGCGGCTTAAGCATATGAAATTATTAATCACCGGCGCAAGCGGACTACTCGGAATCAATCTCGCGATGGAAGCAATGCATGAGCATGACGTCGTGGGCGTGGACCGCGGCAGGTTGAAATCTGCCCCGTTCCCAGTGATCAAAACGAATTTTTATAACAGTCACGCGTTTGACTCGGCGTTGGATTCAACGCACCCGGATTGGGTGATCAATTGTGCCGCCCTGGCGAACCTGGAGGAGTGCGAAAAACATCCCGACCAGGCTAGAATCCTCAACATAAATCTGCCGCGTGAATTGGCAGATGCATGTGCAAAACGGAATATTCGTTTCATGCATCTCTCCACCGACGCGGTGTTTGACGGAACAAAAGAGGGGGCGTATACGGAAGACGATGAACCGAATCCATTAGGTGTATATTCGCAAACCAAACTCGATGGCGAACGTGCCGTTCAGCAAGCCAATCCACAAGCTGTCGTTGCCCGTGTCAATTTTTATGGATGGAGTCTCACGAACAGGCGCAGCCTCGGCGAATTCTTTGTCAATAACCTGAGTGAGGGCAAACAGGTCAACGGTTTTACGGATGTCATCTTTTGCCCAATGCTTGTCAACCAGACTGCCCGTCTCCTGCTCGAGATGCTTCAAAAAAATATAAGCGGCCTGTACCATGTAGTTGGCGCGCAACCAATGAACAAGTATCAGTTTGGGGTCGAGATTGCGCGGATGTTTGGGTTGAACGAAAGCCTTATTTCCCCGAAATCAATCCTCGCATCCAACCTGACCGCCCGCCGTTCCCACAATTTATGGCTGTCTGTCCACAAACTATCCACAGATTTGGGGCATTCTCTCCCCGAGTTTTCCACCGGTTTGGACCAGTTTTATACACAGCTTCAGCAGGGTTATCCACAGAAAATCAGGGGTTATCAACATTAAGCCGCGTTTTAAACGTAATTTACGTATCATCTCAATAAATGGGGGGATGGGGAGGGAATTATTGAATACTGCCTGGATGGAAGATAAACGGGTAAACTAACGCCAGCATGTATGAAGACATCGAACTTA
>JBDTPH010000155.1:0-5512 GCA_039932795.1 Chloroflexota bacterium
GCAAGAATCTCTTTCATCTTTGCATTTGAAGTATTCCCGCAAGTAACCCAGATAATTTTCGGCGGCACGCCAAGTCTTTTTTGCAGTTCGAGAAAATCACTGTCTTTGGTCATTACGGATGCATCGGCTTCACGCGCAGAGAAAAATATGACCTGATCCTCCGTATCACGCAAGCCCAGATCGCGCACAGCAGTCGCTTCGATGTTGGCAAAGTTCTCAGAATTCCATTTTGCCAATAAGGGAGAAAGTTGCGCGTCAATCCATAATTTCATCTATACCGCCACCGCCAATACGGGATGATTGAGCCTGCGGAAAGCATAACGCGCCACCGCCTTCAAATCTTCCATTTCCAAGTCTGGCATTTCTTCCAATATTTGAGCAGATGTTAATCCATTGGCTTGCAGTTCCAGCACATCAATCACACGGATTCTCATACCGCGAATGCACGGACGACCACCGCTCTGGTTTGGATTAACGGTAATTCTTTCATCGAGATTTACGGTTGACATAGCTACCTCTCATTTCACTCGGTTAACTTTGGTTAATTATAAACTATCATTCACCGCCAAATGATTGACTCAGCAGACTCTCAAACATCCCCTCGACCTGCCTCTCACTTTCCCCCATCCTCCCCCGCACGAAGTCCCCGAGCGAAGCGAGTGGGAGCGACTCGACACTCCCTTCGGTCGCCTACGGTCGCCACCACGCCCGCACGGGCAACGTCCCGAAGGTTCGTGTGGATAAATCTTGTCGCGTGAAAAAACCTTCGGGACGGTTCTCACTTGCGAGCGGAGTTTGGGGTCGGTTAGCATGTGGACACCCGTCCCGAAGGGTTATTTACAAAAGCAAATATCCGCTTAAGCCGATACTTTGTGACAATATTCCATACAGCTACAACCTGACCCTTCGGGACGTTCTTTCCCGGAAAACCCTCGGGACGGTTAATTTCAATCAAGCATATACTGCTTAATCTTTGCATAGCTTCTTTGCTCATCCTCAACATCATTCACAAATCTCACATACTCATCTGCACTCGGAAAATGATCCTGCACAAAAACCTTATCCACCAACGTGCCATCCCTCATCCCAACCCACTCCCGATGATTAGAATACATCCAATCTTCGGGTCTTGCCACCAACCCCGCCTTGACAGGGTTTCGATGAATATACCTGCAAAGCGCCATCAAATATTCCCATTTATTTACGCACGTATGCTTGAAACGCCCCTCGAACAACGTGCCTGTGCGTCCCTGCTGTACATTCAATGCCTGCACGTACGAATTTAACAGCACCTGCATAAACTTTGACAGGGGTTCTTCGGTCTCTTGCCTGAGCAAAAAGTGATAATGATTCGGCATCAGGCAATACGCAATGATTGTCGCGCCGTGCTTCTGATAATACTGCTTCACCAACAGCAGGAGGTACTTATGATTGCCTTCATTGAAGAAAATCTTTGCCTTCCCGGCCCCGCGATTATAGATATGGTAATACTGTCCTCGCGTAAATACATCACCGCGATATGGCACGGCTACCTGCTTAAACGTCCCGAAGGTTTTGACTGAAAAGACATGTTGCCGTAGTCAGTCCTGTAGAAGATTGTTACTGCATGTAGGATTCCCGCAACCTTCGGGACGGTGTTTCCCATATCCTATCCGCAGCGACTCGACGCTGCGACAGGCTCAGTGACCGCCCGCGGCACCATATGCGCAATTTCTCTCGCAGGTACAGGGGGCGGTTAGGCTTCAGCTACTTTGCAATGATAAATTCCAGACGGCGTCATCCCAATCGCCGGCAGGATTAATGAGCGAGACGAAACCCTCTTCCATGTCACCACCGCTTTTCTCGAAGGCTTCATGACTGTCAAACTCCATCAACCACAAAACTTCTTTATCGTCTCCATCCCTTTGATAGACTTTATACCAATGACAACCTGACCTCAACATAACGTCGCCATATTTGGAAACCGCCTGGCTTGTGCCTTCGAAATCATGGACTTTCACACGCATTGTCACCAGAACAGACATTTGAGCCTCCTTTCACGAATACTTTATTGTACTTCTAACAGTCCCATGAAAAACTCTCCGCCAGGAGACTTTCAATCAACCCATCGGACCTTAACCGCCACAGGGACACCAACTGCTCTTCATTCGTCATCTCTATTTCCCTCTCTCCAGGTTCAAGGCCAGCAGCTTCTCCAGGATCTCTTCATCTCCCAGATCGGACTTCCAGCCGTAGGCCGCGAAGACGGCTTCGTCGAGGCGTTTGTGAGCGAGATCGAGCCAGATGGGACGGGCGTTGTAGAGATTGGTAAGCGTGCGCTTCTTCTTTTCGGTTTCTGTCAGACCTTCGGGATTCAGCCAGCGGTCACGCTGTTCAACGAGTTCCTTTGCGGCCTGAGCGATGGCTTGTACGCGTGGATCGTCTTTCGGTTCCTGCCCCGGAGCCCAGGGGAAAGGGAAGGTACCGAAGCATTCAGAAATGTTATAAGTTAAGTCGTTTCCAACCCCGTGTCGCGCACCTTTCTTGTCACTCCATACTGCATGAGCACGTGAATGCAAAATGCCCAAAAAGTAATCATCATCTCTCGCAAAAACAGTTACTTTCGCGTCAGGTATTGTTGGGTGCAAGAGCCAAACGAATATCCGATACTTTGAAACAACAGCAGTTGCAACAAAGCGCCCCAGATCTTTGATCGCCTGTTTCATTTCAGGTCTTTGTCGTTCAAACAACCACCACTTATCCCTGGTGCTTGCAATTCTTTCCTTATCTCTTTCTGGTTTGACAACCTTCCGAACGTATTCAAAGGGCTCTTGGTACTTGGCAGCTTCTTCAATGGGTGTCTTTACTCCGAAATCAATAATCCACATCCCACGATGTGTGCCCACAAGATCGCTGCCGTTGACCCAGGGTTTGACAACATCGGAGTTCGGTTTACCATTTGGATTACTTTTATCTGCCAGCATTTTTTGAGCGAGGGCTGGATCAATATCAAATGAGCCATACTTTTTTGTGCCCGGAAAAGCAATATTTTTATTTTCTGCTAATAACTCAGCAGTGGTAATATTAGCAAGTGAAGATAAATCTGGATTGATATTTTCTGCTGGCTTTTCATCCAGGATCTTTTGTTTTTCACTTCGATCATCAAAGCAAACAATCGAAACTCGGACGGATGCTCCATCTAAAATCCATGGTCGGTTGCTATAAGCCATAAATATATCGCCAGAATATTTGATGCGGTCGAGCACTGTTCTACTTAATCCTTTGCGAATTGCCTGGGTAGCAATCAATCCACATCGCTTGACCTTTCCATCGACAATCCCTTGACGCGCTTTTTCAAACCAATAACAAACGAAATCGCTTTTGGGCGGAATTCTCTCTTTGTACATTTGGTTCAGATCATTTAGATATTTCTCGCCAAGTTCTTCGCGCTGTTTAATACTTCCCAAGAATGGCGGGTTGCCGACAATGACATCTACTTCGGGCCATTCGGGTTCAACGGGTTTGCCATTTTCATCATACGCCAGCACGGCATCCATGTGCATGATATTTTTTGCTCGTTGAAGAATAGGCTCGGCGGGTTGCCCATACCCGTTATCGCGCAGCCATTGGATGTAGCCGATCTGGATGGTCATTTGCGCCAGTTCGTGAGCGTATTCGTTGGTCTCGATGCCATATAGCTGCGAGGGTGTCACCGTGATGTAGGGCCGGCCCGCACCCATTTCATCCGAGAAATTGAATACTTCGTTTTGCAGGTCCAGCAGCAACCGCAGGGCTACATATAAAAAGTTTCCACTTCCACAGGCAGGGTCCAGGACTTTTACTGCTGCGATCCTGTCTGCGAATGCCCGCAACTTCTCACTGATAGTCTTCCTTGTCGCTTCCTTCTTTTTCCCCTTATCTTCCTCCATCGCATCCTTCAACCTTAAACATTCCACCTTCAACTCTTGCCACTCACGCCGCAGCGGAGCCATCAGCACAGGCTCCACGATCAATAAAATATCTTCCCTGCTCGTGTAATGTGCGCCCAACTGTGAGCGCTTGGAAGGGTCCAGTCCGCGCTCGAACAGTGTGCCGAAGATGGACGGTTCGATGGCGCCCCAGTCCAGCGCGTCGATGCCGGCGATGATGTCCATGTCTGCGCCGTCCAATGGCAGCACGTGGTCGTCGTTGAAGAGTCCACCGTTGAAGTGCAGGATCCTCTCCGAGCCAAAGAAGCCGCCCGTGTTCATGGCGCGGAATAACTGGCTCAATACTTCGGAGAAATCCTTTGAATTGTGGCGCGTCTGTTCCAGTAAACGCGGGAACAGTTTTTCGGGCAGGAGACCAATATCTTCTGCGAACAGGCAGAACAACAGCCGGATCAGGAAGTGTGCGATCTCCTGCGGGTCGTTCCCATATTTGTGCAGGTTCTGGGCAAGCCGGGAGAACCTGGCTGCCGCTTCCTGTGTGACGCTTTCGATCGTCTCTTTTGGCTTGAGTTGTTCTGGGTTGAAGAAGACTGTCTTGAGCGTTTGGATGCTCTCAGGGTTGATCAGGTCATCGAGTGTAAGGGTGATGGTCCGCGTGGGGAGGTTGGTGTAGTTTGTGCGGATGATAATATTGTTGATATCGGAAACAACGAGCAGCGGGGGATTTTGAAGCGAATCACGGTAACGCAAAAGCTGATCGTAGGCTTTATCCAGGTCTGCATGTTTGCCCTTGTATTCCCAGCCGAAACAACCCACCTTGGCAACATCTGCCCAGCCTGAGCCACCGCTTGTTTTCGCCGCACCCATCTCAAAGGCAAACCGTTTGCCTGTGGGGTCGGCTTGCATGGGCGTCTCATGCCCAACCAGCCTGCACAGGTCAATGAAATGTTCCTGGACTTGCTGGCGTTCGCGTGCTTCGGCGCGTTTCCATTTGCTGACGAAATCATGAGGGGTAAGGGATGGCATGAAGGATGATCCTCAAACAGTGATGAGGTCAAGCATACCTGAAAATCCCTTGCGCGCAAGGTGACTTTCATGACAGGCATTTCCCGCCTCTATGAATCCATATGCTGTGAAAAAAGTTCTGGATACGTTGGGTCTGCGAGCTTCAATTGTGTTGCCTGTGCCAGGGAGAACCAGCCGATCTCGCTGTGCTCGTCGAGCTGGCGGTTGACGGGCGTCCCCTCCCAGGCTGTGATGACATAGAGATGCAAGGTTAACGTGTCAGCTGGCTCGTGGAGAGAGGTGCGCGTCTTCAGATAGGTCCACTGCGTTGGAGTGATGCCCAATTCCTCCTGCAGCTCACGGACCAACGTCTGATCGTATCGCTCGCCGGGTTCCACATGTCCCCCGAACACATCCCAGACAGCGGGATAGAACGGGCGCGCGGCGGACCGCTGCCCAAGCAAGATCATCTGCGATTGGCATACGTGTCTCCTTCTGATATTCCTGGATTTTGACACGACCATCACTCTATCCACTACTGAATTGCCTCGAGTGCTTCCTCATAGGTCGTGAATATCCCCGCTTCTGCCAGGAGCATG
>JBDTPH010000156.1:0-3618 GCA_039932795.1 Chloroflexota bacterium
TTTCATCCATCGGCGCGAAGCAATCTCCCATGCGGACAATGCCCTTGCGGTCACCCAACGCTTTGTCAAAGGCCCGGCCTAAGGCAAGCGCAACATCTTCCACCGTGTGGTGGACGTCGATGTGCAGATCACCTTTTGCCTGTACAGTCAGGTCAAATAAGCCGTGCACGGCCAGGTGGGTTAGCATATGATCGAGAAACCCGACTTCCGTAGAGATCTTGTGTTGTCCACTTCCATCCAAACCTAATTTGATCTCGATCTGCGTTTCATTCGTTTGACGTGATATTTCAGCGGTTCGCATAATTACTCCTTTCGAAGTCAGGAGACTTCGACTCCTAATTCGATTTTCAATGCCTTCAACAATGCATCCGTATCCTTCGGCCTGCCAACGCTGATGCGAACATGATCGCGCAGGCCAGGCTTATTGAAATAGCGGATGAAAACTCCATGCTTTTGCGCCAGCTGCGCTTTGAGTTCAGCCGCATCCCGGCCCACGACCTTACAGAGAATAAAATTGGATTGGGTGGGATATGGTTTCAAAAACGGGATATTCTCCAACTCGGCCAGCAATCTATTGCGCTCGCTTTTCAGAAGGTCAACAACTTTTGCCAGATCATCCACGTTTTTCAGCGAAACCTGCGCCGCGAAACTGGCCGCGACATTGATATTGTATGGCTGCTTGGATTTCCACAAGATCGGCATCAACCAAAGAGGGAACGCGCCATATCCGATCCGCAGGCCTGCCAGCCCTGCCCATTTGCTGAATGTGCGTAGCACAATCAAATTCTCACGTCCAGGCACATCACGAATGCGGCTCAAGCTTGCTCCAAGATTTTCACCTGCAAATTCAATGTAGGCTTCATCCAAAACAATGAGAGTAGGCAATTCCAACAATGCATCAATGGTCTTTGCATTAAGAACTGAACCATCTGGATTATTGGGCGATGTAATAAAGAAGAGCTTCGGGCGATGGGTTTCCACTGCCTTGTGGATCGACTCCATATCCAGCGAAAAATCTGCGCGGCGCGGTACTTCGACGCAGCGCGCGGCGTTGAGTTCCGCATCAAAAGAGTACATGCCAAAGGTCGGTGGGCACGAGAGAATGCAGTCATTTGGTTCAAGGAAGACTCGCATCAGCAGGTCAAGCAGTTCATCAGCACCCGCGCCAGCCATCAGGTATTCAGCAGGAACGCCTGTGAAGTCTGCAAGTGATTTTCGCAAGGCGCGGCTCTCAGGGTCGGGATAAATGTGAGGAAACTCCATTTTGCCAAGCTCTTCACGAACAACAGACAACGGCCCATATGGATTTTCATTGGCATCCAGTTTGACAATTTCTGTTGGCGCACGACCGATCCTCTCAGACAACACCTCAAACGGCTCGATGGGAGTATAGGCCGGCAGGGACTCAAGATGTTTGCGGATCTTCATGCCGATTTCTCCAGCCGGAGGAGAGCGGCATTCTGGTGCGCATCCAGACCCTCGGACTCTGCAATCGTGGCTGCAATCGGACCGATGGCCTGCACCGTTTTTTCATCGAGAGCCACCAGGCTGACGATTTTTATGAAGTCCCAGACGTTGAGCGGGGACGCAAAGCGTGCGGAGCCACCTGTAGGCATGACGTGGCTCGGTCCGGCGAGATAATCGCCGAGCACCTCAAAGGAATGTTCGCCGACAAACACACCGCCGGCGTTGTTCACTTTTTCCACCCATCGCCACGGCTCGCTTACCGATAGAGCAAGATGCTCAGGGGCATAATCATTTGCCAGTTGTATGGCTTCATCCAGGTCACGAGTCAACACAGCACCGCCCCGGTTTTCCAGTGAGGCAACGATGATATCGGCACGCCCGCGTTGTTCAAGTTGACGGGCAACCTCCACCTGAACTTTTTCGATCAGGGATTGAGATGGTGTCAGCAGGATCGCAGATGCAAGCAGATCATGTTCAGCTTGTGCAAGCAGATCGGCGGCGACCCATGCTGGGTTGGCAGACTCATCTGCGATGACAACGGTTTCAGTCGGGCCAGCCAACCCGTCGATGCCCACCACGCCGTAGACCTGCCGTTTGGCGAGGGTAACAAATAGGTTGCCGGGGCCAAAGATCTTGTTCACTGGTTGAATGGTCTCCGTGCCATACGCCAGTGCGGCAATCGCCTGCGCGCCGCCGAGCAGATAGACCATGTCCACGCCAGCGATGGCGCAGGCGGCAAGAATCATGGGGTCAACGGGTAGATCTTTATTCGCAATGGAGCGATTAGGCGGTGTGACCACAACAATCTCCTTGACGCCTGCGACCCGGGCAGGAATCGCACTCATCAAAACCGTGGACGGTAACGGAGCAGTGCCACCGGGAACATAGAGTCCCACGCGTTGAATGGGACGGATGATCTGCCCGAGTGTGCCGCCGAGCTCATTCGTAAACCATGAGCTCAGGGGCTGGCAGCGATGAAATAGTTCGATGCGGGCGGCAGCTTTTTCGAGTGCCTCGCGTTGCGCTGGGGAAATGGAACCAAGCGCTGACCGAATTAAAGCAGGTGAAACGGGAGCAGGTGGAAGGTCGAACGAATCGAGCATGCGAGTCCACTTTTGGAGAGCAGAATCCCCGTTCATCCGCACATCTTTTAGGATCCGTGTGACGGCCTGTTCAGGAGTCAGTGATTCGCCAAAGAGTTTTGTAATGCCATCCAGCACGCGCTGGCTGACAGGAAATTCGTCGGGCGGCGTACGCTTGAGAATGGTTTGTTGTGCAGTTTGTGGGTTATATTGTTTGAGCACGATGGACTCCTTGTGCGAGGGCTTTGAGCATGGCTTTATAACGCGGTGGCTCTTCTTCAAAAATATACGTGATGGGCGAAACAATAATGCCGCTGCCACCGATGAGGCGCAGTTCGGAAATGGCCTGCGGCAAATGATCACGGCGCACGACGACAGTCACCGAATACCAGTTCGGTGCTCCATCGCGTACACCGATCGGACTGATGGTGGGTCCCTGCAGGCCGCCTACGGATGTTTGTGTAAATATCTTTTGAGAAATCACTTCAGGGCTTTCGCCACGCATGTTCGCAATGACCAGCAAATTATCATTGGCGCGCATATGAGCTTCAATGTATTCAAGCAAACGTCGTGCCATTTCCAGAACTTCGGGACGGGTTTGCAGAGCTTTACGGTTTGCGATCAATACAGCCTGTGATTTTTGGATGATGCCATCCGGCAGTGGGCGCAGACGATTGTCGATCAACGTTTGACCCGAGGAGACGAGGTCAGAGATGATATCGGCATAACCGATGGTGGGCGCGCTTTCGAGTGTGCCTTCCGCTGCGATCAGGGTGTGCAAAATATTATTTTGGTTAAGAAAGCGTTCGGTCAATACAGGGAATTTTGTCGCGACACGTAAGGGACTTTTCAATGCAGCGGCATATTCTTTGAGAGACTCAATATCAGTTACTTCTTTCCATGTTTCTGGAACAGCCAATGTCAGAGCACAAGCTCCAAAGCCAAGGGAATCGTGCAGGATGATAATTTCGCCATTGGCGCCACGCTTTTCCTCGATCATATCGAGACCTGTGATCCCAAAGTCAATGCTGCCCTGTCGTACACTGGCAACGATATCACCGGGGCGCTG
>JBDTPH010000157.1:0-4205 GCA_039932795.1 Chloroflexota bacterium
GGCTGTATTTGCGCCCACGATTCGGTGATCTGCTGCACGAGGATTATTTTCGCTTCCTCGTCGGCGCACGGCTGAAGGCGAACGATCAGCTCGAGTTCAATGGGGAGTTGGGCACCTACTTCACCCATGGCCTGGGTGTTCAGACTGCCGAAGCCACCGCAAATTATTTACACGAACACCTGCGCCGTGAAATGGGCATCCCTGAAAATCAGGGTAAACGTTACTCCTGGGGCTATCCCGCCATCCCTGAACTCGAAGACCACAGGAAGATCTTTGATCTGTTGCCCGCTGCGACAACCGAGCTTGGCATAAGCCTGAGCCCTGCTTATCAGTTGATCCCTGAACAATCGACAGCTGCGATCATTGTCCATCACCCACGGGCCAAGTACTATTCTGTAGGTGAGTCACGAGTCGAACAGTTGATGAAGTAATTGTTATTCAAAGATTGGATCGCTAAACAAGATATGAAACAAAGCCAACCGATCATCATCATTCTGGTACTCACCTTTATGATCGGAATTATTAGTCTCACGCGCCGCGGCGAAAGTTGGGACGAATTTTTGCTTCACAGATACGCGACCCTTTCTCTTGACGCTTATCAAACCTGGATTTTGGAAGGTGACGTAAAGATCACGCTGGACGACTTGGGAGGTTACGGGCCTGCATTTGTAATGCTTGATGAACTTGCATTCGATTTGCTGGATAATATTCTTCCGATCCATCATATAGATATATACCACCTGATCAATTTCATTGTTTACCTTGCCGGAGTCTGGGCATTTTACGACATTGGCATCCGCTGGTTAAGCCAAACTGGCGCGATTGGAGCAACCCTCTTACTTGTAACACAGCCCGTTTTCTGGGGGCATGCCTTCATGAACTCAAAAGACATTCCCTTTTTTGCCTTCTTTCTCCTAAGTTTGGCCTTCGGCTTCAGGATGATGGACTCGCTCAAGCGGATTTCTTTATTCGCGTCAACGGAACGATTGAACCGTTTGCTTGCACTTCTATCCACCTTCTGGCTTCTTTCTGCTTTCGGATTATTCGCGTCGACTGGATCAATCCATTCCCTCATCGCAGATCTTGTCCAAGCTGCGGCATCGGGCCAAACCAATATTATCTCTATGGTTGCATCGAACATACTCACTACCCCACCTGAGATTTATATCCAAAAATTCTTCCTGCTTTTTCTTCGAATAAGGCTCGTTTATACACTAGGGTCGGCATTCCTCCTTTTATTTTTATTTATTCGATATTCTCCAGCGACATTATCCGCTGTTTTACCGATTCTCTTGCCGGGTATGCTGCTTGGCTTTACCATATCCATACGCATACTGGGTCCTTTTGCAGGTTTAATCATTGCGCTATACGGCCTACGGACCAGGGGTAAAAGAGCGCTGTTCAACCTTGGCTTGTATGCTGTTGTTGCGATCACGACAATGTACATTGTCTGGCCCTATCTTTGGGAGGATCCCCTTGGGCATCTTATCGAAAGTATCAGATTAATGTCCTCTTATCCCTGGAACAGCCAGGTTCTTTTCAATGGTCAAACGTATACATCAACAGGATTGCCATTTTTTTACCTACCCTTTTTACTCGGTATCCAGTTGACCGAACCGGTTCTATTGCTGTTCCTATTGGGTTTTGTTGTCTTGATTGTTGAAGCCTGGTTTAAACCAACAAACGAAGGCAATAAAAAACAGGTGTTCATGGAACTGGTATTGGTCTGGTGTATTGTCCCCATCCTGAGCTTTATTATCATTCGCCCATCGCTCTATGACAATTTCCGCCAGGTGTTTTTTATCCTTCCGCCACTATTTCTTGTGGCAGGTATTTTATTTTCCCGGATCAAGAAGCCCCTATGGCAGATAACCTTGATCTTGCTCTCCATCCTACCCGGCATTTTGGGCGCAATTCATCTTCATCCTTATGAGTATATTTACTACAACCATTTGATCGGCGGCGTGAACGGCGCGCAAAGACGCTTTGAATTGGATTACTGGGCAACATCCTATCGTGAGGCGGCAGAATACGTTAACAGTATGGCGCAGCCGAATGCCTATGTATGGGTGGAAGGTCCTGCACATATGTTCAACACCTTCGCCAGGGAGGATTTAAAAGTTTTGGATGCTTTTGATCCCGTGTTGATAGGTCAGGACTATTATTTCGTTACCCTGTCACGTCACAACCTTGATCTTGATATAGCGCCCGAAGCAGAAGTAGTTTACACAGTTTCGCGCGATGGTGCTCCCTTAACCGTAATAAAAAAATAATGAAAGCTGTGAAAAGAAATGGATAAAAATAAATTCCTGGATCTAGCCTCCACTCAAACCCTGCTCGCCGACGGCGCGATGGGAACCATGCTGCATGCACGCGGCGTGGGATTTGAGAAATGCTTCGACGAACTTAATCTTGCGAATCCATCGGCAGTGGCCGAGATACATCGTTCCTACATCGAAGCGGGTGCACAGTTAATTATTACAAATACCTTCGGAGCCAACCGCTTCAAACTTGGCAAACATGGACTCCAGGATGACGTTATCAAGATCAACAAGGCAGGCGTGGACCTTGCCAGGCGTGTCGTCTCCGCATCCTTCAGGGATGTGCTGGTGGCTGGGGATGTGGGTCCACTTGGGGTGAGGATCGCGCCGTATGGCAGAGTCAAGCCAGAGCAGGCGCGTGAGGCGTTCGCGGAGCAGATCCGCGCGCTGGCTGAATCGGGTGTGGACCTGGTCGTCATCGAAACGTTCAGCGATCTGTATGAGATCCGTGAAGCGATCAAAGCTGCCCGTCAGGTCTGTGATCTGCCGGTCGTTGCATCCGTCACCTTTACGCGCGATGACAGGACACTTCTCGGTGATGATCCAGTCAAAGTGGCACGCATACTCAAAGAGGCAGAGGTGGACGTAATTGGTGTCAACTGTTCGGGTGGGCCCACTCAACTCCTGCGTTTGCTGAAACAGATGAAACACGCAGTGCCGGATGGATTATTTTGGGTGAAACCAAATGCAGGCTGGCCTGAGCAGGTTGGCGGGCGCATTATGTACCCCGCCGACGCGGAATACTTTGGTGATTACGCGCTCTCGTTTCGCGAGGCAGGCGCAGGCATCGTGGGTGGATGTTGCGGGACAACCCATCAGCACATTGCCGCGATGAGAAAGGCACTTGACACGACCCCGCAGATACGTCCAACCGAGATCACCATTTTGCCGCAGGAGGAACTGACCGAAACTGCACAGGAGCAACCAACCCAGTTTGCGCAAAAATTGACTGCAGGTGCATTTGCGATTTCAGTGGAAATGGATCCTCCCCGTGGACTCTCGACCCACAAATTGATCGCGGGCGCCTCTCTCCTGGCTGACGCGGGCGCGGACGTCATCAACGTTGCCGACTCTCCGATGGCGCGCATGAGAATGTCAGCCTGGGCAGTATGTGATATTGTGCAACGAAAGGTTGGGGTTGAGACGACGCTCCACTTCCCGACCCGCGGAAGGAACCTTCTACGGGTTCAAGGAGATCTGCTTGCCGCGCACGCGCTTGGAATCCGCAATGTGTTCGTTGTAATGGGTGACCCAACCTCCATTGGTGATTATCCGGAAGCCATGGATAATTATGACCTTGTGCCATCGGGTTTGATCAAACTCATCAAACAGGGATTTAACACCGGCCTCGATCATTCAGGTACCTCCATCGGTCAGCCGACGAATTTCTTTGTCGGCGCGGCACTCAATTTGTGTCCCCCTGATATCGAAACCGAGATCAGGAACCTGCATCGCAAGATCAAGGCAGGCGCGGACTTTTTCCTCACGCAACCGGTGTATCGCGGTGAAGATGGGCCCAGACTATTGGAAGCCTATAAGAAAAAATATGGGAGCTTCGATAAGCCGTTGCTTGTGGGAATCCTGCCTTTGGTCAACGCCAGGCATGCAAGCTTCTTACATAACGAAGTACCTGGTATTTTCATCCCGGATGAGACCCGAGCGCGCATTGAAGCCGCGGGGGAGGACGGCGTCAAAGTTGGGGTGGAGGTGGCAGTCGAGCTGATTGACCAGCTCAAGGCTTGGGCAGGAGGCGTGTACATCATGCCGCAGTTCAACAAGTTTGACATGGTTGCTGAGATCATCGAGGCAATCAAGTGAGTTTTATATATCTTACTCGTGAGTTGTGTTTTGAGAAAACGCTGGGCTAAGCCGAGGCATAGGCAA
>JBDTPH010000158.1:0-34347 GCA_039932795.1 Chloroflexota bacterium
GATTTTGCCCTGACTACGGCGGGTGTAACAAATGCCTTTGTCTCAAGTGTAAGCGGCTCCGGCACAACCTACACCGTGATAATGGATACGGGGACGGGCGATGGGTCCATTCGCCTGGATGTAGTGGACAACGATAGCATTCGGGATGGAAGCAGTAATCCGTTGGGCGGGCTGGGAACAGGAAATGGAAACTATACAAATGGGGAATCCTATACAATCGTCAAAGCATCCTTCGTGGATGTACCTTCAACGCACATGTTCTGGAAATATATCGAAGCGTTCTACCAATCTGGCATCACCACAGGCTGCTCGCAATCGCCGAAGATGTATTGTCCGTTGGCTACTGTGACGCGCGGCGAGATGGCGGTGTTCGTCGAACGGGCGATGGGCAACTTTGCTCCCACACCGAACCCGACCGGCATGTTTACAGATCTGCCCTATCCCGGACTGGAGTTCTTCACTCCGTTCATCGAGGAGTTCTACAACGATGGCATCACCGCGGGTTGTGCGGTGAACCCCTTGAGATATTGTCCGCAGAACTATGTGACACGAGGCGAGATGGCAGTCTTCATCGAGCGGGCATTGGGCAACTTCACGCCCACCCCGAACCCGACCGGCATGTTTGCAGATGTGCCGTATGCCGGGCAGCCGGCCTCCTTCCAGGCGTTCATCGAGGAGTTCTACAACGATGGCATCACAACGGGCTGTGCTGTGAACCCGCTGAAGTACTGTCCGCAGAACTACGTGACACGCGGCGAGATGGCCGTCTTCATCGTCCGTGCCTTCGGCATCCCGCTGCCGTAACGGTTGGTACGATCAACTGAAACAATACTTAACCTGGTCTCCCGGTCAGGAAGGAGAATCACGAAGAGTGCTTCCAGATGTGATCGATACACCTCCCGCACAGGAACCTGGCGGGAGGTTTTTTCGTTAAGTACGAATGCCCGATGATTTTGATGAATTCTTAATCCGAATTGACGATAAAATACACACATGTCTCACCCAATCACAACCCGCATTCTTCTCTCATTCGTTCGGCGTAGCCCAGTACAGGCTTTCCTCATTCTTCTCCTCGCCTCCTGCGCATCTCCGATGGTTGCCACAAATCCCCCAACTCTTCGAACTGAGACTCTTCTTCCTTCGCCGACCACTGCGCCAACGGACGCCTCACTTCCCACTGAAGCGCCGACATCCCTGCCCACACTCACGCCTGAGCTGGAGAGGCCGCAGTATATGATCGATCTGCAATTGAATTACACCGCCAAAGCTGCAGTGGTGGAACAGACCATCACCTATCCCAATTGGACCGGCGAAACACTGACGAACCTCATCCTTGCTGTGGTGCCAAATTTGTGGAGCGGTGGATTCAGCCTTAAGTCCATCGAGGTGGATGATCAACTTGTTACCGATTACACCCTTGAGAACGTGAGCCAGCGGCTGGAAATTTCATTGCCACAACCTTTGGAAGCTGGGAGAACCGCGGTCATCAAGCTGAACTACGGACTCATCCTTCCCCAGATGCAGGCATATAACAATGCATCCAACGATATCCGCCCGCAGATCTATGGATACACAGAGCGCCAGGTCAACTTCGTGGACTGGTATCCCTTCGTTGTGCCTTATCAGCCGGGCGAAGGCTGGATCCTGCACAACCCGTGGTTCTATGGCGAACATCTCGTCTATGACCTGGCAGATTTCGATGTCAGTGTCACGTTCACTGATGGGGCGGCTCCGCAGATCGCCTCCTCAGGGGCGGAAGCTGATTCCAAAACGGACAGCAGTCGTCGGTTTGTGCTGAAAGCGGGTCGCACGTTTGCCTTATCCATCAGCGATTTTTTTAAGGTCGCCACGCGCACGGTCGGAGACGTCACAGTCTACAGTTACTTCTTTGGGTTTTATGACGCGCCTGGCGAAGCCATGCTGCAGACAACTGCGGAAGCCCTGGAAGTGTTTTCCGAAAAGTTCGGACCCTATCGCCATAAAACACTGACCGCCGTGCAGGGTGATTTCAACGATGGCATGGAGTTCTCCGGTCTTTACTTCATCAGCCGCGATTATTTCAACCTGTACGACAACACGCCAAAGAATTATCTTGTCATCATTGCCGCGCACGAGACCGCCCATCAATGGTGGTTCGACAGCGTTGCCAACGACCAGGCGCTCGAGCCCTGGCTGGATGAAGCGCTGTGTACATACAGCGAGCGCATCTATTATGAAACGGTCCATCCCGATCTCGTGGATTGGTGGTGGGGTTATCGTTATTTTGAATTTCAGCAGGCGGGTTATGTGGATACGCAGATCTACGATGGCGGCGGTCAGCGTCCATATTGGGACAAGGTCTATCTCACAGGTGCGCGCTTCCTCGAAGATTTGCGCAAGCAGGTCGGCGACGAAATTTTCCTTGCCTTTCTTAAAGACTTCCACACCCAATACGCGGGCAGGCGTGCCACAGGCGCAGATTTCTTCCGCGTGTTTCGTCAGAACACGGCGGCGGATATCACTGGGTTGTTAACTCAATATTTCAAGAATCCATAGTAGTGTTGTCGCGCTGAGCGGAGCGAGCCGTCAGGCGAGCACAGACGAAGCGCAAATGAGAAGGCAATCTCCAGCACAACAAAAAGATTGCTTCGCTGCGCTCGCAACGACCTATTGAAACTTTTTATGAAAAACCCTCTTCGACTGGCTTCCCTATCCCTTGTTTTGATTTCCATTTCATGCACGCTCCTGCAGGTGGTGGTGCAGGCGCCTGCTCCTACGCTCACGTTTGTTACCGTGGACCCGAACGCGGCTCTTACCCCCACGCCATTCCAGCCCATTGGGTTTCCCACTGAAACGCCGACTCTGCAATACACATTTACACCCCCTCCGCCAACTGACACGCCGCTGCCAACACTTGAATTTACGGCAACAACTCTCCCATCCCCGACACCTCCCGCGCCCTCTGAACGGACTCAATACACCTTGTATGCACTGCTCGATTATCACAGCCGCCAGATGGCGGTTGACGAAACGGTCCGCTACACCAACCAGACGGGCGTTGCACTCAATGAGCTGGTGATGGCCGCGCTACCCAACCTGCGCGGCGGATTCAGCATCGAGAACATCATGCTCGATGGCAACCCGTTGAACTACGACCTGAGCAGTCATCGACTCACGGTCTATCTGCCTCAGGCGCTTGCCCCGGGTGCGCCGCTAACCCTCAGCATGCGATTCCGTATTTCAATCCCGGTGAAGATCAAGGAACATCCCTATGGCTATGATGTGGACCAGGTCAACCTGACGGATTGGTATCCCTTCGTCGTGCCATACAGCAATGGATGGATCCTGCATGATCCATCGTATGTGGGTGAATATCTCGTGTACGACTCATCTGATTTTGAGGTGAACATCAAAACGACTGAAGCGGGTGTCGTCATTGCCGCCAGTGGAGTTGAGGAGCCGAACGGTGAATGGACGCGTTATCGCATCAACGGCGCGCGTACGTTCGCGCTTTCAGCCAGCGACCAATTCCTTTACGTGGATGCAGTCGCCGGCGGCGCGCAGATCCGCTCGTATTATTATCCAGGGTATGACTATCAGGGCGCGGCGATCCTGAATGCGGCGGTCCGTGAGATCGGTCTGTTCGAAGTGAAGTTTGGCGCGTTCCCGTACGGCAGCCTGAGTATCGTGCAGGCAGACCTGAACGATGGACAGGAATATGACGGGCTCGTATTTCTGGCGACCCAGTTTTACAATGAATATAACGACTCGGCGCGCAGCAACCTGATCGCGATCGGTGTGCATGAGATCGCTCACCAGTGGTGGTTTGGGCTGGTGGGCAGCGATCAGGCGATGGAGCCATGGCTCGATGAGGCACTCTCTGTGTATAGTGAGGCATTGTTCTATCAGTATATCTATCCCAACTCGTATGACTGGTGGTGGAACTTCCGCGTCAATTATTTCGGTCCGTCGGGTTGGGTGGATACGAACGTCTATGAAAGCGGATCGTTCCGCGGCTACGTCAATGCCGCCTATTTAAATGGAGCGAACTTCATGGAGGTTCTCCACTACCGCATGGGCGACGAGGATTTCTTCCGTTTCCTGCAGGACTACACATCCCGCTACGGCCGCGGCCGTGCCACCGCCCATGACTTCTTTGCCGTCGCGCGCCAGAATACCACTGCCGATATTTCAGACCTGATCAACGCCTATTTTCAGGGCGATTATTAACGACGACCACGTCTCGTTCGACAGTAGGCAAAGACCTTCCTTATGGAACTTGAACATACGTATATTGAAACCAACGGGATCCGCTTGCATGTGGTGCAGGCAGGGCCAAAGAGCGGAGTGCCTGTAGTGCTGTTGCACGGCTTTCCAGAGTTTTGGTATGGGTGGAGCAGGCAAATCCCGGCATTAGCCGAAGCAGGATTTCGGGTCATCATCCCCGATCAGCGCGGCTACAACCTGAGCGACAAGCCGCAGGGCGTCAGGAACTATCGTGTCGATGAACTGGTCAACGATATTCTCGGCTTGATCGACGCGCTGGATTATGAAAAGGTCAACCTGGTGGGACACGACTGGGGTGCGGTCGTCGCCTGGATGCTGGCATACAAACATCCCGAGCGGTTGCAGCGGCTGGGAATTCTCAACGTCCCGCATCCGCTGGTGATGCGCAGATTTTTGCAGCGCGACCTCGAACAGATGCGCCGCTCGTGGTATGCCTTCTTCTTTCAACTGCCATGGCTGCCCGAGAAAGGCATGCAAGCCGCTGACTGGCAGGGCGCCGTCCGTGCCTTGCGCGGCAGCGGCAAAATCCACACGTTCACAAATGAAGATATTGAAAAGTATAAGGAAGCCTGGGCACAGCCTGGTGCGATGACTGCCATGCTTAATTGGTATCGCGCGGCTGCCCGCCATCAACCGCGCTGGCCAAAAGAAATGCGGATACGCGTCCCGACCCTGATGATGTGGGGCATGAAGGACGTTGCGCTCACGCACCGCATGGCGCGCCCGAGCATGGATCATGTGGAAGTGGGCAGCCTGATCCTGTTCCCCGAAGCCACGCACTGGGTCCAGCATGATGCGGCCGACGAAGTGAATCATTACCTGATGGATTTTCTGCTGGATAAGATCAGCATGCAGGTGAGGCGCTGACCTGCCAACAACGCACAGAGAGGCAGGCTTTCAAAGCCTGCCTCTCTATGATAGCTTACGCCAGATCGATGCCAAAGTCTTTGACGATGAATCCCGCTGGCTCACCCTGATAGACCGTCAACACCAATGGTGCTGCTGAATGAACCTGGCGGACAGTTGCCGTACTCAGGATGGCATCGGCAGGTTGAAGGCACGCTGAATGAAGACGGCAATATCATTCCGTGTGATATTGCTTTGGGGGCAGTACAACAAAACAGGCACCTGTGAACAGCCGATCGTGATTCCATCGTTATACAGTTCTTCAATGAACGGCGTGAACGCCTCAAGGCCCGGGTAGGGGACATCGGCGAACATGCCGGTTGTGGATGGAGAGGGTGAGAAGTTCCCGATAGCCCGCTCAATGAAAACAGCCGCCTCGCCGCGTGTGGCGAAGTCCTGCGGGCAGTATTTCAAAGGCGGGGACGAGCAGCCCCTCGTGATCCCATCGTTGTAGAATTCTTCTATAAAGGGTGTGTAGTAGGCTGGCTGCCCGGGATACGGGACATCCGCGAACATGCCGGTTGGATTCGGCGTGGGAGCAAAGTTGCCCATGCCGCGCTCGATCAGCACAGCGGCATCAGCCCGGGTGACAAAGCTGTTGGGACAGTACCTTAATGGAGCCTGTGCGCAACCATTGGTAACCCCTGCCGCCCAAATCGACTGGATGTGATCCAGCGCCCAGTACCCAATAGGCACATCTGCAAAAGGTGACAGTACATCTGCTGTAACTGTGGCCGAGCCATTTACGGTCGCGGCATCCGTGGCGCTGATCGAGTAGGAAGTGGCAGGCAGTGTAAGGGTGAGTCCCGCCTTCTTCAGTTTATCCAGCAGGACGATCACGTCGAAGGATCCGTCGCCCGCGCTCAGGGCGCCCAAATCGCAGGTTACAACTCCGCCTGCCACCGTGCAGCTTTCATCAGACGAGGCAAAGGTGGTGTGGACGGGCAGCGTCAGGCTAGCCTGGGCATCGCTGACGGCCATATCGGTTGTGTAGTTCAATGTATACGTATATTGATCTCCAGGCTTCACGGTTGCGGCACCCGATGCAGCAAGGGTGAGAGTGGCTGAGCCGGCCGGGAGCACGGTTGTGATCATTGGAGGGCCACTCACAGCCGGAAAGCCGGTTGCACTGATCGTGTAATTGTCATGCACGAGCGTTGTCCCTGCTGCTGCCAGGGCAATGTCGCCTGTGATGGTGACACTGCCGGAACTGCCTGTCGCAATGCCGTTGAAATTACAGGTCACAGGTGCCGTCCCGCTGCAATGAACTGTATCGCTCAGGGTTGTAAAGGTAACATGGGTGGGTGGGCTGCTGACGATTGTCAGATCAAGCGGGTTCCCTGTATCATTACTGAAGGTATAGGTATAGGTGACGGTTGAACCGGCATTGGCATTTGCCGGACCTGCAGCCTGGATGCTTAGGCCGGTCGGTGAGCCGTCTGGGAGGTCTGTGATTTCATCGATATAAATGTAACCGGGATGTCCACCCTGCGAGCAGCCTGAGGCGGTAATCTCAAGAATAATGATATCGCCCGCCTCGACCGGGTGAGCTTCGCTCGAAGCGAGGTCTACAGAGGTCCAATCAATATATTGCCAGCGTTCGCCCTCGTCTTCAAAAGCGGCCCCGTCCAACCAGTTCCTGCCCGGCTCGCCCACGAAGGAATAAAAGTCGAATAGTACATCGTTGCCATTACTTGTGTTTACAGCCATGATGCGGAAGTAAGGCAGTTCATCCTCCTCATGCTGGTCATCATTAGGCTGCGCCATGACGGCAGCATAGTTAAAGCGTACATGCACCTGGCTGTCCGAAGGGTCCAAAACGGCTGAAACCGTCTGCGAGATGGTACTGGCGTTCCTGCCATAGCCACCGTCGTTATTGGAAAGCTCACTATTGACGCGGGCGGAATAATGCCCGGCAGCCGGATATTTTAGGTTGCCAGCGGTATTCGGGTCCGAGAGACTCAGCGGGGCTGCAGCGGGACCACCAACGATGGCGCTCAAGTCTGTTCCCCCAGCTCCGGGAGGGTCGTCAAATTCCTGGTTGATAAAAGCTGATTTCGTCCAGCCGGTGAAATCACCGGTTTCAAAGTCCCCGTTGGTGAACAGAGCAAAGACGGCAGTTGCCGTGAGCAATGAAATCATCAATGCAAACGTAAGAGAGCGTATGATTTTTTTCATCTGTAGCCTTTCCATCAAATAATGTGTGTTTCTACAAACCAACTGTCACTCCAGACTTCTATTTTTCTGGTACCTCCCACCTTCATCATACCCAATATGGATTGCAGATTCAATAGCCAACTTGTACAGTGTCTGTCAACGAAATCGCAGGTAACTTGAAGTAAATAAAGGGGTAAAAGGGTACCGTCGTTGGTTTGAGCTAATGAGTTGGTTGCCCGTCCACAACACGGACGTTTTGATATTCCAGCGAAGTATTGACCGAGCGCGAAGAGAGGCAGGCTGTTGAAGCCTGCCTCTCTTTGATCATGGCCTGGATACCATCTTACGGCAGCGGAATGCCAAAGGCACGCACGATGAAGTCCTGCGATCAGTGCCAGTGCAAGAGCAATGCGTACGTGTACAGCTATATGGCTTCCGCGTGCACTGAAATGGAATTTTACAGAATTCGTTGATCTCTCGTTATAGCTTTACTGGTGGAACTTATACGAGATTCATAGCTAAAATACTTAACGAACCAACATCAGCAATATTCCCAGAGTGGTCAACCACATTATGAAATTCGGTAGGCGATGAAAGAGCCCGTGTGCTGGAGTCCTGGACCTTTGGAAAGCCTGGCTCTCCATGCCCTCTTTCATCAGTGACTTAATCTTCTCTTTGCCTGTGGATTCAATGGAAAAATGGTTCATGATCGATTCTCCTTATCTTGAGCAGGTGGGATACGCGGAAAGCAGGTCGATCAATCCACCATCCACGCCACTGGGACCCTGTCCTGTGTAAGTCACCCACATTCCTCTCTGACTGTTGTATTCGGTGTGAAGGGATAACTGGGATGGGAGAATGGCACATTTTGAAAGTAGGATCTCATCTGCGGCATTGGCTTTTGATACAACATCCGCCGTGGCAAATGCTTCACGGGCAGTCAGGCCGACAACCAGTACCAACACGATGATCATCAAAATAGTGAACAAACGATTCTTAAGCATCTCGGTCTCCTTTGACCGGCTGATTTTGCGCTCCCAGGCAGAAGGTTGTGCGCACCGGTCGTTTCGATGCCTTCACTCTAGCGCTGGAGCGCCTACCCTTCTTGCCATTTCCTACCAAAATTCTCCAAAAGGCACGAGAAAGTGCTATTCTATGCACACGAAGACGAAACTATATTCGTTTTGGAAAGGAAGTGCCTATGTCCGCCTCAATCCCTGAGAACACATTGGAAAAATTCACCACCTTCGGCGATATGCTGCGTTTTCTGAGACGCCGGGCTGGCATTACCCAGTTGGAATTGTCCATCGCCGTCGGCTATAGTGACGCGCAGATCAGCCGCCTGGAACAAAATCTGCGCCCGCCGGATATTCCCACGATCGAAGCCCGTTTCGTCTCTGCACTTGGGCTGGATGATGAACCCAGGGCAGCCGCCCGGTTGCTGGATCTGGCTGCCAACATACGCCGTGAAGATGCGCCGGGGCTGGGTCTCTGTCCGTACAAAGGATTGAATTACTTCGATGAATCCGATATGGATCTGTTCGTGGGACGCGAAGAGTTGACCGCGAAACTGGTCGAGCGTGTCCATTCCCTGACTTCCAGCAGGTCACCGAACCAGATGCGGTTTCTGGCAGTGGTGGGTGCATCGGGTAGTGGCAAGTCATCGCTTGTACGTGCGGGACTCATCCCTGCTTTACGCTGGAACAAGAAATCGATTGACTGGCAAATTTATATCCTCACACCTGCGGCACATCCACTGGAAAGCCTGGCAGCCAGTCTCATATCTGAAAGTGAGACAGTCTCTGCAATCGCAACCTTGATGGATGATCTAGCCCGTGACCCGCGCAGTCTGCAGGTCTTTGCGAAACACAGATCAGGGTCGAAGGCTGGATCGCATACATTGCTGGTGATCGACCAGTTCGAGGAGTTGTTCGCGTTGTGCCGCTCGGAGGAAGAAAGAGCCGCGTTTATCGACAACCTGCTCACGGCGGCGTCAGAAGCGGAGGGTCCTGTCATCGTGCTGATCGCGTTGCGCGCAGACTTCTACGCCCACTGCGCGAATTACATCCCATTACGTGAAGCACTGGCCAGGGAGCAGGAATATATTGGGGCCATGAACGAGGATGAATTGCGACGCGCCATTGAAGAACCTGCCCGCCGCGGACGATGGGAGTTTGAACCGGGACTCGTTGAACTGCTATTACACGATGTCGGTCATGAGCCGGGTGCATTACCGCTCCTCTCCCATGCATTATTGGAGACCTGGCAACGACGGCGCGGACGGATGATGACCCTGAGCGGCTACACATCTGCAGGCGGCGTGCGCGGTGCCATCGCTGAAACAGCAGAGTCCGTGTTTGCCGATCGATTTACACACGATCAACAGGAAGTCTCGCGCCGCATCTTCCTGCGATTGACGGAATTGGGCGATGAAACGGCCACGGGTGATACACGTCGACGCGCGACGTTCAGTGAACTGATCTTGAAACCTGAAGAAGCGAATACAACACACTCTCTGTTGAAGGTATTGGCTGATGCACGCCTCATCGTGACAAGTGAAGATACAGTGGAGGTTGCTCATGAAGCGCTGATCCGTGAGTGGCCCAGGCTGCGGAGTTGGCTGGAAGACAACCGGGAAGGTTTACGTTTGCACCATCAATTAACCGAGTCCGCCCAGGAATGGGGCACGCTCGATCATGATCCTGATCTGTTATATCGCGGTGCTCGCCTGACACAGGCCCAGGAATGGGGGAAAACGCATCTGAATGAAATGAATGAAATAGAGTTTGAGTTCCTTGAGGCCTCGGTGTGCGGGGCTCAACGTGAGGCAGCTGAGCGCGAAGCACAGCGTCAGCGCGAATTGGAAGCTGCACAGAAACTGGCTGATTCTGAAAACCAGCGCGCCGAGGAACAAACAAGTTTTGCCGGACATATGACCAGGCGAGCCCGTTACCTGACTGGTGCATTCGTGATTGCTCTATTGATGGCCTTCACTGCGTTGTACTTCGGATCGCAGGCGCGGGAGACCGCGGTCACAGCACAGCAGGAACGACGTCTTGCCACAGCCCGCGAACTTGCCCTTGCATCGATCAACAACCTGGATGTGGATCCGGAACGCAGCATCCTGCTTGCCCTGCAATCTGTTGCAACAACCAGGGATGTGGATGGAACGGTGCTGCCGGAATCGGTGGAAGCCCTGCACAATTCCATCGTTGCGTCTCCAATACGGATGACACTCCGAGGTCATCAGACCAGGGTATTTTCTGCAGCGTTCAGTCCGGATGGAAAACAACTTGCCACGATCGGGGATGATGGAACAACAATCCTATGGGATGGAGACTCGGGTGAGGAACAACTGCGCCTGCCTGGCACGACCAAACCCAGTGACCTGTTCACAGAGCAACGCATTGCTTACAGTCCGGACGGAAGACTCTTGGCCGCCTGCGACAGCAATCAGTTAAAGATCTATGATCCTGTTTCAGGGAATCTCATCACAACTCTCTCCGGTCATGAAGGAGATGTGATCTCTGTTACTTTTAGTTTTGATGGAAAATATCTTGCCACAGGCGGTGTGGATACCACTGTGCGGATTTGGGATGCCAGCAACGGCGAATTGCTCCGTGTTCTGAAAGGTCATTCTGCCGAAGTGGGAGGCTTGGCCTTTAGCCCGGAAGGGAGGTTACTGTTCACCTCCAGCGAAGATGGCACGTTGACCATATGGGATGTGGTGACAGGTGAACGGTTGCGCAACCTTCCAAATTTCACGATCTATAAAGTTAGCTTCAGCCCGGATGGGACAGCAGTTGCAGTTGCCACATTCAGTGGATTACAAGTGTGGAGATACACGCCTGACTCTGTCGAGCCCATTTCTCTGCAAGAGAGCGGGGCACGACTTACCATTCCCGATGGCAGCGCTGGGATATTCAGCCCGGATGGAAAATGGCTGGCCGCTCTGAGCTTGAGTACCGCCAACGGGAATGCAATAAAGCTGTGGGATGCCAGCACCGGTCAGGAGTTGCTCACACTGGTTGGACATACAGGTTGGATCGCAGGTTTCGCTTTCAGCCCGGATGGGGAACGGTTGGTTAGCACAAGTCTTGATGGAACAGCAAGAATATGGAGCCTCACATCAGGGAGGGAAATGGTGGCAGCCTCCGGTCCGCCAGCCAGTTATGGGACACGGGTTATTTTCAGTCCGAATGGGAAGGAGTTCGCAACAAATGGAGGTGATGGTACGGCAACAATTTGGAATGCCATGACTGGCGAACCGCGGTTGACATTAATTGGGCACGATGTGGAGGTCATGAATGTGGCTTTCAGTCCCGATGGGACTCGATTCGCAACCGGCAGTCTTGATGCGACCGCAATCATATGGGATACGGCTACTGGAAAGAAGTTGCTTACGCTTTCCGGGCACGAAGATGGCGTGCGCGATCTCGCATTCAGCCCGGATGGCACTTTGATCGCCACCGGCAGTTTTGATCTAACGGCACGGATTTGGGATGCTGCAACAGGCAGGCAATTGCAGGTCTTCGCTGATTACGAGGGAATCGTGCTGGGCACTGCCTTTAGCCCCGACGGAACACATCTGGCAACATCCAGCACGGATGGCACTGCAAAGATATGGAATGTGGGAACGGGCGAATTATCCCTGACCTTTGCAGGTGGCGGACCTGATATTGCCTATAGTCCCGATGGGAGCAGGATTGCCACAGTAAGTGGCGCTGCGACTGCAAAAATCTGGGATGCCGCTACCGGCAAGGAATTGCTCACACTCACAGGCCATGCTGCAGAACTCAGACCGGTTGCGTTTAGCCCGGATGGAAAATTCCTTGCCACCGGCAGCGGCGATAACACTGCAAAGATCTGGGATGTGGAGACAGGGCAGGAACTTCTCACTCTGCCCGGAAGCGGGGGCGGTACTTATGGGGTTGCATTTAGTCCATTGAATGGCGGCTCTCAACTCGCTGTAGCCAGTAATGATGGGGTTGTCCGCATATTTCTCTTACAAGTTGACGATTTACTGGCATTGGCTCGATCCCGCACGACACGATCGTTTACCACGGCGGAATGTCAAAAGTATTTGCACGTTGCGACATGCTCTGCTGAGTAGTAATAAGAAGGAGTTGCAGTATTCTTTGTCACTGTGATGGTGTCATCCCCTTGTGGGACTGCCACCGCTCAAGCCGCGCCCAATATTGCGTTCACGAAGTTGTCACAATGGAACACAGTTCTTGGTCACGGCGAGGCTGGTGTTGCCTGGATACATGGGTCAACAAGGCTAAATTTACGGAAATGAATAAACCCCGCCGCAAACGGACGGGGTATCGTCCGCTGAAGCCATAGAGTACTTTCTAACTCTTCTTAGGCCGCAGAGCGGCGGGGTATTCAACCCTCGACGGGAATAAATACGCCTCCTCTTTGAAGGGGGCGTAATCTTAAAGTAGGATGTTGTGGATCCCCGGCGGACAGCGATGTACACGATCGGACATATTTCCGTATTTCTCATATATAGGAGGAAATGAGAACAGAGATACCATGTATCACTTCATTTCCCCTTCAATCCATGCATCATCTACGAGCCCAATTCATCGACCAAACTAGGACGGCGCGATCAGCTGGATGCCCGGTTGCTGCAGGCGCTCGTCCAATGGGTCACTGTCATAGGCTCGGTCACCGATCAGTAGCTCAGGCTTTTCCTTCCTAAACCTCTTTTGCAAGGTGTCTTCCACCAGTTTCACCTCATGCGGCAAGCAACGATTGGCAAAACATCGCCGAACGAACAGCAAGGTTTGCTTGAGGGTGGGATAATCATTTTGACCCATTAAATGGTTAGCATTTTACATCCGAACCATAACTTTCAGAGCCGTTTGGCGACAATCTGAATGAAACCCGGTGTTTTATCGTATCTGTGCTTTCCTATTTACGGGTATGGAATCAATAGATGGTGTATTCAGCTATAGAAACCTGATTTGAGGATAATCGTGATTCCAGTCTGATGTCCAGCGCATGTTCAACCAGTTTTCAGCAGGTATCCATATAATTGCCGACATTCATTGGCGAAGAGAGTAATGATCCTCTTATCAAATCAATCCAAAGCAACACAGTTCAGGAGAAAATATGTTAACCGATAATCAGCAAATCGCTCTGCTGGGGGCATATCCGGTGTTGCGACTCTTGCCGCCCCAGCTTTGGCGGGTAGTGGTGGTTGAGGGAAAAGCTGTGAATCTCCTCGCTGGAAGCATAGCTTTCGACGAAGCATCGCCCTGCTTGTCCTATCTTATGGTGACAGCCGGCGCGGTTCGCGTTGTAAAACCCATTAATACCGGGCGTGAACTGCTTCTGTATCGGGTCCAGCCGGGCGAAAGTTGCATCCTAACGGTCAGTTGCCTGTTGGGGGAGTGCTCATATCAGGCGTGCGGGAGCGTTGAAGCCGATCTCGTTTGTGTTGTGGTTCCGCGCGCTGTATTTCTGCAAATGGTCGAGCAGTCGTCTGAATTCCGTACTTACATTTTCCGTTTTTTTGGCGAGCGTGTCACACACCTCATGGAGCTGATCGAGTCTGTGGCTTTTCGAAAACTTGATCGTCGTCTGGCACAATTCCTCTTGAAGAACAGTCCGGTGATCGAAGTTACACATCAGAGGCTGGCGGCTGAGCTGGGTAGCGTTCGAGAGGTTGTCAGCCGCATTCTTGAAGATTTTCGCACACAGGGTATCGTCCAGCTCGATCGCGGTCAAATCCATGTTTTAGATGAACAAGCCCTGGAAAGACTCTCACATCTGGGGTGACCAGCAGGCGCATAATCGCCGGGCTCGTCTGCTGCTGACCTTCGGTGATACAAGTCACAGACTTTCTACTTGTGTTTGCATATAATAGTAAAACTTTATATGATAACCGACTGCATCCAGGCGGATGTGGCGACCGAGAGAAAAATCCTCAAGTAGGAGAGAAAAATAATGAATAGGATCATGGATTCAATGCTGAAGCGTATTCCACTGCGCGGCTTATTATCGGCTGCCTGCGTCATCTCACTGGCGATGCAGATATTCACAGCCAGCCCTGCCCTTGCAGCAGCCCAAATTCCCGTGCTATGGACCGCCGGGGGTCTCTCAGCGGGCAACGATAGTGCGGGACAAGCCGCCCGGATCGCTACCGATGCCTTGGGGAACGTTGCCGTGGTCTCGGGGCCTGCATTTGCCCGCGATGTGGCAGTCACATCGTATACGGCAGATGGATCTTTTCGCTGGCGAGGTACGGTCAGCCCCTCGGTGGGAACATTCGTCGGGGACTGGGTGGCCGCGGCACCTAACGGAGATTTCGTGGCTGTCGGGCGCAATATCAATTCCAGCGGTCAGCCGATTGCCATTACCATGGTCCGCTTCGCGTCCAACGGGACGCTCCAATGGCGGGTGAATCTCGCTCGCACTATTCCGTGGGTGGCGCGACTTATCGTCGATTCCGTGGGCAACGCTTACTTGGCATTCAACTCGGTGAGTGATGGACAGGATATCCAGTTGCACAAGTACGATGCCTCGGGTGTCTTGCTTTGGTCGCAGGTGATCTCGACAGGCTTCTTTGCCAACGACTATGCCACTTCGCTGGCGTTAAGCCCGGACGAGACCGACGTGGTGCTGACGGGCGATATCGTTGGCGGTGCGACATGGATCACGGCCGTCTACGATTCGAATACAGGCACTCGCAAATGGCTGGTCACTGCCGCAGAAGGCACCGCCGCCCTGGACGTCGTTGTAGAAGCCACTCGCGTCTACGTGACGGGCCAGGGCAATGTCGGAAGCACCGGTTTTCTCACCGTGGTCGCCTATGACCGGGCGACCGGGGCGCGGCTGTGGCGCACGGACAAGAAACCGGCCGATGGCACCGGCGCTTCTGGTCTTCGGATCAGCAAGGCACCAGACGGGAGCCTGGTCGTGACGGGCCAAGCCTCTCGAGGGTTTCTTGACTGGTATACGGTAGCTTTCGAGACCACTGGGGCAGTTCGGTGGGAGGCCGTCCGGGATGGTGGATTGAACACTGATGAGATCCCGCGGGCTGTGCTGGTGTTGGCGGACGGCACTACCGTGATGACGGGGCGCGGCGGTCCAAACCTCCCAGGTGGGTATATCCAGGGTGTCACAGCCGGGTATAGCCCGAATGGGACATTGCTCTGGGAGGCGTTCTCGCGAATGGAGACGGTCTGGGCTGTTGCCCTTCCCAACGGTGACGTATGTACCACTGGCGGCTACGACGCGCTAATCACTTGCTTCCGAGCCTCCGGCGGATTTACCAGCCTGGAGCCCACGGCCATTATGTCAGCCACCCCTTCTACCGGCCCTGCACCACTGACCGTAGTGTTCGACGGTAGCGGCTCGTTCTCCAACACGGGCACCGCGTTATCTTCGTGGACCTGGTCATTCGGGGATGGCGCCTCCGGCAGTGGTGTCCAGACCACGCACATTTACTCAACAGCTGGAACATACACAGCGATCTTGACAGTCACAGATAGCCTTGGCGCCTCAGGCTTTACGACAAAATCCATTGTGGTCAACGCAGCACCTCCGACCCCGGTGCCAACCAATACGCCTCCAGCCAGCACAAGCACTGGTTTCCTTTCACCTTCCGCAAATGCCGCACAGACCTCCAGCGCGGGTGATAACAACGGTTACCAGACCAGTCCAGCAAATGCTTATGCCAATGACTCATCCTTCGCCACCGATACCAATAGCGGCACGAATACCAACACATCCTGTGCAAATAATGGCAAGGATAAGCATCACTTCTATAACTACAATTTCAACATTCCTGCTACCGCTGTGATCAAAGGTATTCAGGTGCGCCTTGATGCGCGCGCCGACGCAACAAGCGGCTCTCCGAAGATCTGCCTGCAACTCTCGTGGGATGGCGGCACAACGTGGACGACAGCCAAGTCCACCACGAACCTTGGCACAACGGAAGCCACGTACACCCTCGGCAGCACATCTGACACTTGGGGTCGCACATGGAGCCCTGGCAACTTTAGCAACGCCAACTTCCGCATACGGGTCATTGATGTGGCGGGCAATACAAGCCGCGATTTCTTCCTTGATTACGTTGCGATCAACGTTACGTATCAACCTTAAGGCAAAATAAGACTCAATCAACGAAAAGATGGATGCGATTTCTCGCATCCATCTTTTTATCTGACAGGCGCTTCGGCACAAGCCGGAACCTGTCTCCGTTAGACAATTCTCGCTGCAAGACAGATATAAGGGGTAAACGGGTGGGCAACACGTGTAGTGTGAAGTTAACCCTCCTCATTGCCGCTAAATCTACAGTTGTGCACGCAAGTTTCAAGATGCGACGATAGGCACTTGCCGATAGATTCTCTTGTGCCTCGATCATGGATGAGATTATTAGGAGAGTGGTATCATCGCCCCATGACCATATCATCCCCTTGTGGGACAGCCACCGCCCAAGCGAATCCCAATATTGCTTTCACTAAATACTCATACTCCATACACAATTGAGCTAACGGCAAGGATAATTTTGGCTCAAAAGACCGTAGTAGCGAGGCTTTTTGCCCCCATGTCTCCCCAGTATTTAGAAAGTTATTAAGTTTACGAAGGTCAAAATCCGGAGTGCTATATAGAAGTTGTATCGTCATTCCTCTAGAAAATACGTATAAGGGGCTCGAATGCGGTTTAGGGCTTCTGGCATGAAACACTTCCTCCCCAAGTGGCCGTGCTTGGGGAGGATCTTTTAAACGCTGTACCGCTTTTTCCATAACCATAATCTCGAGTAATAGTGCGGTGAATATTTCGCGGGACCTCGTAATCATAACTGAACGAATGTTCTATTCTGTGGTATTATCAGTCTCGTCCATTGGGCGTCCCGACTTACTCTATGCTATTTGAGGATTGCCTCTATTGGGGCATGCAATGCGTACAGGAAAGGAACAAACGATGAAGAGAGAACTTACCGAATTGCTCCAAAAGGGCTATCAGGTTGAAAAGGAATTCATTGCTGCCTTATCGAACCAAGAACGCAACGCAGGCGGAATCTTTGAAAACTGGACAGCCAAGGATTGCATTGCGCACAATGCCTACTGGCGAAAGCATCACGCTGAAGATGTACTGGCTGTGCTGGCAGGAAAAACCCCAACCCACACAGATGATGATCAAATCAATGATGAAGTGTATTCTCGATACAAGGATCAATCCTGGGAGGATATTGACACCCTGGTCGACGCCGGTATGAAGCGCATGGGAGAAGCAATAGCGTCGATAAGTGAAGATGACCTGCAGCGCCACGATTTCTACCCTTGGGAGCAAGGTAGAGCCTTGTGGAGGGAAATCGTCGGGAACATTTACACCCATCCAGTTATCCATCTGTCCGAATGGCATATAAAAAGAGGGTATCCGTCTCGGGCGGCTGAGATGTATCAGGAAATGACCGGACAACTCACCAGCCTGGACGATAGTCCCGATTGGCAAGGCACGATCCGCTACAATAATGCTTGCAGTTTTTCCCTTTTAGGAGATAAGGAAACGGCTATCAACGAGCTTGGGGAGGCTCTAAAATTAAATCCTGGTTTAACGGAATGGTCGCGTCAGGATCCAGATTTTGAGCCGATCCGCGGTGAAGCCGGATATAAGGCACTTTACGAATAAATCACATCTTCTAAAGCACGCGCTTGAACGCCTCGCCTGTGGGATGTGCAAAGCGGTTAGGAGGTGCGCGATGTTGCCTTCTCCCCACCCGGCAAATATATGGTAACCGCCAGCTTCGACGGAACTGCGCGGCTATGGTTAACGGGCCTCGATGAAATCATCCGCGCGGTCTGCGACCTGACGCCTGAAGAGCGAATTCAGTTTAATATTTCAGATCAATAGCCAACCTGCCCAGCACCGTAAATTGAAGTAACTCGATGTGCACTTTCATAGAAGTGGTATCATCGCCCTATGACCATATCATCCCCTTGTGGGACAGCCACCGCCCAGGCCCAGCCCAATATAGCTTTCATCAAATACTGGGGCAATCGCGATAACGCCTTGCGTCTGCCCATGAATGGCTCCATCTCGATGAATCTCGATGGATTGTTCACACGCACAACGGTCAGCTTTCAGCCATCCTTGCCGTATGATGAGCTCTTTATCAATGGTCATGAGGTCAGGGGTGCGGGGCTGGAACGCGTCTCGTATATTCTCGACATCCTACGCGACAAGGCGAAGATCAATGAGCGCGCCGAAGTGATGACCGAAAACAATTTCCCGTCGGGGGCGGGGATCGCCTCCTCCGCTTCGGCGTTTGCTGCGCTGGCACTAGCCGCGACTAAAGCCGCGGGACTGAACCTCAGCGAACGGGAACTCTCGCGTCTCGCGCGGCGTGGGTCTGGTTCCGCTTCACGATCCATCCCCAGCAGCATTCGCTTGTTTGCGGGAGAAGAACAGACTCGTGACGAGGAACCCCAATGCGATGATGATGATCTGGCTGTCAATACTCCAGGTGGGGATATTATCCGTGATGGTGAAATAGGCAGTGACTATGCAAAATAGGAATATCGCATAAAGCGCGATCCGTGTTCTGCCGCTGGCTGAATTCAATTCGGGAACGTGCTTTGCGAGAATATCCGTGCCTTTGAATTTCATTTTGCCTTCTGCCCGAGTATAGTATTTTGCTTCACGATGTCAAGCCGTGGTAAACAGAATAATTATTGACGTTGCGCAGATAAGACTTCGTCCAGTTCTTGCATTCGCTGTTCCAGATATAACTTATTGCCGACTCGTTTTAAAATCCCAATGCTCTCTTCAAGCAGGCGATGCGCTTCAACAAAGTTCTTCTGTTTGAGTGCAATTTGCGCAAGGATAGCCAGTGAGTTGGCAATATGGGCATCGTGACCGATTTTCTGATGAGAGAGTAATGCCTCCTCTGCAAATCGAGTTGCTTCGGCATATTTTTCTTCCTGTATTGCCGCTGCAGCCAGGTTTGTCGATGCAGCCCCTATCATTTCCAGGTTGTTCATTTTCTTAGCCAGAGCAAGCGCATGTTCTGCGCAGGCTTTACCCTCGTCAATTTTTCCCACTGCATTCAACACCTCAGCCAGATTTGAGCTGGCAGTCATCTCACCCCATTCCGAACGAGCGGCTTGATATTCTGTGCTGGCTTGTTTCCAGTATGAGATTACGCCGTCCATGTTGCCCAGCCCAAATGTTGCCGCGCCGGCATAGATGAGTGTGTGTCCATAAGCGATATGCGGACGCACTTCTTCAAGTGTCTGCAAGGATCTCAAACACCATTCCAGGGCTTGTTGATATTCTCCGAGTCGAAACAGAAACGCGCCTGCCAAACCCATAACCTTTCCTTTTGCAATCACAACAACTATGGGCGCTGAAGTAGGCAACGGTGCAAGCGCGTCAGATGCTTTCACAGCCAAATTATAGGCATCCTGATATAGACCCGCAAAGTCAAAGGCTTGCATGAAAGTGTCTGCCATGTTGTTAAACACTTCTGCGTCACAATTCTCGACTGCCCATTCCCATGCAAGGCGGATGTTGGCAAGGTCAGCTAAAAACGGAGTCATTGCTTTTTGCGGCTGCCCGCCGAAAAATTCCAATTCGAGTTGCTTCACGAACTTGCTGAAAAAACGTGCGTGCTTCTCGCGAGTTTTTCTTTCCAAGGCAGCTTTTTCTCTTAACCGCAAGAGTGCGTATTGCGCCATTAGGGAATGTCTGCGATAGCGCCCATCTTCGTTGAAATGAATCGCAGATTTATCAACGAAGCCCGAAAGCACGGACAGGTCTGCCCCTGTTATTTCTTGAAATGCATCCCTTGTAAAGCCGCCGCGAAAGACGGCTTGTTTTTGAAAGACAGTTTGTTCTTCGGGCGATAACAATTGCCAGAAATGGTCAAAAACCGCGCGCATACTTCGATGACGTGGCGGTAAATCCTGTTGTGATGTCGTCAGAATATCGAGGTTGCATTCGATCTCTTTCAAGATGTCAGGCACCGAGAGTCCGCGCACCCAGGCGGCGGCAAGTTCCAGCGCGAGCGGCGCGCCGTCCACTATTTCACATAAACGTGCAATTGCCGCAATATCTTCTGCATTCGGATTGAAATCGGGTTTAAGTTGTCGGGCGCGTTCGAGAAAAAGTCTGGAGGCAGGCGCTGACATGTATTCATTATGCGGCAGGCCGTGCACTTCCAGCAAAGATTCGGATTGAATGTTCAATCTCGAAAGCGATGTTACGAGCAATTTTATTTGCGGCGCGGATTGAATTGTTTCAGTGACCCATTTGAGAACAGTGTCATTGCGCAAATGCTCCAAGTTATCCAATATAAGAAGCAGGTTTTTATCTTCCAAATATTCCCGAATTTGTTCGGCACCTGAGGCTTTTGCTTTGAGCGCGCTGGCAATGGCAAGGAACATCCCCTCGATATCTTTTATTGACGCAAGCGGGACAAACCAAACGCCTCCTAAAAATTGATGGATGAGATTCTGCGCGGCCTGCAATGCCAAACGGGACTTGCCCACGCCTCCTTCGCCGACCAAAGTTAATACGCGGCAATCGGCATTCAGCAATCTGACGTTTATCTCTGCCAACTCGGACTCGCGCCCAATGAATGATGTTGTGCTGGCTGGCAGGTTATGCAGGGTCACTTTATCTGCAGCGCGGATTTGTTCATATAAGGCGGTTGTCTCTGCGGAGGGTTCAACGCCCAGTTCTTTTTCGAGAATTCTTCTACAGGTTTGATATTGCGCGAGCGCGGCGGAACGTTGTCCCGCGCGAGCTAAGGCGGACATGCGCTGGCGATGTGCCTCCTCACGCCAGGGATCGAAGGCAAGCAAACGCGCAGTCGATTCGAGCGTGGCGGGATAATTTCCACGGCTCATTTCGATCTCGGTGAGACGATGCAAGGCTTGGAGGGCGAGTTCACGCAGACGGGCGCGCTCGGCGAGCATCCAATCTTCGAAGTCGGGCGCATCGCGGACGTAGAAGCCTTCCAGGAAGTCGCCACTGTAGAGGCTGAGAGAATTTGTCAGGATAACAGAAGCAGGTTGGGGGTCAAGAGAAGAAGCGGATTTTATATCCGATTCGAATTTGGAAGAGTCGAGATCACAGTCCCCCGTGAATTCAACGGAGTCACGTGTGATGGTCAGGCAGTCATCGGCGATTTTGCGGAGGTTGGTCAGCGCTTGACGCAAATTATTTTTTGCATCGGTGTCAGACATCTCGCCCCAGAGGAGAGCTGCGAGTTTGTCGCGCGAATGGGCGCGGTGTGTGACGGCGAGATAAACCAGCAAACCAGGGACTTTGTTGGAAATGAAATTGGTGATGGGGATGTTGGCGCGCGTGACTTGCAAACCGCCAAGGAGATTGATTTTCAGTTCTGCCACCACTCTCCGTTTGTATGTAGTTCAAGATGCAGTTGCACTGCATCCTTCTCGCAGTACAACTGCTCGCAAACTGGGAGATCAATAAACGATTTCTAAACGATGACTTTATACAATGAGTCAAGAATATCACAACCATGAATGGATTACTAGTGCCTATGAATGAGATTTCACAATCCCGTCCGCCTGTTTATCACCACTTCGTGTTGTTAGTGTGGGAGGAACGCGACGCGAAAGGGCAACACGTGTCGTGGCGTTTCAGTTTGCAGGATTCGCAAAAGGAGGAACGTATTGGATTTAAGAATCTTGAAGAACTTACCGCTTTTCTCGAACGATGGATGGAATCTTCATCCGAAGATGACTCAAACAATTTTTTACCAAAGGAGAAATGAAATGTCAAATAACAACTTCCTTCGTATTGCCGGTATTGCCGGTATCCTCAGCATAGTGTTGGGGTTGGCCGGTTTTATGACCGCCGGGCCCACCGGCACGCCGTCGGGCTCGCTTTTCGTGACGTTAACGATAGCCAGCAGCCTGGCCGGGATCATTTTCGTCGTTGGTCTCTACCTCCTGTTTCGTGCTGAGGCGGCAACGTTGAGCCTGGTTGCGGTCGGGGTTTCCGTCGTTGGCGGATTGCTGTCCATCATCACCGGCGTCTTCATGACCTATGATTTCAATAATCCACTCCTCGCGATCTCAGATATCTCCATTTACATCGTGGGCTTAGGGCTGTTCACTTGGCTGGGCTACCAAAGCCGCAAGATGTCGCGCGTTCTGACGATGGTTGGCGTTCTGGCGGCACTGTCCGGTCTGGGTGCCTATATTCTGAAGCTTGGCGCCGGCGTGGACGCTATTACAACTCCCAATGCTCCGTTAGCCGGCGTGGCGACAATTTTTTTCTACGCTTATTTTCTCCTGGCGTACGTCTGGGTATTGTGGACGGGATATTTGCTCATGGCAGGCAAAACTAAAATGGCGACGGCATAAATAATAAAAGGAGCAACTTCCCTACGCACAAAATTATCCACCCGCAGGGAGTTGCTCTCAAGTTCTTATGGACAATGGATGAAATCTTCATCCGAAGAAATATAAATAACATTTTCAACAAAGGAGAAAATCAAATGAAACCAAAACTGATGCTCACAATTGCCGGTGTTTATTATGTCTTGGACGGATTCGCAGGCTTCTTCATGGTCAGCAGATTCGACTTCATCACCTGGGCGTACGCCATCTTCTGCATGTCGCTCGGCGTGCTGTTCCTGATTACGCGTAACGAAGCCGCATCCACGGCGCGGAATGCGATTTTTATGACGGGCTTTCTTTCCAGTCTGGGCGTGGCGCTTATCGCCTACTACGCCCAATGGAGCGGACTCTTCATGGACTCGCCCGCGGGTTACATCCCGCCGACCTTGTGGCTGATCGTGGCTCTTGGCTTCTTTCTGGTCGGGCGCGCCAATATGTCCACCAATCGAAGTTAAATTTCCAACTTGAAGAGGCTTCAATCTTGTCTGGCGCAGATAAACGCATGGAACTTGCCGCGAAATTCAGCAGATATGCCCCATACCGCTTGAATATCTTGATCTATCGGCTCACTGGCGGACGGCTCTTCAACAAAACGCCTGGCGGAAACCTCAAAATCCTTTTACTTACCACAACAGGAAGGAAAAGCGGCATCCAGCGCACGCATCCCGTCATGTATTACCCCGATGGAGGAAACTTCGTCATCGTGGCTACAAACTCGGGTAATGGCAATTCTCCGCTTTGGTATCTGAATTTGAAGGCGAACCCAAACGCCATCGCGCAAATTGGAAACCAGACAACAACGGTCTCGGCGCGTGAAACCAGTGGAGAGGAGCGTGAGCGCCTGTGGAACATTCTCAAACAGGAGCAACCTGTATTCAAGGTTTATGAACGTTTTACTGAAAGAACAATTCCTGTTGTCGTCCTTACGCCTATTGAAAATTCATAAATTCACCAAAGGAGAAAATATCATGTCAAACAAATCCATCTATCGTTACGGCGGGATCTGCGGCATCGTGGCTGTTCTCGCAACCCTCGCCCTGTATTTCACCACCGATCCCAGCGGGAACAGATTGCTGATGACCCATGTGTTGAGTTGGGTTATCGGATTGAGTTCCATCGTACTTATCTACGCCGCGTATCTTCGTTGCCGCGAGTCCGCGCCGCTGTTCAGCCTGCTGGCGTTGATCGCCGGAGTCGGCGGCAGTCTTATGTTCCTGTTCGGGACGTTTTCACCCTCGTTCTATGGAATCGGGGACATCGGTGAGATGATCGTCCTGATGGTAGCTTGTCCGCTCTTCGGCATTGCTTTCTTCCAAACACAAGGCATCTCTCGAGTGCTTGCCGTGATCGGAATCCTCACAGGCATCGCGGGACTCGCCAATTCTCTCGTCCTCAAAATGGACGGCGGCAGTTGGAGCGCGCCCAACGATCCCGCCAACCTGCCCGCCATCATGGGAACCTATCTCGCCTTCGTGCTTGGTTACGTCATCTGGCTTGGATGGACGAGCGCCGTGCTTCTCAAATCGAGCAGGCAATAATCTATCTTTCCACCAAAGGAGAATCGCTCATGCTTTACCAACTCGTTGTCTTCCTGCACGTCATCTTTGTTTTCGGATACCTGCTTGCGCACGGGGTCTCGGCGGCGGTTTCGTTCGCCCTCAAAAAGGAACGCGACATTAATCGCGTCCGCGCCCTGCTTGATCTTTCTGGCGCATCCTATCCCGCCATGCTATGGTCTCTGCTTGCCACGATCGTTTTCGGACTCGCCGCGGCATTCCTCAATATGGTTTGGTGGAGGTTCGGCTGGCTCTGGGTCTCGATTGGTTTATTGATTGCAATCGTAGTGTTGATGGCGATCCATGGCGCGGCTGTTTTTGGCGCGATACGAAAAGCGGTAGGTCTCCCCTACATGGTCAAAGGGAAGCCTTTCCCTGCCGAGCCAGTAAAAAGCGACGAGGAGATCCGTGTGGCGCTGGAGGAAGTGAACCCCATGTTGTTGCTGGTCATCGGCTACGGCGGATTCGCGGTCATTGCGTGGCTGATGATCGCCAAGCCGTTTTAGTGTAAAGGAGAAAAACAATGTCTGCAAATCAACTAAAAGTCATCGGCGCTGGGCTGGGTCGTACTGGCACCGAATCGCTGAAACAGGCGCTGGAACTGCTCGGCTTCGACGCCTGCTATCACATGTTCGAACTGACGATGAAGCGCCCTGAACACCTGCCCGAATGGGAAAAACTGGCGCGCGGCGAAAAGCCCGACTATGAACGTCTTTTTGGCGGCTACCAATCCACCACTGACTTTCCCGCTTGTATTTACTATCGGGAGTTCATGGCGCAATATCCGCAAGCCAAAGTGGTGCTGACCGTGCGCGATGCGGACAAATGGTACGACAGCGCGGCGAAAACCATTTTCCGCGGCGTGCCCGCTCCTATTGTGGCTCTCATCCGCTTTGTGGGGCTGTTCTCCAGGAAAGTGCGCGCTGTTCCGCCGACGCTTGATTATGCCAACGAGATCGTGCATCGCCGTTTCTTTGAGGGGCGCACCCGCGACCGCGAACATGCCAAGGCGATCTTCAATGCCTGGAACGAAGAAGTTCAACGCACTGTCCCGCCAGACCGCCTGCTGGTCTTTGAAGTCAAGGATGGTTGGGAGCCGCTCTGCCGCTTTTTAGGCGTTCCAATTCCAGCCACGCCGTTTCCCCACGCCAACAAAGGCGATAGTTTCGAAAAGGATTTTGTCAAGCGAATTGCGGATCGCGACAAAGCGCGGTAACGTCGCATTGAGGAAACTATGCTCACCGTCTATTTTGTCCTGCTCGGCATCCTCGCGTTTTTTCTCGCCACGCTCGTCCTCGGTCTCTGGCTGCGCGCGCATCGTTCCAAGGAAAACGCCGAACGCTCCAGCCGCGTCACGCACTTCTTCTTTTTCGCGGGACTGGTCGCGCCGCCGCTGGTCGCCATCTTCTACCCTGGATTGACTCGCTTCGACGCGCTGCTCGGTCTGCCTTCGCTTCCGTTCAAGCCGTTCATGATCGCACTGGGAATCATCCTTGCGATTCCAGGTTTGTATTTTCTGGGTATCACCAACAAACTCCTGCGCTCCCTCGGCAGTGGAACCAACGCCTTCATCTTGACTAAGAATATCGTTGCGGATGATATCTACAAGCGGACTCGCAACCCGATGTCACTTGGATTCTATTTATTTGCCCTTGCCCTCGGCTTCGCCGCCTCCTCGATCTTTGTCCTGCTCGCTGTTTCGTTGGGCTTGATCCCCGCCCATATCTTTTTCCTCAAATACTTCGAAGAGGTCGAACTCGAACTGCGCTTCGGCGAATCGTATCTCGAATATAAAGAGACCGTACCGTTTCTGATTCCGAAACTACGCGCGCACAACGCGTAACCGCCGTTCTCCCCTGACACCGTCCCCGAAGTGGAGCGGAGTGGGATGGCGGGTGTAGCGTCGAATCATTCAAAAAGGAAAACAGCCATGAACAAAATCGTATTTCTCACGGGCGCTCCCGCCTCAGGCAAAACGACCATCGCACGCATGCTTGCCCAGCACTCCCCAAAAAGCATCCATATTCAAGTTGATCAATTGCGGGAGATGATGGTCAGCGGTATTCACCTGCCAGGGCGCGGAGGCTGGAGCGACGAAGCCACGCGCCAGTTCCAATGGGGGCGCACTACGGCAAGCTTCATGGCAAATTTGTATGCCAGCAATGGAGTGGATGCTTTCATTGACGATGTGTGTGTCCCGCAATTTTTTCCCGATCAATATGCGGAGTTGTTCAAAAATCCAGCGGCGTTTCGCGTCCTGCTGATGCCGTCAAAAGATGCGCTTATCGAAAGGCTGAAAAAGCGTGCGGGTCCATTCGACACGCACATGATGGCTGCCATACCATTGATTTATGAGTATCTGGAGCCAATGCCGAAAGACGGTTGGATCGTTCTCGACTCGAGCGAATGGTCAACTGAGCAAACTGTTCAGGAAGTGTTGAGACGGATCAGGTCGTGAGCGACATTTCTGCCTACCTGAACCGAATCAACTATCACGGTTCCACCGAACCGACTATCGAGACACTGCGTGCATTGCATCGCGCCCACCTGCTAGCTGTCCCGTTTGAGAATCTTGATATTCACCTCAAAAGGCATATCGCTTTGGATGAGGCGGCGTTGTTCGAGAAGATCGTCGTCAACAGGCGCGGCGGATTCTGTTATGAGTTGAACGGACTGTTCGCGAGTCTGCTTCGTCAAATGGGATTTGATGTCACCATATTTTCGGCGAACATGCTGCATGGCGGAATCCCGCAGAAAATTGATCATCTCACCCTGCTGGTGGAACTGAACGAGCGCTGGATCGTGGATGTGGGAGTTGGCGACACGTCCCGCCTGCCTTTGCTGTTGGATGATGAAGGCGAGCAGTTTGGAGTGGAGCAGAGATATCGGTTTACGCGCGTGGACGGTCGCTGGACATTGTGGAGTGGCGCTGAAAACAATGAATGGAACGGTGAGTACGTCTTTGACATTGATCCGCTGGAGTTGAGCGATTTTCAAGAAGCGTGTGAGTATTATCAATCCGCGCCCGAATCGTATTTCGTGCAAGGGCGTATTTGCTCCCGCGCCACCGCCGATGGCAGGATCAGCCTCACCGATGATAAATTGATCGTCACGCGGAATGGTCAAAGAGAGGAAACGCCTGTAGATGGCGAGCAGGATTTCGTCCGCGCCCTGAATGAACATTTTGAAATTCGGATACTGTGAATGCTGCTTATCCGTATCACAAACGTTTAGAAGGAACCGGTATCGTAATGAAAAAGAAAGAATCCAATTCAAATGAGTCCATTGTTCGCGAATCGCAGGCATGGAATTCCATCGCTGATGGTTGGCATGATTGGATCCCAAAGATGCGCTCGTGGTATGCGCCCGCAACCGACCTCATGCTCGATCTCGCACGTCTTGAGGTTGGGAGCTGTGTCCTCGACATTGCAGCAGGGGATTGCGATCAATCCATCGCCGCAGCGAAACGAGTTGGTCCCACTGGTCATGTGCTGGCTATTGACATAGCAGAGGAGTTGCTGGAGCTTGGTGCCAAATTTGCTCGAGAGGCTGGTTTTCAGAATATCGAAACCCGAGTCATGGACGGCGGCAACCTAGACCTGCCCGACGATTCCTTCGACGCGGTCATCTGCCGTTTTGCCTTGATGTATTTAGATGATCCCTTGAGCGGACTTCGTGGAATGAAACGCGTTCTGAAACCCAATGGGCGGGTATCAGTCGTTGTCTACGGGGTAAATGGAAGCCCGGAGTTCTCGCGCGCTGTGACGGTGGTTCGTCAGCGACTCGGGATTCCACAGGTGCAGCCTCCTGCTCACAGCTTGGGTGAAGTGGATGTGCTGCAACAAAGTTTGGCAGAGGGTGGATTCGGCGGGATAGAAATACACGCTCTTAATCTCCCGATTCGTATGGCATCCGCCAGGGAATGTGTTCACTATCTCCAAGCCACTTCCCCCACTTTGAAGGAATTAACTTCGCCGCTTTCTCAAGCTGATCGCAGGAAAATTTGGAGTGAAGTGCAGGAAACCCTGGCCGTATTTGAAGGGGAACGGGGCTTTGAAGTTATGCACAAGGTTATCGTGGCCGCGGGAAGCGCGGCTTGATAAAACCGTTCCAATTTTAGAGTCAAACTGGTGACGGTCATCCTCGAGACAAAAAGACTCGTCCTCCACCACCAAATCTTGCGTTCATCAAGTAGACAACAAGTAAACCCGGTCGAACTAACGGCAAGGCTTGTAGCTGGCTTCATTCCATCCGACAAGTTAGATGAAGCTATCGAACTCTGGCGAGACACTGTAATGCCGTCTGTCCAACAACGAAAGGGATTCAGGAGCGTGCGTCTCCTTGTCGATCGCCAGAAAGGCAAGATCGCATCGTTGGGTTTGTGGGAGACGGAAGCCGATTTCCAAGCGACCATTGAGTGGCACCAAGAGCAAGTTATCAAGTTCGCGGGCCTGTTTATCACATCGCCAGTGGTGGGTGGGTATGAGGTTGTTGTCGAGGTGTGAAGCATGAATGGAAATGGATAGCGGTGGTATCATCATCTTATGACCACTGCCACCGCTCAAGCGAGTCCCAATATCGCGTTCATCAAGTACTGGGGCAATCGCGATAACGCCTTGCGTCTCCCTGTGAATGGCTCCATCTCGATGAATCTCGATGGATTGTTCACGCGCACAACGGTCAGCTTTCAGCCGTCGCTGCCGTATGATGAGCTCTTTATCAACGGTCATGAGGTCAGGGGCGCAGGGTTGGAACGCGTCTCGTATATTCTCGACATCCTACGCGGCATGGCGAAGCTCAATGAGCGCGCCGAAGTGATGACTGAGAACAACTTCCCCTCAGGGGCGGGGATCGCATCCTCCGCTTCGGCGTTTGCCGCGCTGGCACTGGCTGGAAGTGAGGCCGCCGGACTGAACCTCAGCGAACGGGAACTCTCGCGTCTCGCGCGGCGTGGGTCTGGTTCCGCTTCACGATCCATCCCCAGCGGATTCGTCGAATGGCAGGCAGGTGAAAGTGACGAGAACTCTTTTGCCTTCTCAATTGCTGAACCCAGTCATTGGAATCTTGTGGATTGCGTGGCGATTGTCAGCGCGTCGCACAAAAAAACAGGTTCCACAGAGGGACATTCCATCGCGCCAACCAGTCCGCTGCAAACTGCGCGGGTGGCAGACGCGCCGCGTCGGCTTGATGTCTGCCGCAGTGCCATCCTCCACCGTGACTTCGACTCCCTTGCATCCATTGTGGAACTCGATTCAGACATGATGCATTCTGTGATGATGACGTCCATGCCCGCGCTGCATTACTGGAAACCTGCCTCGCTCGAAGTGATGAACCACGTCCGCGCCTGGAGGGCCGAAGGGATCCCCGCCTGCTACACTGTGGATGCCGGGCCGAACGTCCACGTCATTTGCCCTGAAGCCGAAGCCCATATCATTGATACACGATTGAGAGAAATTCCAGGTGTGGAGAATGTTCTTGTTGCCCGCCCAGGCGGCGCGGCGAAAATCGAATTAAATGGGGAGTGAATGAAGTAGTCAGGCCATATCCCCTTATAACGGCTTTTTTCACGGTAACAGGTACTGTTTAATGTTTTCCTCAAACTTGGAGTCGTACTCGCCGGGCAGTACCTTGGGATAGAAAATATCATTTTCAGCGGAGCTGTAGGCCACCATTACCACCATACTTACAGCAGTGAAGCTCACTTTGGGAGGGGTGGCGTTGTAGATCAATTCCTTGACGCTTTCAGGGACCTCGCTGGCAGGCACAACGCAAATGATAAATATATTGTTAAACAGTTTTTTGTTCAGTTCACGGGCATAAAACCTGATCTCATTTTCGATGGCAATAAAACTGGCATCATTCAGGTTGCCAGGCTCTACGAACAGCATGCGGAAGACATCCTTGGATCCGAAAACGCCTTTGCGAAGCATTTCCATGGCTTTTTTGAATCTAATACCACCAGCCCGTTCACCGCGCAGTTCCTGGTATCCATCGCTGGCAAGCCGCTTGATCGTCTCATCCATATATCGTTCGGGGTCAGCAATGGGGGTGGTTGGAATACCTGGGGCCGTGGATTCAGATGGTTTCCTGGGTACTGAAACAGACAGCAGGTCTGGGGAGGCGCTTACAGCCTGGGCAAGGCGTTTTTCCAGGGCAGCAATCAGGCTGGCGAAGTTACTGTTTTCATGCATTTCGGGCGTCAGGGTGTTCATATCCTTCAAAAAGAAGGTCAGGTTGGAAATGTTATCGCGAATTTCGTCGTAGCTGTCAATTTCATCCCGTATACCCTGCAGGTTGGCCGAACTGACCGACCTCATCGCGTCGTCCAGTTCCTTCAGTTTTTCCTCCCAATGTTTAATGTATTTGATACGGTTGACAGGGTTATAGATATCCGCGTCGGCCAGGACAATGGGAAAGACGCGGTCATGGAAATCCTTGTTTCTGGCAATTTCCACCAGTTCGAACATGCAATTGGGTGACTTCAGATATTTGTCGCTAATGACGATGATGACAGCATGTCCGTGGCCGATCTGTTGCATAAAATCCCGGATCATGCCTTTGAAACCCAGGTCACGCTTATCGCGTACCACCTTGATCCCCTTGTTTTGCATGTCGGTGTCCAGTTCATTGACAATGCGTTCGCTCTCGCCGCCCCATGCATACGAAATATAAACCTGCTTGTTTTCGTCCATAATGCCTCACTGATATCAAATGGAATTAAGTTTGCTTGAAGATATTATATGACGACTTTTTCGATTTGGATTAGACGATTAATTCCAAAGGGGTTTTGTGACTCAATACAGACCATTGCACAGGAATGATTCGAATAGCGGGAATACCAACGTTTTTCCTCGTATCCTCTGTGTCAGGAAAATTTATTCCACTGAAAGAATAAACTGGTAGTGCGGCTGACCGCCCTCCTGCACTTCCACTTCCAGATTCGAATACTTCCTGCGGATCACATCTGCAATGTGGTTGGCTTCCGCATGGGTCAGGTTCTCGCCGTAGAACAATGTGACCAATTCATGTTCTGCCGCATCCGCTTTTTCAAGAAAAGCCAGGCAGCCTTCCTCCACCGAACCTGCAGCGGCCACCAGTTTCCCATCCAGCAGGGCAATCACCTGTCCCGTTTCCACTTTGACCCCGTCTATCTCAACCGAACGTGTTGCCACCGTGATCTCGCCCGTCCGGACGTGGCTCAACGCTTTGGTCATCTTATCGGCAACCGAATCAAGCTCCCCATCAGGTTGAAGCGAAAGCATCGCAGCGAGGCCCTGCGGGATCGTTTTGCTCGGAACCACCGCGACCTTCTTGACGGTCACATCCCTGGCCTGGTTCGCCGCCATCACAATGTTTTTATTATTCGGAAGAATGATGATCTTATCCGTCGGCAGGTTTTCAAACGAATTCAAAATATCCTGCGTGGATGGGTTCATGGTCTGCCCGCCTTCCACCACCGCGGCCACGCCAAGGCTTGCAAAGATACGACTCAAGCCCGCGCCCGGGGAAACGACGACCACTGCGATCTGGCCCGGTTCCACTGCAGCAAACGGGATGCGGCTGGCTTTGCTCTTCTGCAGATCATCCATCTGTGCCAGCAGATTTTCCATTGCCACTTTCGTGATCGTGCCAAGGCCCATGATGTAATCAATGGGTTCATAGCGTTTATCGAGCGGCACATGGATGTGCATGCGATACATGCCGTCGCCTTCACCCACCTGGATGGAAGTGCCCATTCCTTCGAGATGGTCATAAAATTTATGCAGGTCGAAATCAGGGGCAGGCATGAAATCCACCACCACTTCGTAGTCCTGTCCCTCCTCCACGTCTTCCATGGCGTTCTGCATCTGCATGCTTGAGATCGGCTGTACGCTCATGAGGGGCGTCTCCAGCGATTCCCCGTAGACGTGCCGCAACATCCCCTCCAGGATAAAGAACAAACCCTTGCCGCCCGAATCGACAACCCCTGCCTGTTTGAGGACGGGCAGCATATCCGGCGTTTTCTGCACCCATTCATCCGCGGCCTTGACTGCCACTTCCAGGATTTGAATCGCATCATTCGTGGAGGATAAAGCTGCTGCCGTTGCATCAGCCACCCCTCGTGCGACGGTTAAGATCGTGCCCTCGACCGGGCGGACAACTCCCTTATAGGCTGTATCACGCGCTTCCGCGAATGCCTTTGCCAGCGTCGCGCCATCCAGAACATCCCTGCCATGCACACCACGCGAAAAACCGCGCCATAACTGCGAAAGGATCACGCCCGAATTTCCGCGTGCGCCCATCAACGCGCCCTTTGATACGGCTGCAGCCATATCGCTGATATTGCGATGTCCCAGATCCTTGATCTCGTTCCATGCCGATTGCATGGTGAGCACCATATTCGTTCCCGTATCCCCATCCGGGACGGGGAACACATTTAAGGCATTGACTGTCTGCTGGTTGGTGCGAAGCCACGTCATACCTGCCTCCACCAGTCGCTTCATGGACTGCCCATTGATCGATTGTTTACGAAGTTTCTCTACACGTGCGGTATCTACTGCCATGAGGTTTTTCTGCTCCTAGTCCATATTGCTGATGCGTAGTCCCGCCACATGCACATTGATCGCATTTACCTTGAGTCCGAGCGCCTTCTCCACATGAAAACGGACAGTATTCGCCACACTGTCCGCCACAGACGTGATCCGTGTACCATATTCGACGATCACGTGGACCTCAATATCAATGTCTTCCCCGTTATAGTTGACTGAAATACCACGCGCAGGTTCGCGCGTGATCGCATTGACAATTCCATCCGCGATGTTCTTGGGTGCCAGACCCACTACGCCATAGGATTGAAGCGTTGCATGATAAGCAATGGTTGCCACTGCGCCTGGGGAGATGTGTATCCCGCCGAAAGATGTAGTTACTTCGCCCATAGTGTCCTCTTGTATGTGTATTAACATCCTTCCTTGAATAAGGTTGCGATGTATGGTAAAATGCCCTGCCTTCGAAAGGCAACTGGTACTCGTTACATTCGGAATTATAGCAAGAAAGGAAATTATCAGATGGCTAAATGTGCAAACTGCGGAAAGACCACCGCCTTCGGGCATAACCGCTCATTTTCCCAGCGCGCCACCAATCGTACCTTCAGGCCCAACCTGCAGAAGACGATTGTGATGGAAAAGGGTCGCGTGGTACACAAGGTACTCTGCACCAAGTGCATCAAATCGATGGCGAAAGTCGCCGCGTAATACCGCGTTGCGGCACATAGGTTTGGTCCTCCCAAAAACAAGGGTCACGACCGCGAAGCGAGTCGTGATTTTTGTTTTAAAGTAATGCGCGCAGGGACTTGATTCCCACCTCAATTCCCTGCGGATGTTTGAAGATCGCAGTAGCCGCCACGAACGCAGTGGCGCCAGCCTCTTTCATTTTTGGCAGCGTTTCGGTATCGATACCACCGTCCACTTCCAGCCAGGCGGATGAACCCAGGCTATGCAGCTTTTTTCGGATGTCTGCCACCTTGACGATGGCCTCAGGCATAAAGCGCTGCCCTGAATAACCTGGGTTCACGCTCATGACCAGGACCAGGTCTGCTTCCGCTAAAAAGGGGAATATCTCCTCGACAGGCGTCGCGGGGTTCAAGACCACACCTGCCCGGCAGCCCAGTGATTTGATCTGCTTCAACGTGCCGGCAAGGTCCGGGCAAGTCTCCACATGCACAGTTAAGCCGCTGGCGCCTGCCTTTGCAAACGCTTCGATATAACGCTCAGGTTTTTCGATCATGAGGTGCACATCCAGCGGAAGTTTCGTCACGCGCCGGCAGGCCTCCACAATGAAGGGACCCATCGTGATGTTGGGGGCAAAGTGACCATCCATCACATCCACATGCAGCCAGTCTACACCGGCTGATTCAGCCTGTGCGATCTGCTCACCAAGGCGTGTAAAATCTGCTGAAAGAATTGAGGAGGAAATGACGTATTTATTTGCCATGCTAAAAAATGAAGGTGGCAGTTATTTTGCGAAGCAAAGTGACTGTCACCTTTTTTAACGGGGATTATACAGAAAGTAAATATATATCCAGAATGGGACCA
>JBDTPH010000159.1:0-15241 GCA_039932795.1 Chloroflexota bacterium
GGCGTGGAGATCGAACGAAGCAAAGATGAATGAATCTCCACACCTGGCTTATCTAAATCTGGGCTCGAACATTCAGCCTGAGATCAATCTGGTCAAAGGTATTCAATTATTACAGGAATGCGGGAAAGTTGAAAAATGTTCAAATGTCTGGGAGTCGAAATCGGTGGGCGCTGAAGGACCTAACTATTTGAATGTATGCGTAGTATTCTCCACATCTCTTTCACAAACGGAGTTGAGGGAACAGGTCACCTATCCCATTGAGTCAAAGCTCGGACGAAAACGAAGCGAAAACAAATTCGCGCCTCGCACACTGGACATTGATATTGTTTTGTTTGACGACAAATCCTGTGACGATAGATATTGGGAACAGGCATTCGTGATCATCCCCCTCGCAGAAGTTAATCCCGATTATCCAAACCCGCTCACAAAAGAGTCTGTGCTTGAAACAGCAACGCGCCTGCGCAGGGAAGTTTGGATGGAAATACGCCAGGGAGTATTAAATGCATTGAGCGGAACCAGTTCCGCGGCTTAGATTTGGAGCGGTTGGCTGCCGCGTGCGATATTTGCCAAAAATTCCTGTCTGGTAGCCAGGTTTGCACGAAAGGCACCATGCATCGCAGAAGTCGTCATACGTGCGTCATGTTTTTTTACGCCGCGCATCATCGAGCATAAATGCATCCCCTCCACAACAACAGCCACTCCCTGTGGTTCAAGGGTCTGTTGAAGCAAGTCCGCAATCTGGCGCGTCATGCGCTCCTGAACTTGAAGCCTGCGGGCATACATGTCCACAATACGCGGGATTTTTGAAAGGCCAATTACTTTTCCCGCGGGCAGGTAGGCAACATGCGCGCGGCCCAGGAAAGGCAGCATGTGATGCTCGCACAAACTGTAAAATTCAATATCCCGCACAAGCACCATTTCATCATAGTTTATATTGAACAGCGCACCATTGATGATCTTTGCTGGGTCTGTGCGATAACCGCCCAACAGTTCAGTGTACATGCGAGCTACACGGTCGGGGGTATTTCTTAATCCTTCACGTTCGGGATCCTCGCCCACAGCCTTCAGAAGGTCGAAAATTATTTTTCTCGTAGCGTCAATATCGACATTTTCAGAATAGGGTGCTGGCTCATCAATATCATCAAAATCCATTTTTACTCCTTGATAAAACCAGCCCGACGGATGTCGGGCTGGTTTTGTAGTGCTCTACTTCCTAGCCAACCACAGGCTCGATCAAACCGTATGTACCATTGCGACGACGGTACAGCACCTGGATCGAATTCTGCTCGGCATTGAAAAAGATAAAAAAGTTGTCATGCCCGAGCAGCCGCATTTGCTCCACCGCCTCATCCTCATTCATCGGTAGAATAAAGAACTTCTTGCGGCGGCCAATCAATGGCAGGAGCTCACCCGTCTCATCGTCAATCGGGATTTCCTCTTCAACAACCTCGGCAGCAGAACGGCCATCCCCTCGACCGCGATAATGCTTGCCTTTGTAACGCTCCACCTGACGCTGCATCTTATCAAGCGCAGTATCGAATGCTGCATGAATATCATCTGCTCGTTCCTCTGTCCGGAGAATAAGGCTCTTTCCATACACAGTAATTTGAGCAACCTGACGGTCCGCGGTGCTGCGCGCCGATTTTACATGTGATACCTCCACGCGGATTTCTTCAATCTCCTGGAGGTGCCGTTCAAGTTTAGCTGCCTTCTTTTCAATGTAATCCTTTAAGTTATCGGCAAGTTTCATGTTGCGTGCAACAATTTCAAGCTTTTCAGTCATAGTACCTCCTGAATTGATTATCAACTACCCAGACGGGCAATTGTCAAACGCGATTCAGATTATGATGTGAAAGTGCCCGTGCAATGGTGACCGCATAAACATCGCGCGCCCCCGAAGACATCAACGCATCCGTGCAGGACAAAATGGTGGATCCTGTTGTCGCAACGTCATCCATTAACAAAATGGATTTCCCCTTCACAACATCCGGGTCAGCCTGATAGGCACCATGGACGTTATGTTGACGTTGTGAGACATTGAGTCCAACCTGCGAACGTGTCTCACGTGACTTCCACAGGGCCTTTGGAGCATAAAACAAACCGATGTGGTAGGCAAGGGGCTGGGCAACCAATGCAACTTGATTATAACCTCGCTCTTTCAGACGTAGCTTACCCAGTGGTACAGGGATCATAATATCCAGTTGCCACTTTAAGGAATGAAGATAGTCCGCCATTTGAAGAGCCAGCGATTCACCGAGCCCAATATTGCCACGATATTTAATTGTATGAAGTGCATTTTGGATCGGCGAATCAAAAACCGCCCACGAACGCATCATGCGGTAGGCAGGCGGATCTGTTGAACATTTTTTGCAGGTATCTGCCCCATTTGTTGGGGTTCCACATTTTCCACAGAAAGGCAAATGAATGCGTGGAACTCTATTCTGGCACTCGAGGCACCAACGCCAGCCGTTTTTGCCACATCCACCACAAACCGGCGGGAAGAGTAGATCCAGCCCGCTCCAGGTCAATCGGTAGAGGCGATACGACCACGGTATGTTATTCACGGAAACTGAAATTAAAAACTAGCCGAGATTTTCCATTATCTGAATGGCAGCAGGAGTCAAAATAATAATCATGATGGATGGAAATATTAGCAGAGCCATAGGAATGATCATCTTAATCGGTGCCTTGTGCGCTTCCTCTTCCGCTCGCTGACGGCGTTTCATGCGCATTTGATCCGACTGGATGCGTAGCACTTTCGCCATGCTCACACCCAACTGTTCGCTTTGAATAATAGCGGCCACAAAACTGGTCATTTCGGGGATACCAAGCCGTTCTGCCATATCCCTTAATGCTTCACGGCGAACTTTTCCCAGTTGTACTTCACGAATTGCGCGTGCAAAGGCAAACGACAATTCGTTCTCCCATTTTTCACTAACTTTCGACATGGCAGCGTCAAAACCTAAGCCGGCTTCAACGCAGATTGTCAGAAGGTCCAGAGCATCTGGCATTGCCTTGCGTATTTCTGTCTGGCGCTTGGTAATCTTGCTGGTAAGCATTAAGTGTGGAAGGAAGAAACCGCCAAAAGTGGCACCACCAATGTACATAAAGTTATCGCTTGAGCTTGAAGGGGGTGAAATCAAGATTACAGCCGTTAAAAAGCCACCAAACACAACAGCTAAAATAAAACGGAGTGCAAGGAATGTAGAAGCATCAATCGGCCATGGGTTGCCAGCTAATTCAAGCCGTCTGGCAGTATCCTGAATGGCCTTTTGAGGGGTGAAACGCGCGGAAAATTCGCCAACACGACGAATCACAGGAATAAGGACACGTTCACCAAAAGGCTGGGACAACTCTATTTCTTCCAATGACTTAACATCGCCCCGTTGAATAAATTCGGCCAATCGGGCCTGCAAGGGATCATCTTCCTCGCCTTGGGAGTTTCTCCTCAGGCTAAATATGATGATTGCAAGCGCCCCAAGTAATACGATGGCACCAAAAATGATCAAAGTCATCCTACACCTCGATATCCGCAATCTTCATCATAACAAAGTAGCCTGCGGCAATCATGCCGACGATAATACCCACTGCCAACCAACCGCACAAGGGACCTCGAGAGAAAAAACTACTTATGTATTCAGGACTTACAAACCAAAGTGCAAGACTGAGGAAGACCGGGATCATAGACAACACTGCACCAGACGTACGGACGCTAGCTGTCATGACACGGATCTCTCCTTTGATTCGAACGCGTTCCCTAATTGTGAACGAAATTGTGTCAAGTATTTCAGAAAGATTGCCACCCACTTCACGTTGCACATTGATGGCTGTCACCACAAAGTCTAGATCCTCACTGGGAATCCGCCTCAAAAGATTTTCCAAGGATTTCTCCATCGGAATACCAATCTGCATCTCCTGTACCACCCGCCGAAATTCATCAGAGATGGGAGTTGGGAGTTCGCGACTTACAGCTTCCAAGGCCTGCATCGTAGAATATCCTGCACGCAAGCCATTCACAATCAGATTTAACATATCAGATAACTGGTCGTTAAACTTAATTAAGCGAACTGTCTGCTGCCGCTTGACATAAAAGCGAGGCAGAAAAAAGCCAATCACGGCTCCAATGGCTGCCGAAGCAATAAGAGGCTGAATTAAGTATGCAATAAAAGCTGTTACAACTGTGGAGATAAAGACCAGGGCAAAGTATTCTGCAACTTTAAATTTTAGATCAGCACGAGCAAGTTCCCGGGCAATGCGGTCACCCATTGAAGAGCTCGCTACTCTTCTGTTTAACCATTCAGTAGCGGCACCCCGTCCGCCATCCTTTTCAGCTTCTTCTGGCTTGTCATCCTCCAGATAGCGTCCCAGGCGCTCTTCGACAAGCGAACGCTCACTCGTAACAGAAACAATCACACCTATGATCAAAAGGATCAGGATGATTACACCACCCCCGAGTAAAATCATTGGGTTCATAATAGACTACCTGCTATTCCTATCGTTAATAGCGACGCCGTTCGCCAATTCCGAAGATTGAGGGGGGAAGGTTAATCCCTGCCGTCTCTATTTTCTCCATGAATTTAGGACGCAAGCCAGTTGGGCGCAGACGCCCAATAATTTTGCCGTTTTCCATACCAGTCTGTTCAAAGACAAATATGTCGGTCATTGTGATTACATCCCCTTCCATACCACTGACTTCAGTAATGGAAGTAACTTTACGAGTGCCATCCCGCATACGTTCCTGCTGGCAAATCAAGTCAATTGCACTGGCGACCTGCTCGCGAATAGCACGAACAGGCAAGTCCATACCCGCCATTAAACACATCGTTTCAACACGTGAAATCGCGTCGCGCGGACTATTTGCATGCGCTGTGGTCATGGAACCGTCGTGACCGGTGTTCATAGCCTGCAGCATATCCAACGTTTCGCCACCGCGGCACTCTCCAACAATGATCCGTTCAGGACGCATGCGAAGAGAGTTAATAACTAGATCACGAATGGTGATCTCACCACGACCTTCGATGTTTGGTGGACGAGACTCCAAAGTTACCACATGCTCCTGGCGTAGCTGGAGTTCCGCCGCATTTTCAATGGTCAGAATTCTCTCGTCCGAGGGTATAAAACTGGACATCACATTCAGAAGAGTCGTCTTCCCGGAACCAGTACCGCCAGAGATCAAGATATTCAGTCGAGCTTCCACACATGCTTTTAAGAACTGAATAGCCTCTGCACTGATTGAACCGAATTGAATTAACTGTTCAACCGTGATGGGATTTTTGGAAAATTTTCGGATTGTGAGTGTAGGGCCTACCAGGGAGATCGGAGGAATAACCGCATTCACACGAGAACCATCCTGCAAACGCGCATCTACGTATGGGCTGGACTCATCAATACGCCGGCCCAAGGGAGCCACAATGCGATCAATAATGCGCATGACGTGATCGTTATTCTCGAACGTAACGGGAACACGATGCAACTTACCTTTGCGTTCCACATAAACATTCTTAGGTCCATTTACCATGATTTCGGTGATGGTATCATCTTCAAGAAGAGGTTGCAGAGGGCCAAAGCCAAGAATTTCCGCGGCTATCTGTTCAAATAAGCGAGCACGTTCTGGCCGCGATAGAACTATATTTTCCTCGGCCAGGATTTGCTCAAACAAATCCTGAATTGTTCGCCGCACCTCATCGGTCCTCGTGACATCCATTGATGGATCGAGCTCTGAAAGCAATTTATTTTGAACACGCGTTTTCAGATCAAAGTAAGAGCCAGCCTGTGGTGACGTAATGGGAGCGTTGACTCGACGCGCCTGCAAAGATGAAAGACGCGAACCTTCCGTTCCCTGATTATCCGCAGGCGGCTGCCCGGAGGAATTCCCGCTGTGACCTTGTTCGATACGCTTTAAGAGAGACATTGTTCCCATCTCCTACTACTGAAGAAGTTCATAATTACCAATAAGTGTTATCGTCTGCCCAGGCGGCTTGACTCATCAGTTGCTTCCTGCGCAGCAATACGAGCTCTGACGCTTTCAGCCAGTGTAAAGATTCCGCGAGATGCAGGCTGGTTTTTACTTTCCAGCACAAAAGGTACACCACGATTTACAGCCTTCATGACTGTCCCTTCATCCAAAGGTATGACTGATGAAACTTCCTGTTTGAGGTTTTCAGCAACACGTTCGGGTGTAATATTGATCCGCTTGTCATAGCGATTCATAACAAAAAGGATGCGTTCGCGCTCTATACCAAGCGTTTGCGATAAATCCAAAAAAAGACGACAATTCTTAATCGATGGAATATCCTGAGTAGTCACCAATACTACCAGATCACTCACATCAATAGCTGCCAGGGTTACGTCCGTTAGAAGAGATGCAGTATCTACGACAACATATGCATATATCTGTACTAAGTACTCTAAGACTCTGCTAAACTGCCCACTGGAGATTTTTTCGGCATATTCAGGTTTGCTTGGTGCCGCCAAAATATGCATCCCGGAAGCAGCATGCTTCAACATTACCTCTTCCACAATTTCGGGATCCAATTCGTCAGCTCGTGGCGCAAGGTCTGCGATGGTGTTTTTACCTTGTTCATTCATAAAAACTGCAACATCGCCAAACTGAAGGTTTGCATCTACAAGTACAACACGTGTATCTTCATTATGCAAGGTGAGCGCCAAATTCACGGCTAGGGTGGTACAACCTGCACCGCCCTTGGGGCTATACACTGTAACAATTTTGCCTTTGGGCAACCCCAATCCAGGCAGGATGTTTACATTTCCAGAGGTTGACAGCACCTGAACTTGATTGTTTTTTGATCGCTCAGACTGTGCCATGGCCCCAGCCCGACGAATAGCCGAGATCAATTCGTCGCCCATCGGCGGTTTTGTCAGAAAATCACGGGCGCCAGCCAGCATGGCTCTGCGCATGTAGTTCTGATCATTTTGAACTGAAAGGATTACAACCTGAACAGATGATTGTTTAGCACGAATTGCTTCAGTTGCAGAAATGCCATCCATATCAGGCATATTAATATCCATAAGGACTACATCTGGATTAAACTCCTGAGAAAGCTGGATGGCTTCCTTGCCAGTACGGGCTAAACCAACAACATCAACATCAGATTCGAACTGCAATAGTTTTCTGACATTTTCTCTTGTTTCAGAAACATCATCAACTATTATGACTCTAATCTTATCGCCGACAGGCATACCTATTAAAACCTCGATTGGTTGAATTCAATATTGTTATTGCTGAGGTTGGACAGTGATAATATCATTGGGCAGTAACGGAGGTGTCAAAACATCAATTCTAGGCTGTGATGCATATGGGAGCTTGGATGGGAGGGAAATATTGTATTGAGTCAACAGACTAGTCAAGGTCGCTGATTCCGCTGCAAAACGAGATGTATCATTGGGATTGCGCAGGGACATGTTCAGCATTGCTCCACTGTAAACAAAGTAGTTCAAAGAAATCGAATCTTGTGGACTAACCATTAAAGTTATGATATCCGGTGCGGCTTGCTGCTGAGTCTGGGCAGGGGCTGGAGTCGCGTTTGGATCTGTGGGGGCAGCAACCGCCTGGAACGCAAAATTGCCGAGCTTCATGACAACCACATCCTGTAGGATGGTTTGACAAACCAGACGAGGTCGTTGTGCCTCAGAAGGAACGGTGTATATTGGCTTCTGAAACGTCGGATCAATCTCGGTACGACCCTGTCTTGAGGCCAGCTCAGCCGTTAGTGGTTCTATAGAAAGAAAAGGCCGATCTTCTGCAGGAAAAAATACATCCCGCACACCTGATACGAAGTTTGGCAGTACAGATTGATATGCAGGATCCACATCCACAAAAATCATACATGCGTTTACGTTGACATGTGCGCCGTCATTAATGCCATAACCAGCTAATGCAAGGCGATTCGTTGGAATGGCCGCGGCAACCATTCCAGATGGAATTTGTACAGCCCAAGCTGGACCAGATAGCTCGACCGGTCCCGAACCAACCACGGACGAGGTAATTAGCGTTCCCTGATCCAATGTAAGACGTGCTGTCTGCCCCACCAAAGCACTTTCCTCGCTTGCAGTGAACATGACCTCTGCAACGTTTTCTGGTGGAATAGAAAATCTACCTAGCATTTCACTAGTTATAGTGGTTCCCTGAGGGATATTTTGTGCAGCATAAAACACCTCAGTTAGGGTTGTCTGCGTTGCCTGGGGGGTTGGAGTGCCAAACTGGGTCCACGCGAGAGCAAGCAAGCCCAGACCAACCACAACAATGAGTATAAGGAATATGAGAATTCGTCCACGGCGCATAGAGTATGTCTCCTCGCTTACCTTCTCTGCCATGATAGGGGCAGGCCTAGATACAAGTATTATACAGTATAAACTAAATCGAATAATGACAAATTGATAAAAAAGTAGGGCTCTGTCAGTGACAGAGCCCATGGATGGATACTTTCAAATACTATGGCAGAGAGCTATTGATGGTACTGAAAGTGTTACCAACCTTGGGTCCAAGCAAACGCATGACCGCAATAACGACGATGGCGACGAGAGCGAGAATGATCGCGTACTCAACCAGACCCTGGCCTTTTTCCTTGGGAGCAAATAACATGATAGCAATTCCTTTCTGAATTAAGTGTTCTATCTGAGGACCATCCTCAGACTGTTGATATTTTACCTAAACAAAACAAACACACAAGAACTAAAGCACATTTTTGCCTTGCAATCCTGTTATTTAGCCTTACAAAGTCTGAAATTTGTGGGGTTTAGGAACGGGCTGGAACAGCAAATGAAATACGCGTTCCTTTTCCTATATTGCTATCAACTTCAAAAGTTCCGCCAAGCATTTCAGCACGTTCACGGATCAATTTAAGTCCCAAACTGCTGCTTTGCTGGATAGCATCTGAGTCAAAGCCTTTGCCATTATCATCCACACTGACGCGGACGCGGTCTTCGCCCAGATCGAGCATGACTTTCACCAAAGTTGCCTGACTGTGACGAGCCGCGTTTCCGAGCAATTCCTGAATTGCCCGGAACAACATCACTTCGAGATACGATTCCAGGCGGCGTTCATTGCCAGTGACAGTTACATTAATATCAAGACCAGTCTGTTCCTTGAATGCATCGGAGTAGCGGCGGACAGTTGGAACCAAACCCAAGTCATCAAGCATCATGGGGCGTAACTCGAAAATAAAGTTCCTGACTTTCTGAAAAGTTCCCATTGCCGACGTTTTCAGGCTGTTTAGTTCCTCACGCGCCTGTACAATGTCAACATCCATTAAGCGCATCGCTATTTCGGTTTGAAGAATAAAATTGGACAGCGCTTGCGCAGGACCATCATGAATTTGCCGTGAGAGACGCTGGCGTTCCGTTTCCTGTGCATTCACAAGCATTTCAACACTAGCCAAGGGATTCTTTGACCCTGTAGAAGATAAAACAGAGGAGGCTGTGGCACTTTGGGTATAAAGAGCCTTCCCAAGTGTTGACTTGAAACGCTCCAGATGCAACTTCTCGTTCTGCAATTTTTCCAACTGCCCCCGCATGACCAACAGGCGTTGCTGCACATCCAGAGCGGAATCGTAGATGCTGCGGATTTCCTGAGGTGGCATTTTATCCAATTGGTTCTGAACCTGCTGAAGATGAGTCGTGATCGCGGCATTGCGCTGGGAAAGTTTCAATACTTCACCCTGGCTTTGTTCGATCATTAATGTGATCTCGCGCAATGCTCTCTCGGTCTCTTCCAATTCAGCCTGCAAATCCAACTCACCACCCGTGGATGTAACAATGTCGGTTACCATACAATCTACTCCTGATTTTTTACCGTATCATTCTGTAGTTTTACCCATCCGCGTTTTAAGGCATACACCACTGCCTGCGTGCGATCTTCCACGCCAAATTTTCTTAGAATGGAGGTGACATGGTTTTTGACGGTCTGATGACTGATCCCGAGCAAACTCGCGATCTCTTTATTACTCATGCCACGCACCACGCACGAGAGCACTTCCATCTCGCGGTCTGATAATGGATGAAAAGGCGAGCCGGGTTCGCTATAAGAACGTCTTGCTCCATCCATTTGCTCATCAATCCAGTGATCCAGTTCACGTCTCGTGAAAACATGGCCGGCGACGGCATACTTTCCATCAGCCACAGCGCGCACGGTCTGTGCAAGGACCTCAGGACCAATTTCCTTGGTGCAATATCCAACAGCCCCAGCCAGTACGGCATGAATGGTCTGTTCGATATCATCGTAGCCAGTTAACAAAATCACACGAGTTGGCAAATGTTCAGAAGTGACCTGATGCGTCACCTGCTGTCCATTGAGCCCTGGCATATTAACATCCAGAACGGCCACCTTCGGCTTAAGCGAACGAATCAATTCAATGGCATCATCACCGTTTGCAGCCTGGGCAACAACCTGGAAATCTTTCTCCAGAGAAAGTGTATCTACTACCCCCTGCCGAAAAAGCGGGTGATCGTCTGCGATTAGCAGTGTTATTTCATTCATCCTTGCCTTTTCCCTGAAAAAGTCTTTAATTTGAGTATAGCACAGTAGATATAAGCGGGCAATTTTCCAATCCGACTGGACATTTCATCTTCATAACAACTATCACCTCCACTGGTAGACCTGCATATGATCCTGGAATTGGAAAAGATCAAATTCGGTTTCATTCGTGAAAAGGAGTGTCTTTTGCCAGACAAGCTTCGGATACTGGCCCGAAAAAACGATCAGATAATCTGCAGAGTTTGCATCAAGATAAGCACGTAGCTTGGTTGAATCACGCATAAACGGAATGATTTCCGGAGTGATAAGCCCAGCCATATCAAGGATGGGGTTTGGGACATGATATCCGAACGCGCCAATATCGTGAACTGCCAGTAATGCGTTGGGAGGAATATTTTTCTGCACCCACTTTGCCGTCCCAACCAGGTCAGTCTCGATCCAATGCACATCGTACGCATTTTGTCGTGCACCTGCAAAGCTAAAAACGAAACATAGAGTGACCAATAAAGCCTGCCATAGCATGACAATCCTCTTATTTGCTCTTGGCAGGGAAATGTAATCGATCATCCCAAGTATGCCCCATAAGTACATGATGGGCAGAGCGGGAATAATATAACGTCCGTGCTGATAAGCGGGCAGGCGCATAAAGTAAATGGTGACATAACCAAAAAACCAGATAATCCCCATCATCGCCCCCCAATTGCGAAGCCGGATTGTCTTGTTGATCCATGTGAATGCCCCGGGCACCAGGACAAGAAACGGGCTGGCAAGAATTGGCCACATATAGTCAGTAAGACGCTCAGCAAATGTTTTTGATAACCAAAACTCCTGATACTCTGCCTGTTTGGCATAAAACGTATTGGGCATGGGATTTCCGGAAAGCGTCAGGTTGAACAAAAGATACGGAACAAATAATGCACCGAAACCGATTAGGATGTTTAAAAGAGCGCTATTCCGTGACTGCACGGATTGCTCCATCAACACTGCGGTAAACAAGATGGGGCCGAGTAGAGTCAAACCATCGGGGCGGACCCAGATACTTGCCCCCGCGAGAAGGCCGAGAGCCAGATAACGACGCGATCCGCTTATCAACATGGAAAGTACTACAAAGATAAGATATCCATGCAGAAGTGTCTCCATCCCCGAAACTGCAGACCACGTCAAATGCCATGCAGTGACAAAGAACAATCCCACCCACGGAATTCGCGGCCTGTAGGAGTCAACGAGTTTGCGAGCGGTTTCCTCCGCACGAATTCCCAACAAGGTTAAGACAACCCAGCCGAGAAAGTACGTCCATATATACGGCGCGAGTTGGAGAAAGAATCCGATGCCTAGCAGAAATGTCCAAAGGGGTGCTGTTGAGCCGGCAGATCGTTCGCCCAGGCGAAACGCCCATTCACCATGTTCGGACAAATTGCGCGCGTACGTTAGATGGATCCACGTATCGTCGAGTGGAAACCCGATACGAAAAACCAGTGCGCTGACGAGCAAATAGAAAAGCACAGCAAGCAACGCCGCAACAGCGATGACAATGCGCGGGTCAGCGCGCCACTTTGATACGGTAGAGACGCGCACCGTTCACCTCTCCCAAATAAATAAACGAAGGATCGTCGTCAGGATGATCATATAAATCCTGGATGGATTCAAACGTGCCATCCTTTTCAAGCACAAGATACCTCGCTTCAAATTTATCGGCTACGGCCAGAATTGTGGACTCATCCCCGAACGGTAGCGAAATGGATTGACGACCTGAGGCAATAAAATATCCCGGTGGATTACGCACGATCAAGACATCCTGCGGACTGATGCCATTATCCAGTAATCTTTCTTCCACGGCAGCGTAGATAAAATCGTCCTTTGCCCATGTGCCGCCGATAACCCGAAAGTTGACCAGGTAACCAGTCACAATTATCGCGAGCATGACCAGTATGGCCTGAAAGAAAACCGCTGCGTTTCCATCGGTAAATCGCCCGCGCTTGCGCGCCCATGCAAGGACCGAATCCAGACCGATTGGAGCAGCAACCCACCAAAACGGCTGGAACGCTGCGCCCGCATGGAAGAAACTGCCGCGCGAACCCGCGAACGGAAAGATGATCGTCATGACTGCGAATAAGATCAACCAGCCCGCCACCGCTGTTTTTGTTCGCAGATCCCGGCGTAACTGCCATACTCCCAAAAGAATAAATGGGAAGAGAAATATCCCGCCTTGCGCAGCGAAGGTATTACCGAGGTTGGAATTAAAGGCTCCAAGGCGATCCTGTAATGCTGCGTCCCAACCTGCCTGTAGGAAACCCTCGCGAGTTAACTCTTCGGGCGGATAGATAAAGGTCTGATTATAGTTTTCGAGCCAGAGGAGACGCCCGCCGCCAGGTGTCATGAATGAGCCGAATACATTCAGGTTGCGGATATGCCAGCCGCCCATCACAAGGAAGTATCCGCTCAAAGCAAGTAAACCAGCGGGGATAACGAGTGTCAGCCACTCTTTGAATGTACTTCCTGTTCCATTCTCTTTCGCTGCAAATTTCCACATGACAGTAAAGCCTGCCAGTCCAAGCCAGAGCAGGCCATCGCTGCGCGCGAGGGTAAGCAAGCCAGCCAGCGCACCAAGCGCAATCGGAACCCATTTTTCGCGGCGAGGGGCAAGCAGAAGAAAGGCAGCGCCAAACACCATGAACATTGCATAGTTATCAGGCACAGGCATGAAGGCTGTGTAGTACAGCGAGAAAATTGACAATAAACCGGAAACCATCGCGAGCCGCGTTTGACGGGAAACGCTGTATGCGAGAGTCGCGACTACTAACGGTACGCAGGCCGAAAGGAGAATGAATGGCGCGCGGCCTGCCGCGTAGCTGGATTGACCGGTCATCCACATCCCGATGGCGGAAACGATTGAGGCGAGAGGCATCCAATACGTATGGGAGGGATGAGGCAATCCTGCGGGATCATCCAGATAATTCCATAAGTATGGCTCGGTGAAGCCTTTGCCCTCCGCAAGTTGAATGCCACCTGCGAAGTAATAATCGGCGTCCATATAACCGGGCAGAGACTGGAAGCGCGAGACTCCAAACGGAACGATGAACCCAACGATGAAAAGAATGACATAATGCCGCCAGTTCATTTGAGAAATCCGATCTGGTCTGCCCAGGTGCGCGGCGAACGAATGACCCACCAGCGCATCCAATATAAACCAAGGATGGCTGCAACAGGTGGGAGGACGGAAAGTAATTCAGTGTATAGGGGTGCATATTCAGACACCGACTGGAGATACAGACCAAACGGAACGAAAAATGCCACCAACAGGATCAGCACAATAACAAAGATTCGCCTGCGTAGCCAACGTTCCCATGCCAGTGTGAGAATGACAACAAGCGGCAGAAGTAGCACAACATAATTGGATGGAAAGATCGCAAGACCCGTGAGTGGCATTGCCGCGAGCGCAAGTGAGGCCACCCACACATTTCGACGAAAGTGACCTTGAACAGCAGCAAGTGATTCAACGAAAACAATTGCGATCAGGAAAATGGAGATCCATCGTCCAATTGGAAACCTGGCATCTGGAAACCAGCCCGCCAGGATGTAACCCAGATTCAAGTTTGCACTTTGATACAAATTGGAGAGTACGGCGCGAATATAGGGAAGTCCCCAATCAGGGTTCACGAGGAAGGAAACTATCAGTAAAACAAAAAGTGACATTCCAAAACCACCCAATACACCCCAGCGTCGGTTTGCAAAAACAAAAACGAGGATGAATATGAAGAATAGACCGCCGACCTCCCATTGATACGCGGCGAGAAACAAAAGTGCGCCTGCCAGTTCGTCGGAATACGAACGCAAGGCGAGCAAAATGCTTAGATACAAGAGACTCAGAAAAATGGCGGGTGAAGCAGTAATCAAAGCATTCAGGCTGAAGAAACTCAATAGCCCAAACCCGAACAAGCCGACATATAACCAGCGCGGCGGTTCCCATTCAGAAAGCCTGAAGGAAAATAACACTGTGAAAATCAATGCCACTTCACAGACCAGCATCCAAACCGCGCGTGCAATTTGAAAATTCGGGAATAATGCCAGCGGTGTGTATAACAGCACGATATACAACGGGTCATTCAGAACATATCGGTATTCAGTGGGAAAAGCATTGCGCTCATACACGATTTGTTGAACGCGCTGGGCAATGGCGGTACTGTAGGGTTCGATCTGCTCGAAAAGAAATGCCCTTACCCCACTCCAGCGCAGATAGAGCCATTCCCCTGCAGGGAGTACACGCGCCAGATAAATATTCAGAGCCAGAGCCGCTGACAGAATAATCAATAGAACTACAAGGATGCGAATCTCTTCCGGGCTGAGCCACTTCCGAGATTTGCGGATATCTTTGAAAGCCATCTGTTATTTTATAATGTATCGGAAAATTGGACGCGTGGGTGTGTGACGCGCTACCTCGCGAAACCCCGCCTGTAGGAAAGCGGAAGCAGTTCCCGTATGAATGAACGGAGCAGGCATATCCCTATTTACATCCACTGGATAACCTTCCAGGATCCTGCCGCCCTGTGATCGGACATGCCCAACGACAGCTTTCAACAACTCGACGGTAATCCCCCTTTTTCGAAACTCTTTTGCTACAAAGAAGCAGGTAACTGACCAGACGGGTTGATCGTCCACAGGTTTGAGGGCGCGCGAATGCGCCAGCTTCGGATACACTGAACGCGGCTCCACCGCCACCCAGCCGACCACGTCCCCGTGCAAATAAGCCAA
>JBDTPH010000160.1:0-15422 GCA_039932795.1 Chloroflexota bacterium
GTCCAGCGTGAGGTCGGCAAATTTCAATACAGGAACACGCTCAGGCTGGGTGCGGCGCAACAAGGCACGGACGCGCGCCAGCAATTCATCCAGGTTGAACGGCTTGATCATGTAATCATCCGCGCCCGCGTCCAGGCCCTGGATCCGATCCTGAACAGTATCCTTGGCGGTCAACATCAGAATGGGAATTGAGCCGCCGGTCCGCAAACGATGACAGACTTCCAACCCATCCATACCCGGCAGCATCCAATCCAGGATCACCAGGTCAGGGGTGTGGTCACGGGCAAGGATAAGCCCCATGCGCCCGTCGGTGGCAGTGTCTACAGTGTAGCCTTCGTAGGCAAGTCCACGTTGAAGTAATTTTAGAATTTGCTGATCGTCTTCAATAATTAGGATTCGCTCATTCATATTTCGCTCCTTACCAAAATATACCACATTTGGAATATAAGAATTCAGGGCAAAACAGGAAAAAGCAAGTCCTTTTTTCCTATAAGGCGAGCTTCTCCTTCAACCAGCTTCTGCGATCCGCAGCTGCATCCGCGTTCAATCCGTGCCCGGATTCGTACCATCTTATTTCCTTTGGTTCTTGAGCCGCGTTGAAAAATTCTTCGGCACGTTCCTTTGGCACATGCGGGTCATCCGCTCCGAATTGGAAAAGGACCGAAGCCGGTGAAACAGTTGGAATATGGGTGATGGGATCCAGCGCAGAAAATTGACCGATAAAAGCCTCGCGTGGCTGCCCCTCCAGGGGAGGAGAATACAGGTACCAGTCGGGGAAACGAGGCGTTGCCGCCAGCACGACATAATGAGTCGGGCGCTGGTCCAGGCTTCCAGCCAGCACCCCATACATCCCGCCAAAGTCATGACCCACGCACGCAAAACGGTTGGAGTCCACATTTGGCTGGGAGAGGAGCAGATCCATCGCATGACGAATGTTCACGACTTCCTGCATGGAATTTTGGATATCCTCCATCTGCGTACGCTTGATGAAGAAATCAGGATCGGACCATAAAGTTTCGATGAGGAGACACACGGTTCCCCCGCGCGCCATCTCCTTTGCTTCCTCCACGAACTGACTGCGATTGGAGTCATGTGACTGAGGCTCGTACCAGTGAAGGTATAAAATAGCGGCGAACGAACCCTCCCTTTCGGGACGCAACAGCTCTGCAGCGCGGCGATAGCCAAAAGGCGTCTGCATTACAAGCAATTGCGACTCGATCCCATCAGCAATGCGTCTGCCTATGACACGCAGATCTTTTTCTTCAAACTTCTGATAATCACGAATATCCTGCAACATCTTTCCTCCAAAGCTCACTTAATGCATCATATTATACGGAATCTGCGTTGCTTGACACCCTTCTCTGGAAGTGTATAATCACGCACAACAAAACAGCGTGAAGACAAGTACCTGTTGATCCGTTCAGAGAGCCGTCGGTCAGTGCGAGACGGCCGGGCAGACAGCGAAATCCACTTCACCGAGTTGCTCTCGCAGGGATACGCAAAGAACGCTATCGTAAGAGAGACGTGAGCGCCCGTTACAGCGCAATCCGAGAGACCCCCTCCCGGCCTCCCCCATTTTCAAGAAATTGGGGGAGGTGCTCCGAAGGAGCGGTGGGGGGTAAAGCAGGTGGCACCACGAGACGCCCCCTCGTCCTGCAAATGGACCGGGGGCGTATTCTATTCCTGCACGGAGGTGCAACATGTTAGACCTGAACCTGATCCGCGAGAAACCTGACCTTGTCCGCACGGCGCTCAAGAACCGCCAAATGGACTCTTCTCCCGTGGATGACGTCCTTCGCCTCGATGAAAAGCGCCGTACCCTGCTCACGCAAGTGGAAGCATTGAAAGCGGAGCGCAACACCGTATCCAAAGAGATTGGCAAGATGAAAGACGCGGCGGAACGTGCGCTGAAGGTCTCCAGCATGCGTGAAGTGGGCGATAAGATCAGTGCGCTCGATAGAGAGGTCAGTGAGGTGGAGGCTCAACTGCATGCCATCACCTCAGCCATTCCAAACATTCCCGATGAACGGACTCCCATCGGCGTGAGCGAAGACGAGAACGTTGTTTTGCGCACCGTTGGCCAGCTCCCTGAGTTTGATTTTGAACCCAAGCCACATTGGGACCTGGGGCCCGCGCTGGGTGTCATTGACTTTGCAGGCGGCACAAAGATCACGGGGTCCCGTTTTTATGTATTAAATGGCGCGGGCGCACGCTTGCAGCGTGCCCTGATCGCGTTCATGCTCGACCTGCACATCCGTCAGGGTTATACCGAAAAATACCTGCCATTTATGGTGAAGTACGATACCGTGTACGGAGCGGGACAACTTCCCAAGTTTGCCGATAATCTTTACAAGGACCATGAGGAAGAGTTGTACTTCGTTCCGACCGCGGAAGTCCCACTTACGGGTCTGCACATGGAAGAGATCATGGATGAAGCGACCCTGCCTCGTCTGTACACAGCCTACACTCCCTGCTTCCGCCGCGAAAAAATGAGCGCGGGCCGCGATGTGCGCGGCATCAAACGCGGACATCAATTTGACAAGGTCGAAATGTACATGTATGCCAGGCCGGAAGAATCAGATGCCCTGCTTGAACAAATGCGCGAAGATGCTGAAGCGACCTGCGCCGCGCTGGGACTCACCTACCGCGTCAAACAACTCTGCACAGGCGACATTGGCTTCAATTCAGCGATCACGTATGATCTTGAGGTGTGGGCTGCAGGCTGCAATGAGTGGCTGGAAGTCTCCTCCATCTCGAATGTTCGCGACTTTCAGGCTCGCCGTGCGAATATAAAGTATCGGCCTGCAGATGGAGGCAAGGCACGCTTCCTGCACACGTTGAACGGCTCGGGGCTGGGCCTGCCCCGTACCCTCATCGCCGTGATGGAAAACAACCAGCAGGCTGACGGTTCGATCATCATCCCCGAAGTGCTCCGCCCGTGGATGGGCGGCGTGGATGTGATCAAACCATCCTAGAACAGGCAACTTCGCAAATTGATAAAGGAAATCTCATGCCCCCCTGGCTCCAATCTGCCCTCCAAATCGCTCTTGAATCCCTGACCCTTTTTGCCCTGCTGGTCGGGCTTGTGGGCTTGATCGTACCTGTATTTCCCGGGCTGGTCATCATGTGGTTGGGGACACTGCTCTATGCGCTCATCCAAAACGCGGCGAACCAGATGACCGGCTGGGACTGGTTTATCTTCGCGATCATTACAGTGCTGATGATCGTCGGTAATATCGCAGATAACCTGATCATTGCGCGCAAAATGCGTGACAAGTACATCCCATGGAGTTCCATCCTGATCGCGTTCGCGGCCAGCATCGTTGTCAGTCTGGTTCTCACACCCCTGGGTGGGCTGGTTGCGGCACCGTTGGCGTTGCTCGCTGCAGAATATCGACGCCTGCAGGACCGTGACAAAGCCATCGACTCCACCAAGGCATATATGGTCGGCTGGGGCTGGGCATTCGGTGTAAGGTTCCTGATCGGCCTGACGATGACAGGCTTATGGATGTTGTGGGCGTGGGTTTTATAGACAGATGAAAAACAGGCTTCCACTTGGAAGCCTGTTTTTATTTCTTCGCATGCTGGACTGCGCCGATCACCAACTCTCTGAACCCTGCCAATTGGACATTGTTTTCCTCCTGGAACTTATCTCAATTCCTCGACAACGCTTCTAGCCACCGCCTCAGGCTGTTCGCCGTTCATCACGCGGACCAGCGCACCCTGCATGAGCGGTCCCAGGGCTTGCAATACATCGGCTGAGGGGATGGGCTGCGCGGCTTCGATGACCGCCGGGACGGCTGTATCATCCACTTCATTCAACACAGAGCGACGAGTTGGCAGATAACCTGTCTCATTGATCCAGAGGGCGAGGAAATCGTCATCTGTCAGGAATTCTGCCAGTTCAATGGCGAGCTGCTGATTATCCGCGTTCTGCCCCGCCAGCGCCCACATCCAACTCGTGGCGAACGTGAGATGCTCCTCGTCCAATCCCATTAACGGCTGCATGAGTCCATCCTGGGAGTCACGATAATTTGAAACATGGACGATAGCCATCTCTGCACGACGGGCGCGATATTCCTGCAAGACCTGTTCATCGGCGGCGATATTTGCCGCAGCATCGGGGAAAAGTGCAGCGACCCTGCCTTTTGAAAAGATTTCGAGCACACGCGCCAGGATTTCCTGATCCAGCGTTGGCTCCCCCTGCTCATCCATCAATTCACCACCGGCAGAAACATACAGCGATAACCCAACCTGTGCCTGCGGGTCTGCACCTGCAAAGACAAGCTGACTCTCACTTAGCAAAATATCGTCCCAGGTTTTGATCCAAACGAGTTCAGGGCGATAGATGATCACCAATGCGTCGCCCGCGAAAGGGAGACCATAGGATGTACCTTCGATCTCTGCCAGGTTACGGGCATACGGAAACCAATCGGGGTTGTCTACCTCGGTGGATAAGCCATCCAGTGACTGTACAAGTCCTTTTTGCGCTGCAGCTTCCAGCGTGTGACGCGGTAATGCAACGAGATCAGGCAGTGCATTCGGAGCCGCCATGCTTGTAATGGATAGCGAGTTGAGCAGACCAGCCTCGCCTTCCTCGGCTTTGATGCGGACCTCTATCTCAAGCCCGGAATGTTCGGCTTCGAAGTTGACCAGCCGCTGCTTTAGCAAGGCTGCGGAGGCCGTGTTTGTATTGGGATTAAATTGCGGGGGCAGCCATATACGCAGGACGCCCGGTTCAACAACGGCAGGGTCTGGTTGATCGGTGACCGACTCAACAGGTTGTGTGGGTTGAAGCGTGGGTGTGGCAGTTTTAGCGATGACAGGCGTAGGCGTGTAAAGGATACTCTCCAGCCACCCCGAATCAAATGATTGAAGGGATGAGCATCCAGTGAGTAGTATTAGAAAGCAGTACCATGCAATTCGTAGAATGCGAGCCATTATCCCAGGTTGATCGGCATGCGGAGCACGGCAGTCAGCAATTTGACCGAGTTCTGCACGTCGGAATAATCCACCATTTCTGATGGTGAATGCACATAGCGGGCCGGGATCGAGATGCAACCTGATGGCACACCCGCCCGCACTGATTGTATCGCTCTCGCGTCCGTGCCGCCAATCAGAAGAACTTCGCGTTGATAGGGAATCCTGTTTTTTTCAGCTGCACTGATCATCCATTGCACCACGCGCGGGTCGGAGATCGAACCAACATCCTGAAACTTAATGCAGGGTCCCCTGCCAAGCGCCATTTCCATTTTGAGGGCGTTGGGCGTATCGCCCGTGGAAGTGACATCCACCGCAATGCCTATATCGGGGTCAACGCCATAGGCAGAAGTACCCGCGCCGCGCGTGCCCACCTCCTCCTGCGTGGTAAAGACAAAATAGAGATCATGCGGCGTGGATTTACCCTGGAGGGCACGCAGTGTCTCGATCGCCACGAGGACACCGACACGATCATCCATCGACTTGGCAACCAGGCGCTGTCCCATTTCAATATAGGGACGTTCGAACGCAGCCACATCTCCAATTTTCACAGGACAATCTTTTTTGTTCGACGCGCCAACGTCAATGTAGACTTTATCGAGCGTTGGCAGCTCGTTAACGTTATCCAGGCGGTCATACCCCATCACACCCTGGATCCCGTTTAAGAAGCGGACCCTGCCGCCGACAACATATCTGCGAAACACTCCACCGATCGGCGAGAAGCGGACGAAGCCATTCTCATCCACATGGCTGACGATCAGGCCGATCTCATCCATGTGCGCGGCGATCATGATCTTCCTGGTATCCCCGTTTTGTTTGGATGGCTTTCTACGCACAATGAGACTGCCAAGTGCATCGACTCTTATTTCATCGGCAAGCGATTCGACTTCCGCGCGTACAATCTCGCGGACGTTGCCTTCATGGCCTGATGGCCCAAAGGTTTCGGTGAGTTTCTGGAGTAGTTTTTTCATGAGCGATGAGATCCCTTGTTCATGTATTTATTCTTGCAGCATTTATCGTGTGAATGAAACCAGGCTTACCTGGCGGCGGATTTTCAGTTAAGTAGAACTACTTCACCACTTTCGTGTTTTGTACTTCCATCCCGCGTATAAATGTGCACATTACTCTTTCCCATGACTTTCCATTCACCGCCAAGTGAACCCACGAGGGCAGTATCTTCATCGATGCCGATCAGGCGCTGGCCATTTTTCAACTGCTTCTGCAAGGCAAAAAGCATGGGTTTCCATATCCCTGGAATTGCATTGAAGTGCGGGACAATATACTCAGCAGGGACAATCCCAAATCCTGCCTCCGTTCCAGAGAGACGGAAGCGTGGCACCCGTTTGGCAAGGATCATGGCGCCTGCCGAGCAACCCCCGTACACAGCGCCATGCTGCCAGGCACGCTGCGCTGCCTTCCAGGCGCAGGTATCTCTCATGGTTTCATACAGATACCCGGGATCGCCCCCTGAAAAATAGGTCATGTCTGCATTTTCCAGTACTGACTCAAATTGTTCATCATTGGCAGAGTTGCGATTGATGATGGGCAGGGCAACCACTTCTGCACCCAGCTTTTCAAAATGTTCAACGCCCATACTGGACCAGTGGTCAATGCTGCGATCACCTTCCCTGCCTGCCGCCGTAGGCAGACAAACCACGCGTGGCTTGCGCCCGGTGATATTCAGGCCCGTCAGCAGGTAACGGTCCACATCTTCCATGACAGGCAGATATTCACCAGAACCAACAAGGGCAATCAATCCGTTCATCGGTCACCTATAAAAAATAACTCGTATCCGATCATTACTGCCTTTTACCGACCAATTCAGGTGTGATGCGTTTCAACGCGGCATGAAGCAAATTCAAGGTGTTCTTCCAGTCGTCCACGCGCGAGATGCTGACCGGTGAATGTGTATAACGATGAGGCACAGAAACCGACACGGTTGGGATGCCTGCCAGTGAACGCTGGATCGCGCCGGAGTTCGTGCCGCCTCCACCTGGCTGGCGGAATTGGTAGGGAATCTTCCCGGCTTCGGCAGCCTCCTGTAGAAAGCGGACAAGCCGCGGGTCGTGAAGAGTCGAACTGTCTGCAATATAGATCGCAGGGCCAAACCCCAATCTTGTATTGTAGATCGTATTCTCTCCGCCTTCGAATACAGGCAGGTCGTTCGCCGGCGTTGAGTCGATGGCAATGGCAAGATCAGGATTGAAATATTGCGCCGCAACTTTCGCGCCGCGCAAGCCGATCTCCTCCTGCACAGTGAACGCGGCGCAGATATCCACGTTGGATGGCGCATGTTTCAACAATTCGATCAGCGTGGCAACACCGATGCGGTCATCGATGGACTTTGACAAAATGGACGGACCCACTCGCTTGAATTTTGTCGCGAAACCAGCGCGGTCGCTAATGTCCGCTTTGCCGTTGAGTCCCAGGTCAATGCGAAGCCCATCGAGTGGAATTTTTCGTTTACGTTCATCGGCATCCATTAAATGGACAGGCTTGCCTCCGATCACGCCTGGGGTGCGATTCCTTCCAACAAGCACCTGCTTGCCAACCAGGTGACGGACATCGATGCCACCTACGTTTTCAAATCGATAGATTCCGTCGCCATCATCAGCGACGATCATAAACCCGACTTCGTCCATGTGCGCGTCGAGCATAACGCGTGTCCGCTGCCTGCCGCCGCGCCCGAGCCGGGTCGCCAATACGTTGCCCAGCGCGTCCACGCGGACGTCATCTGCATACGGCTTGATCTCTTCGAGAACGATCTTGCGGACCTCACCTTCGTCGCCTGAGACCGCGATGACATTGCAAAGTCTTTCGAGAAGTTTGAGCTGTAGGTTACCAAAGGCTGGCATCATTTTTTAATTTTGCTCCAGGCGTCGTCCCCACCGCCGAGGACAGCGGTTTGAGCGACCTTTATTCCCAAATGATCGTATCAACAAAATCTGCATCAAGCGAAACAATGAATTCAGCAAGCAGGCGACCTGCCCGCTGAATATCCTTGACTGAAACCGACTCAACCGGTGTATGCATGTAGCGGATCGGGAATTCCACCAGCGCGGTCGGGATGCCTTCAGCAGTGGTTTGCATGGGATAAGCATCCGTGCCTGAATGAGCAGGAGTGACGTCCAAAAACCAGGGGATTTCCGTACGCTCGGCAACTTCCCTGAGCTTTGTATGCAGAAATGGATGCATGTTCGGCCCCACGCACAGACCTACTCCCTTCCCCATTGGGAAGGTCTGCCAGCCGTTCGCGCCGGGTCCTTTGGCAAATGTCCCATCCACGGCGATTGCGATCTGTGGGCGCAGCTGGAAGGCCGAACTGTACGCGCCCAGATAACTGACTTCCTCCTGCACGGTCGCGACGGCCCATACATCCCAAAGATGAGACTTGCTCTGCAGTTCCTCCAGGCAGACCGTCAACGCAGCGACAGAAGCACGGTTATCCACAGAATGGCCTGAAAGGACATCGCCAGCCAGCTCAATGGGCTCATTCGCAAACGAGACCAGGTCACCGACGCGCACCTTTTTTTCCACCTGACGGAGGGGCAAGCCTGTGTCCACCAGAAGGTAGTTCATTGCTACCACGCCATCCCCCACCGACTCTGGCAGCAGGCGTGCATTGGGCATGGCAATGACTGCCGGCAATTCCTCGTCACTTGCGGAAGCGTGGACAGTAACTTCCATGCCAGGCAGCACCCGGATGTCAATACCGCCTATGTTGGTAATGTGCAAAAAGCCATCGTTGATCCTCGATACCCGCATGCCGATGGCATCCATGTGCGCGGCGATCATGATGGAAGGGCGCGGTTCCCTGCCAGTGCCTTTCTTGAGTCCGTGCAGTGAACCTACACGGCTGATACTGGTCTCATCCACAAGTGGACGCCACTTCTCTTCGATGAGTTTGGCAACGGGTCTTTCAAAACCAGAAAGACCTGAAACGTTCAAGAGCGATTTCAGGAATGGGAGGATGTCTGTCATGTCAGGGAGTGGGAGGGAAGGGTGTTATGGAAGGTATGGGTGTGGAAACAACCGCAGTCAAGGAAGCCGTAAGTGTCATGCTCGGCGTCAACGAGGGAGTGATCGATGGGGTCAATGATGGGGTAAACGTCAACGACGGTGTAAGCGTGGCGGGCTGGGACGCTGTGGATGTAATTGTCGGGGTGAGAGTATTGGTCGATGAGGGGGTCAGAGTAGGCGTGTTGGAGGCTGTGCCCGTTAATATCACTGGGGTGGGGCTCAGGCTTGGGGTTTCCGTAGCGGTGACGGTTAGAGTCACTGTTGGTGTGAGACTCCCAGGTCCTGGCGCCAGGGCGATTGCCACCCATCCAATGCAGTAACAGGGAATTGTTGCGAGAGTAATGGCGAGTAATGTCAGCCGTCGGCGGGCGCGGGCATCTGAGGTTTCCAACATGATGGGTAGATTATAATCCATCATCTTTTCGGATACCCAACTCAATGATCCCACTCCACTTACGCATTTCAGGATTTCTCTCCTATCGTGACCCCGTTGAACTGGATTTCAACTCCTTTGACCTTGCATGCATATCAGGATCCAACGGCGCAGGCAAATCATCCCTGCTGGATGCCATCACCTGGGCATTATTCGGTGAAGCACGCGGCAAAGGCAGTGAGGTGATTAATTTGAACCCGGGTGTAAAGGCTGCGGAAGTTACGCTCACATTCAGGCACGAAGAAAATACTTATCGCGTCCAGCGAGCCTTGCCACGCAATAAAAACACATTGCTTGAGTTCCAGGTTAAAAACCACGATGGCTGGCGGGTACTTACCGAAAAAACAACCCGCGACACCCAGGCCCGTATTGAACAGATTTTGCGGCTTGATTACGATACCTTCGTCAATGCGTCCTTCTTTTTGCAGGGCAAAGCCGACCAGTTCACGCAACAGAACGCGAGCAGACGCAAGGATGTACTGAGCAACATTCTCGGGCTTGGAATTTGGGAGGAATACAAGAACCGCTCCGCTGAAAAACGCAAAGCGATCGAACGCGATGTGAACGAAATTGACGTTCGCATTTCTGAGATCAATGCCGAGCTTGCCGAGGAAAACATACGCAAAACGAGACTGGCAGAGCTGCAATCCAATCTCAAGCAATTGACCACTGCCCGCACCGCGCAGGAGACCATTTTAGAGTCGATCAAGATGACCGCCGCATCGTTGGAGGAACAACGAAAACTTGTCTCGACGCTGGAAGCATCGCTCGAACGGTCACGCACGCATCTTGCGGGACTCGAGGACCGTCTCGCCGTCAAGCAGGCGGACCGCGACTCGTATGCCGATCTCGTTAACCGTGCAAAAGAGATCGAGTCCACGCACAGGGAATGGCTGAAGGTTCGCAGGGAACTCGAAGCGTGGGACAGGACCGCCTCACAATTCCACGAGCACGAAATGGAACGCGCTCCGCTCCTTGAAAGGATCGCGGTGGAAAAAGCGAAGCTCGAGCAGGAACTGGACGTTTTGGAGGAGCAGGAGGAAGTCTTTAGCGACCAGTTACCTGTCATCAGTGAATTGGATTCACAGATCGCACAGATTGAAACGTCACTGCATGAAGCGGAGGCAAGGGTCATTCAACGGACAGAGCTTGAAAGCGAACGAAACGCGGCACGTGAAAGGCAGGCGGCGCTCAAGGTCGAGAATGAGTCCCTCAAATCGGACATGAATCAGCTCAAGGAGCGGATCGATGCACTCAAATCCGCGGAGGGAGCCACCTGTCCGTTGTGCGGCCAGGAATTGAGTGAAGACCATCGCCAATCCACCCTGAAGCAGTTGGAAGAGGAAGGCCGGGAGAAAGGCGATAGCTACCGGGCTAATCAGAAGGAAACCACGGAACTCGCCCAGCGAATTGCAGAGTACGAATCGCAAATCAACAGGCTTCTTTCCGCCGAGAACGACCGCATCCGTTTCGCAAGTTCGATCTCCCAATTGACCGAGCGCCTGGAGATCCTGCGAGGCACCGCCGGAGACTGGGAAACCACCGGCAAGAAACGTCTCAAGGACCTGGAAAAGATCATTGAGAATCAAAAGTACGCGGTGGATGAACAAAAGCAGCTTGCCAAAATCGACAGGGAACTTGCCAGACTTGGCTACGATACGGCTACCCATGATGAAATGCGTGAAAGGGAAAATGAACTGCGCAGCATCGAGGATGATTTCAGCAATCTAAAATCTGCCAGGGAAGTCAGCAGGCAGATCGAAAGTGAGATCCTCAATCTAAGGTCTGAGATCCAGAACCGTCAGTCTGAAATCACAAGCCTTGAGTCTGATTATCAGACCTCAAACACAAACCTGGAGCTCACCGAAGCGCAATCGCCCAATCTGGATGCAGCAGAACGCGACCTGTTCCGCCTGCGTGAGACCGAGAACAAAACCCGCAGTGAACTGGGCGGTGCGAAACAACGCGTGGAGATCCTCTCCACCCAGCGCGCCCGAAAAGCGGATTTTGAAAAGGAGCGCGAAACGCTCCAGCAACGCATCGTGCAGCACCGAACGCTTGAACGCGCTTTTGGCAAGGATGGTGTTCCTGCCCTCCTGATCGAGCAGGCATTGCCACAGATCGAGGAAAAAGCCAATGAGATCCTGGACCGTCTCAGCGATGGGCAAATGTCCATTCGCTTCGTGACGCAGGCCGAATACAAGGACAAAAAGCGCGATGACCTGAAGGAAACGCTTGATATTCAGATCAGCGACTCGGCTGGCATCCGTGCCTATGAAATGTATTCAGGCGGCGAGGCCTTCCGCGTCAACTTTGCCATTCGGCTTGCACTCTCTGAAATCCTTGCGCAGCGCAAGGGAGCACGCCTGCAAACGCTCGTCATTGATGAAGGCTTCGGTTCGCAGGATGTTCAGGGGCGTCAGCGCCTGGTCGAAGCCATCAATCTCGTAAAAAATGATTTTGCAAAAATACTCGTGATAACCCATCTCGAGGAATTGAAGGATGCCTTCCCCACACGCATCGAAGTCGAGAAGACCGACCGCGGCTCAATGATCAGGGTGAGTTAAGGTCACAGGTTGAAAGTCACAGGTTCTTTTAATTTTTGACGTTCAACTTTTTACTTTCCAATCCCATGCCCTATCTCCTCCTTTCCACAGCCTTCTTTATCGGCGGCATCATAATCGTGTACTGGCTTCATAACCAGTATCAGATGGATATTGTTGTTGAGCCAGCGCCGCCGCCAGCAGATACCCCGCTTATTTCAATCTGCGTCCCGGCGCGCAATGAGGAGCGCAATATCCGCGCCTGTGTGGAGAATCTGCTGGCACAGGATTATCCCAACTTTGAAGTGATCGTTCTGGATGACCGCTCCACCGACGCGACGCCCGAGATTCTTCGTCAGCTTGCAACTCAGGATGACGGACTAAAAATGGTCAGCGGCTCGGACCTACCCGCGGGCTGGGCGGGAAAACCCCATGCCTTGTTCCAGGCCTCAGCCGCGGCACGTGGCGAATGGCTGTGCTTCGTGGATGCAGACACATTCCTTTCCCCTACGACTCTTTCCTCCTGCTACGTAAAAGCACTTGAAACCAAAGCGGACATGTTCACCATCATGACATTTCAGATCCTGGGGTCGTTCTGGGAGAAGGTTGTCATGCCACTCGTGATGACTGCCCTCTCAGTAGGCTTCTCACCGCGCAAGGTCAATGACCCAACCCGCAAGGACGCGATTGCCAATGGACAGTTCATCCTGATCAAGCGCTCCGTCTACGATGCGATCGGCGGGCACGAGAGTGTGAAGGATCAGATCGTGGAAGATAAAGCCATTTCGGAAATGGTGAAATGGAACGGATATCGCCTGATCGTCGCCAACGGGTATTCCGTGGCTCAGACGCGCATGTACACATCACTACCTGAAATGTGGGAGGGATGGACGAAGAATATCTATCTCGGCCTGCGCGACCAGACTGGGTTGCTGCTACTCGGCGTGTTCGGTGCATTTGTTGCCCTGACCGCCGCCTTGTTCCTGCCGATCTGGCCCCTGCTCGGAATCAACTGGCTGCTCAATGGCGCAGGCTGGATGGCACTGGTCATCATCATTCAGTCACTGATTTTTTGGGCGTATTTGATTCTTGTCCGCGTACAGGTTGCACAGGCTATGAAAATTTCAGCATGGTACGCGTTCACAACTCCCCTGGGCGCGGCGGTGTTTGCAGCGATGATGATCACATCCGCAGTTCGGGTGATCTCAGGCAGCGGGGTGACCTGGAAAGGCCGGATGTACGCGCCAAAATAGGAGTAATGGATCGGGGGAGATAAATGTCAGAGGACGGCATCTGTGTAGGCTAAGAAAAAGGGGGTCACATCCGATTCGTGAACAATGTCACTGTGTAAATTGGATAAATACGAGTAAATTTAGATACTAATTCTATTCTCATTTTTGGGTTAAAATGTGATAAAAGTCACAATGGTATATGGAAAACCGTTATATATTTAAGGTCTAGTTAATCAAAACTGAGGATGGCCCATGTCCAAATTCCCATTCATCATTGCTATTGCGGCGGCCGTCATTGCGCTGGGTTTCTTCGTGTTTGTCACCGACGCGCCTGCGTATGGTGGAAGCGCGCCAGAAACCTGTGCAAACTGCCATGTCATGGATTCACAGTATGAAAATTGGTATCACGCCCCGCACGAGAATTTTACCGAATGTGTGGATTGTCACCTGCCGCACGAGAATATTGTTGCCTACTATCTCGAAAAGGGACGTCAGGGTGCAAAGGACGTGTATGCGTTCACCACAGGCAATATCCCGGTAGCCATTCGGGCGAGCGAAAAGACGAAGGAGATCATCCAGTCGAACTGTATACGCTGCCATGAAGAGACCGTTGAGTCGGTCATCATGGGCGCACAGTCTTTCGATCGTAACTGCTGGGATTGCCATCGAAATGTTTCGCATGGCGCCCGCGGAGCATCAACTGTCCCCTATCAGGATTCGATGATCTACCCGGTCAAATAAAAAGGTGACAGCCATCTTAAAGATGACTGTCACCTTTGTTCATAAATTACGATGAAGGAGAATACATCAATGAAGAAATATTTGAGTCTAATTCTGGTCGGCATCATTGTGGTGCTGTCTGCTGTGCTGGTGGGCGTGTTGACGTTCATGCGGAACCAGCCGCCGCAGGAACGCGCGTTCCAGCCATTGGTTGAGATCAAGGCAATGGAACCCGATTCAGAAAAATGGGGCGTGAATTTCCCCAATCAATGGACAACATTCCAGAAGACCGCGACCAATAATATCGACACCACGTACGCTGGTTCATCCGCCTTCTCATGGCTCGAGCGTGACCCACGCCAGGTGATCCTCTTTGCGGGATATCCCTTCAGCAAGGATTACAACGATGACCGCGGCCACGCCAACGCACTGGAAGATGTGCGCGCCACCAAACGGCTTAACCTGGACCCCAACGATCCGAAGCATACTCCGGGGACATGTTATTCCTGCAAATCATCCAACAACCCGGGCCTGTGGGACGAGATGGGCATGGAAGCATATGACAAGTTATCCTTTGTGGAACTTGGTGAGCATATCGAGGAACCCATTGGTTGCGCCAACTGTCACGAAGCTGGAACCATGCGCCTGATCGTCACCAACCCGGCGCTTAAAGAAGCGCTTGAGGCCCAGGGCAAGGATTGGACGACCTTCACCCGCCAGGAAATGCGGACCGTTGTATGCGCCAACTGCCACGTTGAATATTATTTCAAGGGCGACGGAAAGTACCTGACCTTCCCGTGGGCGAACGGTACCGAGATCAGCCAGATCGTCGAATACTACGAAGAGGAAGGCTTCAAGGATTGGGAATACCCGGATGCCAAGACTCCCATGCTCAAGGCTCAACATCCCGAATTCGAATTCTTCACGGCGGGATCCACACACTACGAGGCCGGCGTCTCCTGCTCAGACTGCCACATGCCCTACGTGCGCGACGGTGCGGCGAAATATTCCACGCACGATGTCCACAGCCCCCTGCTCAACCCCGAGCTGGCCTGCGGCCAATGCCACACGGATAGTGAATACGTGGTCAGCCGCGTGAACGACATTCAGCTTCAGGTCGCGACCACCAAGGAAGCCACAGAAGATGCGATCATCGACGCGATCAACGCCATCAAGCTGGCAGCCGCGGACCCAAATGCAGATGCCGCCCTGCTCGACCAGGCACGCACCCTGCATCGCAAATCTCAATTTATGTGGGACTTTGTCTCTGCTGAAAACAGCACAGGCTTCCACAACCCTGAATATGCGCTGAAGATCCTGGCTGAATCCACGAACATGGCTCGTCAGGCCCAGATGCTAGCGGCGCAGTCCATCAATGACATGTCCCTTCTGCAGACGGATACGTATTATCTGCCAGCCGGCCAATAACAAGTGATCAGTAACTCGTGAGTTGTGTTTTGAGAAAACGCTGGGCTAAGCCGAGGCATAGGCAAG
>JBDTPH010000161.1:0-17145 GCA_039932795.1 Chloroflexota bacterium
TCTGCACTGGCAGCCTGCACGGGCTCGCCCGGCTCCTGTTGCATGTCAACGGAGTCCGAGATCAATTCTGTGAACTGGTTGCCAAGGGCGCCGTCGCCGGTCAATTGTTCCAGGCCGGTAAAGTCCACGGGAATGACAGTGACTTGCTGCACGCGGAACAGATTGAGTAATTCACCAGCCATGGCACGTGTGCCGGGAAAAGCCAGTACCAGTGCCAGGATCAGAAGCGCAACGCTCCCGAAGCGCAGGACAGGGAAAGCAAATAACTTTTTGAACATAGAAGTCTCCTTTTTAATCAATAGTTGTTGAGAGAAACGACCCCATGCCTTCTGAGCCAGGGGAACAGGTTCCTCAGCGGGGGTCAGGAATGCGAGTAAACGGGCAGCCTGTTGGCCATCCTCCTGCAACTGTTGTCCACGTGACTGGCAGTCCGGGCAGGACTCCAGATGTTGCAATCGGGTGCCGTCCAGTTCTTCATCCAGAGCGGCACGTAACTCACCATCAGTCAGATGTTTTCTCATCATTCCTCCTGTGCCAGCGCACGGTAGTGTTTTCCAAATTCACGTTCGGCACGTACTAGTAGCGGCCCAATGGAGGCTGGAGCGAGTTTGAGTGCCCTGGCAATATCCTTGTACGACATGCCGGAATGGCGCATAACCAGGAGTTGTGATTGCCGCTCATTCATCCGGGCCAGGGCCAGCCGTACCAGATGACGCTCATCTGACTGTGCCAGAATCTGGGCCGGGTCGTGTTGCGGAACTTCTTCAAGCGCATATTTCCCGGCGGTCATCTCGTAGCGTTCACGGCGTTTCCAACCGCGGATGGAGTGCAGCCCAAGGTTGGTTGCGACCCGGTGCAGCCATCCGCCCAGGTTGAAGTCATTCTCTGGAAGGGGATAGCGTTGATGCAAACGGAAAAAGGTCTCCAAAGCTAAATCTTCGGCCTCTGATGGGTCGCCTACCAGACGGTAGAGCAGGCGGTAAACATGGGCCCAGTGCTCGGTGAACAGAGCTTCAAAGCCCGAAGGGTGTGATTCAGCTTGAACGGACTCAACAACGTCAGTTTTGAGATTCTTCATTGAAGCAATCATACTCTGAGAGAGCGCAGCCTGTTCATGGTTATGAGGATCTTTCTATTAACATAATCCCTCCCAGTCAGGAAATAAGACAGTCTCAGCCGGTCGCTGAGTGAAATCCTGGCTGGAGCATAGGAACTTCCTGTGCTGATACTTGATTGTCAATATATGAATTCCAGGATTGCACAACGTATTACAGGACTGATTAATTGAAGTTTTAAAGCCCCCATCATTCACATACGCACAGGTCACCCCAGAGCGGATAAGGATATTTCGCTACTCAACTACCATTTGCAGCCCGGGGTAGTGTTAATTCCTGCTGATTTCCCCACACGTTTATACATGGTGACGTTTGTAAAAGGCTCCCCCAAAATCCCGTCATGGATGGCCCACGACCTTAAGCGGATGCTGTTGGCGGCGCTGGCTGTACGGAACGGATTCGAATGATCCAGCCTTTGACTCAATTCGCCTCCCTCCCGGAACCCGGCCTGGATACTGTCCATTCGGCGTTTCCCCACCTGGTAGGCGAATCCATAGCGCTCAAAGATGACGGCGTTGTGGTAGTACAGTGGTTCCACAAAATACATATCGTGCCCCAGGCTGGTAATGAACTGCTCAAACGCCACTGTGGCTGGATGCAATAATCTCAGACCATGCCGCACCTGCCCGGGGGAGAGCTTCTCATGCATGGCTGCCAGTTCCGCATCGAGGTTGCGCTTAAGGGTGCCAAAGCGGGTCGGTGAGCCGTCGGGCATTCGGTCCACATCGAAGCGTAGCGAAGCGGGATCATTCAAAATGTAAAGCAGCACATGTATCTGTCCATTTATGGTGTCGGTGAGATGCGCATACAGGATCGGATCTGGGAACCCTGCCTGGTGATAGAGTCTCATTTCCACGTCACTTGCACCAGATGCATACCGGAATTGAAGCAGCGCCTGGCTGTTCGTTAGATCGGGGAGATTGAATTTTTCGATGAGTTCTTTGGGAATATAACGGGCGTAGATGGCACGTTTTTCATTTTCAGGTAATTTGTTAATTCCGCCAATGGTTGATGGTTGCATATTTGATCCTTGTCTGTTCAGCGCAGCGTTGCCTCGATTTGCGGTTGGACGATGAAGGACTGTGACGATTGTTATCTCACACGAGTTTCGCGCTCCGCACTCCGTGCTTCATCACGTTTGGCGATCGTGGCGCGTTTGTCGTACACCTTCTTGCCTTTTGCGAGTGCGATCTCGATCTTGGCGCGCCCATCCTTGAGGTAGACGCGGGTCGGTACCACGGTCATGCCCTTGATGCGGACGTTGTTCCAAAGTTCACGGATCTGTTTTTTGTGCAGCAGTAACCGTCTCTTGCGGCGGGGTTCATGGTTGAAGCGGCTGGCTTGTTCATAGGGAGCGATGTGTGCCTCCATGAGCCAGGCCTGTTCGCCGTTTTCAATATCCACAAAGGATTCCTGAATGCTGATCTGCCCGGCGCGGATGGACTTGATCTCGCTTCCCTGCAGTTCCAGACCCGCCTCAAATTTTTCCAGCAAAAAGTATTCAAAACTTGCCTTGCGGTTGGTTGCTACAACTTTGACGTTTTCAGACATAATTTTATATTACCACAATCAATAATCGTACATTGCCCTATCCCCATTTGAGGATTGCCAGCCCGGCAAGGAAACGTAACGCTGCAAAAAGGATCAGCGCCGCCGAAAGCCCCATGACGTCTGCAAGTGCTGAGCCGCCCAGCGAGCCGATCAACACAGCGGTATTGAGGATAATGTTGTACCAGGCCAGGTGAGGAGGTCGGTCATGAGCTGGGATGTGTTCAAGCATGTAATTGGCGTATGATCCCGAGACCATGGAAAAGGTTAACCCACCGATCAGGGATAACCCGTAGAAATGCCATACTTCCGTGGAGAAGGCCAGCATGAGGGGATACAGGGCAAGCGCTGAAACGCTCCAGCCGGTCAGTTTTTTATTGCCAACCCTGTGCGCGTACTTTCGCAATTGTGTGGAACCGAGCAGCACCGTCAGATAGAAAAGGGCAGTTCCAATCCCGATGTGGTCATCGCTGAGTTCAAGTATGCGCACGTTATAGAGCGGAAAGAGAGGGATGGCTAGATACTGTGTAAAGTGGAAGGCGAACAAGGCGATCAATACATTTCGAAATCGGGTATTCCAAATATCGAGCCGCAGGGTGGTGGAAAGGATCCGGGAATATGGCCGCAGGATAACGGGATCCGGCGCAGGCTGGTCGCGAAGCGGAGGTGTCGGAGAATCCGTTTTCAGAGGTCTGACGAAAAACAAGTGGTAGCTGCTCATCGCCGCACCCAGTGCACCGATCCCAAAAACGATTTGATAGCCGACCGGGAAAGCGGCTCGTTCGAGAATATAACCGCTGATCAGGGAGGTGATCATGAAGGTAATGGAGAGCATGACGTTGCGGATCGCAGCCACATGCGCGCGGTATTCAGGGGGGACTGATTCTGCAAAGAGTGCGTTGAAGCCCACACCGAGCGGCGTGAGTGGGATCGCCATCAAAAAGGTGATGAAAATGATCGCCCAGATTTGCCCGGGGGCATTGGAAAGCCAGGGCAGGAAAATGAATGCGATAAATCCGACGCGGTAAAAAACAGATGACCAGAATATTGCCCTGGCGGTGTTTTGCGTTTGAAGCCAGTTCGCGGCCGGAATGGCAAGAAAGAGATTCACAATGGCAGACATCGCGCCGATCATGCCGATCTGGAATCCGGTTGCTCCAATGCGCGTAGCATAAATATTAAGAAAGTTGATCGCGGAGCCGCTGAGCACGCCGAACCAGCCAATATCCAGATAAAGATGGAGAAAGTTCGAACGATATTCGTTGGGGACGGAGGATTGTTGAAGTAATCTTGTCAGCATAACGGAAAAGATTATATTCGATTTGTAAGGCTGATTTGGTGGAATAGGATTGGTTCTCTGCGATTTGCCATGGTGACAGTTAAAAGGCATTGCCAAATCCCGTCCAGCATAACCGAAATTCCTAATGGATCAAGAAATTTGGTGGAACAAAACAAATCCTGTTTACGTCAACAGAGATGGTCAACGCCGTGCATCAACCACTGCGTAGGCTAAACGCATGTTTTGCGTTGAATGAGAGTCGACTAATACTTATGATTCGCCCGTGTTTAGAGAATATAATCATGGCGAGCAGAGATTTTACTGGTTTGGGACAGTACAGCAAAATCCACTTTGAGGTGAAAATGAACAACATACGAAAAACACTATTTATCATGCTGTTAACAGCAACGCTCCTGGCCTCCTGTGGCGGACAGGCTGTGCCTTCCTCCACTTCCACACCGGACATCGATGCGATCCTGACTGAAAGCGTGGGCACATTTGCCGCATACTTTTACCAGACCCAGACCGCAATGGTGCCCCCGGCGACATCCACCCCGATGAACACACCCACATCGGTAGCGAGCTCCACTCCGCTTTCGCTGCCTTCCCCAGTTACATCTTCAACACCCATTCCTTTTTTTACATCCATTGTGTACCCTTCGGTGACTGCCACAGGCACACAATACACTCCCACTGTGAATCCCTCCTCATTGGCATCTGGATGCAACAACCTCGGATTCATCCGCGATGTTACCACTGCTCCATCGTCTCTTAAGCCAGGAGATGAGTTTCAAAAAACGTGGCAGGTTGCAAACACTGGAACCTGCGACTGGCTGTTTGGCTACCGTTTGAACCCTGTGAGTGGAGCTAGTCTGGCACAGGATCCTGTCAGAGTGCCTAATGCTCCCGTACCAAAAAATGAGTGGAGACAGATATCTGTAACTGTTACTGCGCCTAAAGATGCTGGAACGTATACTCAGTACTGGCAAATGAGTGATGGGGCAGGTAAGACGTTTGGTGCGCTTCTGGGCGTTACGATCACTGTCAAGGAAGATTATCCCTAACCATCCACAAGTATTAAACCTTCAGCATTGCAAACGCGACACGAAAGTGGTCGCGTTTGTTTTTGTTAATCTCCACGAACAATGACTTGGTAAGGATCGCTGCGAACCAATCGCATCAAGACCCATTGAAGAGGAACGAAGGGAGATTGGTCAGGCACAGTCATGCCGTAAAAAGAAAGTTCAACGCCCAGTCCGCCACATTCCGGCGGGCTTTTCGTTATACTTGGCATATGGAAATTTCACAGTCAATTCATCTGTTGGGCGACATTCTGGGCAGCGTGATCAGCGAGCTGGAGTCGCGCGAATTATTCGAGACTGAGGAACGGATCCGGGCCTCGGCGAAGGAACGTCGCGGTGGAGATGTGGAAGCAGCGAAACAACTCGCGGCTGAGGTCAAAGCGCTGGACGTCAATTCGGCGCGTGTCATCTCGGCTGCGTTCGCCGCCTATTTTGATCTCGTCAATCTTGCCGAGGAGAATCAGCGGGTCCAGCAATTGCGCGAACGTGAAGCGGAGAACCATCCCAAGCCTCTTGATGAATCGGTGGGGCAGGCCATTGCCCTGCTAAAAAAAGATGGAGTGACCGCGGAGCAAATGCAAGCCTTACTTGACGGCCTTGCGATAGAACTTGTGCTTACAGCTCACCCCACAGAATCACGCCGCCGCACAGTGATTTCGAAATTGCAGAGGCTGGCGCGTCTGCTCGACAGCCTTTCGAATGAAGACCCTTCGCCGCGCCTGCAAAAGAAGACACGCGATGCCATTCGCGCGGAAGTAGTTTCATTGTGGTTGACAGATCGCCATCGAACTGCGCGGCTTGCAGCCACGGATGAAGTACGGACCGGATTGTATTTTGTTGAATCGGTTTTTTGGGACGCGCTTCCTGCCCTCTATGAAGACCTGGATGACGCACTCGCTTCACTCTACCCGACAGTTGATTCGCCTGCGGTCTGGCTTCGTCTCGCTTCATGGATGGGCGGCGACCGTGATGGCAACCCAAATGTAACGCACTACATCAGCGCTGAGACGCTTCGTCTCCATCGCGGTCTTGCGGTGGAAAAACATCGCCAATCTTTGCAAAACCTGGCGCGCTATTTGAGCATGAGTGACCACCGCCTTCCACTCCCGCCTCAACTGCTGCAGTGGATCGAATCGCGCCGCCCGCTTCCGCCGCACGTTGCCTTTATTGAAGAACGTTATGCTGCCGAGTCGTATCGTCTGATCCTTTCATTGCTTGCCGCCGATCTGGCGGATGCTTCGCGCGATGATATGACGGCGCGTTTGTTGGAAAGCGATGAACATCAGGCCCGTGTAAAAATGGATGACCTGCTCAAGCCGGTGGATGCCATCGCTGCGCATTTACCGCCCTCTCTTGCAAAGGATGAAATTGAAAGAGTGCGCCGCCAGTTGCGGATCTTCGGTTTGCAGTCCATGCGTCTGGATATTCGTGAAGAGTCGGGCAGGTTGAATGACGCGCTTGGCGAAGTGCTGCGCGCGCTGGATCTTGCGGATGACTTTTCCTCCATGCCAGAGGACGAAAGATGCACGCTTCTTACGAAGCTTTTGGCTGATCCATTGCCCAAGCTTTCCGCGCACCCCGGAGTCACTCCCGCCGCGGCGGAGACGTGGTCACTGTTCCAACTGATGACGCGTGTGCGCGAAGTCTACGGCGCCGAGTTGTTGGGACCCTTCGTCATCTCGATGTGCCGCTCCGCAGGTGATGTGCTCACGGTGCTATTGCTGGCCCGCTGGACGGGATGTGATGTTGGTTTGCAGATAGTCCCACTGTTTGAAACCATCGAAGACCTGCGTGCCGCGCCATCCATTCTTGAAAACCTGTATACACTTCCACTGTATCGTGAACATCTTGCGACCTGCGAAAATCAACAAATGGTTATGATCGGGTATTCAGACAGTAACAAGGATGGGGGATACGTGACTGCGAACTGGTCGCTGTACCAGGCACAGGAACAGATCACCAGAGTCGCCCGCGAGCATAACGTGCTACAGACGATCTTCCATGGTCGCGGCGGGACGATTGCACGCGGCGGTGGCCCGGCCAACCGCGCCATCCGAGCCCAGCCAGCGGGCAGCATCAACGGCCGCTTCCGCCTCACGGAACAAGGCGAGACGATCGCCGGCCGTTACTCGAATCCCGAACTGGCTCATCGGCATCTCGAACAACTTGTCCATGCCGTACTGGTGGCATCCTCCCCGGCCCAGGTTGGGAAAGAAGTTCCCTCTGAATGGCGCAACGCCATGGATAGCATGTCTGACACGGCCTTCAAGATGTATCGCGAGTTGGTGTATGAAACTCCGGGCTTCATTGATTTCTGGCAGGCTGCCACGCCGCTGGATGAGATAAAGCGACTGCACATCGGTTCGCGCCCTGCAGCACGAGGCGCAAGCACCGCGGTAAACAAGATCCGCGCCATCCCGTGGGTCTTCTCATGGATGCAAAGCCGCTTTAATCTGCCCGGCTGGTTCGGTCTCGGTTCCTCCTTGGCTTCCCTGGACGATTCCAGGCTTTTCCGTGATATGTATCAGGGTTGGCCACTGTTCAGAACCATGCTCGATAACACCGAAATGTCCCTGCTCAAAGCTGATATGGATATTGCCGCCCTGTATGTGGATCTTGTTCCCGATAAAAAGATGGGGGAGGAATTTTTCAACATGATCCTGACTGAATACCAGCTGACACGCCATGCCGTACTATCCATCAGTGGACACACGCATCTTCTCGATGCCGAACCCGTTACACAGAATGCGGTACAGGTACGCAACCCGTACGTGGACCCCCTAAATTACGTCCAGGTGGAAATGCTGCGCCGGCTGCGCGCCCTGCCTGACCCCGAGAGTGAAGATGCACAGTCGCTTCGTGAAGTCATTACGATTACGATCAATGGCATTGCTGCCGGGTTAAGAAATACAGGATAAGCCGAATCATTGATTCAAGCGACGATAGATGTCTTTCATCTGTTTGTAAATCTGCTTGAAGACCTCAAACTTATCGTTATACAGCGCGCGGTTGTTTGACTGCGGCTGATATGATTTTTTGTATTGAACCAACTTGGAGACATCACTGAACTCGATCTCGCCCAGGCCGACAGCTGCGATCCAGGCTGCGCCGCGGGCGTTGGCATAGATCGGGTCGGCAACCTGTTTAATTTCCACGTTCATTACATCTGCAAAGATCTGGCACCACACGTCTGATTGTGCCCCACCGCCGACGATATTGATGGTACTCACGTTTCGCCCCAGGAATTTCTCCACAGGCGAAAGCAGCCAGCGCGTATTAAAGGCAATGCCTTCTAGAAACGCGCGGATGATGTCCTCACGGGTATTGTTCAGCGACAGGTTATACAGTCCGGCGCGCAGCGTTCGGTCATCCACCGGTGCGCGCTCGCCCCAGATCCAGGGCGTGTACATGACGCCGTTCGAGCCCGCAGGGACGCGCTCCGCAATTTGATCCAGCACTTTGAAAATATCGGGCACATCGGCTTCCTGCAGCAACTCGTCCTTGTGATAGATGATGTTGTCGCGCAGATACGTGAGGTTGCCGCCTGCCGTGGCCTGAAGCGCCGTGAGCAGATAACGATGCGGCACCGCGCACGGAATGGATGCCATGCTTGAAAACACATCCGTTTTCTTGAATGGCACATGCGCTGCGATCCAGGACGACGTGCCAATGTACAGATGTGGCAGATAATCTTCCACCGTTCCCGCACCGATGGCCGCGGCAGTGTTATCAATCGCGCCCGCCACCACTTTTACATCGGTCGAGAGCCCGAGCGTTTCCGCCACTTCGCGCTTCAAATATCCGATCACATGTGTGCAAGGCACAATCTCCGGAAGTTTTGCGCGATCCGCACCCAGCGTGCGGATCAGTGAATCATCATAATGGATCGAATCAGGATTGCGGTTATCGGTCACCCAGGATGTAACAATTGAATCGTAGCTGGCAACCAATTCACCCGTCAATCGCAGGTTCATATAGTCGAGCACATTCAAAAATTTATACGTGCGCGCGTACATCTCCGGCATCGTATCGCGAATATAGAGCATATGGGCCGATGGGTCTTTGCCTGACATGGATGGTATGCCGCCCGTCAATCGCACGAAGCGCAGAATTTTCAAAATATCTGCGCCGTCCATGTTGATCCATCCATGGAGTTGTTTCCGCAAATGGGCCGCGCCGCGCATATCCATCCATAGGATTGCGTTGCCCATGGCTTTCCCCGCTTTATCCACTGCGACCGTGCCTTCGCCTTGCGTGGAGCAGCAGACCGCCATCACATGCGGACCCCGGTCTTGTTCCCGTTTCAGCAGCCTTCCCGCCGCCGACAGGAAAGCCTGCCACCATTCAGCCGCTGATTGTTCTGCGCCGCCATCCGATGTGATGATGAGATGGATCGGTTCAGATTCCCAACCAATCACTCTGCCGCTAACCGTGATCAGCGCGACTTTCATGCCAGATGTTCCCAGGTCAACAGCCAGGATGAGTTTTTCGTGGGTCATACAATCTCTTTCGTGTGATCTGCCATGGTTACCAGAACTTAAGCGTTTTTGCAAAGACCTGTCGCTCTACCACAACTGCCAATGAAACACCAACCGCGTATACGACAATGTCCATTGGGTCAAACGAGCCAGAGTAGTGATCGGTTGAAATTCGATAACGGAAAAGCTGACCTAATTCCAAAAGTGTCGGGATGGCGAACGCCAACAAGGCACGTGCCTGCCAGGTCTTCAACCACCTTGTACCCAGGCAAATAAAGAAGTAAAGTGCAAAAGGCTGTATCAGGTCTCTGGCGTAGCTCATCCACAATATCCAGCCGGTGCTTTGTGGGTCGAAGATGGTTGCCGGAGAGAACTTTTCTGAGAACCAGAGTAGACCAAGGGAAATCACCAGCAAGATGGCAGGTTTTGCCAGCAGTCCGCGGAGATTTTTCATTGTGCCAGTTCTTGCTTCAGTCACCAAGAGCATGAAATCAGTTTCTTTGTTTTCTTGAATCTTTCATCTGTGTGACCAGCAGCGCGCTGACGATAAGCAATCCGATTGCCAGCAGCAAAGCAGGCGTGAATGAACCGTTGGATGTTTTCAACGCTTCCATGATGTACACGAACACAACCGATGCCTGACCGAATAACTGGATCAATCCATTCGACGTGCCTTCAGGGGTGGGTTGGGTCACCTCCGCCGCGTATTGCATGCCAATGGGACTTGTGCTCACGAGGAAGAATCCCATGGCAAATGCGGATGCAAATAACAACCATGCGCTGGTGGCAAATGCCAGGCCCACAAGACCGGGGATTGCCAGCAACTTGCCGAACAAAATGTATGGCTGGCGTTTGCGCTGCCTATCGGAGAACGGCGGGATGATCACGGCTCCCAATATCCCACCGACCAGCATCAACGCGCCGAGTGTACCTGCATCTGTGGGCGTGAATCCACGCGGGCGAATAATATTCTCCACCCAGGTGGTGACGCCGTTGAAGATTCCAAGGCCAATAAATGAGACAAACAAATAAAGCAGGAACGGCTTTACGGTGAATGCATGTTTGAGTCCGTCCAGCATCAATGCACGGACTTCACTTCCGGCGGGTCCGGGCGGTGTGGGCGGAGTCTCTCTTGCGAGTAGAATGAACAAGACAGCCGAGAAAGCCGCAATGCCGCCATAGATCAATTGAATTGTGGGAATTGAAATTGTCTGTGTGAGAATGGGGGTAAGCACCATGCCGAGCGCCGTACCCACCAGATTGGCAAGTGTTACCAATCCAACTGCGGTGGCGCGCTCTTCGATGCCGAACCAGTTGGCAGGGACTTTTGTCCAGGCGTTAAGCAGGAAAGGCTGCCCCGCCGCGATACCGATCGTGCACCATAAGACCAGTGAATAATTCGCCCCTGCGAAGCCGCGCAGCAGGCCGAAGATTCCCATCAGCACTGCGCCGATGCTGACGGCCAACCTAAATCCGTATGTATCAATGACCCACGAAACGGGAATGGAAAGCGGAATGAACGCGATCATGAATGTCATCGCCAGCAAGCCTATCTGCAGGTCGGTCACGCCATAGAACGCTGCTGCAGGTCCTGTGATCGGCGCGTACGTGATCCATAACATCTGGATCGTCAGATTGATGAACATGAAAGCTGCAAGCACTACCCAGCGATAACGATACAGTTTGTAGTTGGTTGCCATGCGGTCCTTTTATACACACGCTGCGAGCACTGTCTCAAATTTATGCAATGCTTCATCAATCACTTCGTCCGTATCCGCCATGGATGTATACATGCGCGAACCTGCCAGGGTGATCAATCCCTGCGACATATACGCCGCGCCCATCTCTTCCATCATATGCTTGCGCGGCTTGAGTTCACGCGCCAAACGGATGGGATTGCGAAGATCAAGCAGCATCACGCCAGACGTTTCCAGATGGACGATCGAGCCTTGATTATATGCCACAAACGGAAGATCGTATTTGTCGATGATCGCCTGCAAACCTTTTGTGAGACGGTCGCCTGCAAACCCCGCAAGGACAGGTGCGTTTGTCCGTTCCATTTCGAGTAATGAATAATATCCTGCTGCGCAGGAAAGCGGATTGGCAGAAAGCGTCCCGCCGATATAGGCTCGTTCACCAGTCCCGCCAATGCCTGCGGCGAAGGTCATGATCACATCTGCGCGGCCGCCAACTCCACCGGCCATCGGGTAGCCGCCCGTGATGCATTTGCCGAACACTGTCAGATCGGGTTGGATGCCGAAAAAGCCCTGGGCGCCACCCAGGCCCATTCGAAACCCGGTCACCACTTCGTCGAAGATCAGAAGCGCACCGAACTCGTCACACAGCTCACGCACCTTTTGGTTGAAGTCAAATGGAACAGGGCGCGTACCCGATTCCGGTCCCAACGGTTCGACGATGACCGCTGCCGTTCCGCCCCTCAGCCTGTTGACCATTAAATGACGTTTCAGCGCCGCGAGGCTGTTCGGGAAGAACTCCGCCGTTTTTGAGCTGGCACCGCGCGGAATGCCTGTCGCTTCGAGACGGCCCGTACCCGGTATATGCAGGCCGTACACCAGTTGATCGCTCCAGCCATGGTACGCGCCGCCAACCTTGATCACATATTTCTTTTTGGTAAAGGCGCGCGCCGCGCGGATGGCAGCCATGACACTTTCAGTTCCCGACCCCAGCATGCGGAACATTTCCACCGCGGGCATAAAGCGGTTGACGAGTTGTGCCAGCTTGAGTTCATATTCGTGGAACAGACCTGTGACCGGTCCACAGGTGCGCAGCATCTCAAAAACTTTTTCACGCACCGGTGCATAGTTATTGCCGAGCACAGTCGGTCCGCCCGCCTGCAAAAAATCAATATACCGATTCCCATCCGCATCCCATAAATAGGCGCCGTCCGTTTTTTCGATGGCGATTGGGAAGGGGAAATTGAACGCCAGGTTATGCTGCACACCGCCGGGGATATATTTCCTGGCTTCATCGGTCAATGCCTTCGAGCGCTTGCATCGAACATCAAAGTAGCTCAGAAATTCCTGCATCTTTTCGGGTTTCACAGGGCGCAGCGGTTTGCTAACGAGTTTGTTCAGTTTTGCATATACCTCATCTGTATCGTGATATTCACTGATCGCGTATTGTTGTCCGCTCATTTTATTCTCCACTCGTCACGCGCTCGCCCAGTTCTGTTTTCTTTTGATCCTTGCGCAGTTTGGCAAAGGCAATTTCACGCACCGCCAGCGGAATTTTGGTGATCTTGCGTTCACTGCAAATCGCCAGCAGATATGCCAGCGCACATTTTTCCAGGATCTCCACATTGTGGATGGCGCGTTCCATGTCATGACCCAGGACCAGCGCGCCGTGGTTTTGCATCAAGAAGGCATTGTTGTGATTCTTCACATGTTTTGCAACCGCGTTTTTCAGAAATCCGGTACCCGATGGGGCATAGGGGATGATATCCACGCTTCGCCCAAGGAAGCGGGCCTGCTCGTCGAACAAGGCCGGGATGGGCGCCCTGATCAATGTCAATGCACTGACATACGCCTGGTGGGTGTGCACCACGGCATTCACATCCGGCCGCACCTGATAGACCGCGCCATGCATGGCGGCCTCAACGGAAGGCTTGAGATGCCCTTCCAGTGATTCGTGATTGAAATCCAGGATGCAGATATCTTCTGGAGTCATTTTGAGGTAATCATAATTGGATGGGGTGATGGCGAAAGCCTTCCGCCCCGAAACCCGCAGCGATAAATTTCCGCCCGTTGCCATCAAATACCCTTTTCGCACAAGCTCGTGGGCGGCTTCGATGATCTGTTTTTTCTCTTTATCAAACGTGCCCATAGGGCCCTCCGCAACATAAACCTAAACATCTTAAGATTTTAGGACACTATCTTGACACTGTCAAGATTTTGACATAATATGGACACATGCCTTCCAAGAAATACCACCATGGTGACTTAAAAAACTCACTGATCCAGGCTGGGGTTGAAATTCTGTCTAAAGAAGGTCTGGGTGGATTGAGTCTGCGGAAAGTGGCCGCACGCGCGGGTGTCAGTCATTCTGCCCCGTATGCACACTTCAAGGATCGGCAGGCTCTCATCGCGGCAATTTCCACGGAGGGATTCAAGAAACTCTATACTGCCCTGGAAGCCGCTGTTTTGCAGCATGCAGATGATCCAAGGCAGCAGCTGATCGAAGGGGCGTGGTCGTATGTCCAGTTTGCGATGCATAATATAGATACCTTCAAGATCATGTTCTCAGGTACATTGGAAAAGGAAAAGGAGTATCCAGCCTTTGTGGAGATCTCCCGTAAGACATTCGGTTTGGTCGTGGATGTTGTGCAGGCATGCCAGAATGCGGGAGTTCTGCGGTCAGCTTCCCCTGAACTGATGTCAGTTTCGATATGGGGTCAGATACACGGCATTGTCTCGCTCGCACTCGAAGGACAAATCTCTCATGGGGTGCTGGATCGCTATAGCGTGCGTGATATGATCCTGTTTGCAATAGATCAAAGCGCCATTGGATAAAACTTGAAAACTGGAAACGAAAAATGAAATTCACTGATGGCTATTGGCAACTTCGTTCCGGCGTAACCCCATATTATGCGGCTCAAGTGCGTGAGGTGGAAATTGATTCGGATGCGATGACAATCTACGCGCCCACGGGAAAGATAACCAGGCGCGGCGACACACTTAATCTGCCCATTCTCAGGGTGCGTTTCTCATCGCCGATGGAAAAAAGTCATCCGTGTGCAGATGTTCCATCATCAGGGAGGTCAAGCGCGTAAGCCTGAATTTGAGCTGCACGGTTCAGTCCGCCCGATACCTGTCATTGTGGAAGATGATCAGGCTGCTACGCTGACCAGCGGCCAGTTGTCTGTTCGCGTGCAGAAAGGTGAACCCTGGCTGGTGGAATACAAGGACGGGGAGCGTGTGATTACATCCAGCGGTTGGCGCGGTATGGGGTTCGTGGACGCTCCTGAAGGACGATTTATCCATGAACAGCTGAATTTAGGCGTAGGGGAATGTGTATACGGATTGGGGGAACGCTTTTCTGCATTCGTCAAAAATGGACAGGTGGTGGATATCTGGAATGAGGATGGCGGCACAAGCAGTGAGCAGTCCTACAAGAATATTCCCTTTTATTTGACGAACCGTGGCTACGGGATATTTGTCAACCATCCAGAAAAAGTCTCGTTTGAAGTGGCCTCGGAAAAAGTGGAGCGGGTGCAGTTCAGTGTGCCCGGCGACTACCTGGAATACTTTGTCATCTACGGTCCCACTCCCAGGGAAGTGCTTGAGCGTTACACTGCGTTGACCGGCCGCCCAGCCCTGCCGCCTGCGTGGTCGTTCGGTCTGTGGCTCTCAACCTCTTTTACAACAGACTATGACGAGCAAACGGTCACTGGCTTTATCCGTAACATGGCGGCGCATGACATTCCCCTGCACGTTTTTCACTTTGACTGTTTCTGGATGAAGGAATTCCACTGGTGCGACTTCACCTGGGATGAGCGCTGTTTCCCGGATCCCCAAGGGATGCTCAAGCGCCTGAAGGAACATGGTTTACATATTTGCGTCTGGATCAATCCTTACATTGCCCAACGTTCAGCATTATTCGATGAAGCAGCTAAAGCGGGTTACCTGCTCAAAAAACCAGATGGCACTGTCTGGCAAACAGATATGTGGCAGGCTGGCATGGGCATAGTGGACTTTACCAACCCGGCAGCCTGCAGTTGGTTCCAGTCCAAGCTGCGTGTCCTGCTCGATATGGGCGTCGACGCCTTCAAGACTGATTTCGGTGAGCGCATTCCAACGGATGAACTTATTTCGATGGGTCCGATCCATTTCGCATGCACAACTATTACAGTTATCTGTATAACAAAACAGTATTTGACCTTCTGCGTGAAGTGCGTGGTGATAACGATGCAGTAGTCTTTGCGCGCTCAGCCACTACGGGGGGACAGCAGTTCCCCGTTCATTGGGGCGGGGATTCCACGGCGACGTTTGAGTCGATGGCGGAGAGCCTGCGCGGCGGATTATCACTTGGCCTTGCGGGGTTTGGCTTTTGGAGTCATGATATTGGTGGTTTCGAGCACACGGCCAATGCTGCTGTGTATAAGCGTTGGGCAGCTTTTGGCTTGCTCTCCTCGCACAGCCGTCTGCATGGCAGTTCCTCATACCGTGTGCCTTGGGCATATGATGATGAAGCGGTGGATGTGCTGGCAAAATTTACGAAGCTAAAATGCAGTTTGATGCCGTATCTTTACCAGACTGCCCGCCAGGCCCGTGACCAGGGTCTGCCCATGCTGCGCGCCATGTTTTTGGAATTCCCAGATGACCGGGCGTGTGACCATCTCGATCTGCAATATACGCTCGGCGATTCGCTGCTTGTGGCACCTGTCTTTACCCACGATGGCATTACCGATTATTATGTCCCCGCTGGAGTGTGGACCAATCTTTTAAACGGCAACACGCTTCAAGGTCCATGCTGGATGCGTGAAACCTATGATTTTATGAGCCTGCCGCTGTTGGTGCGTCCGAACACTGTCCTTCCTGTGGGTAGCCGAAATGACCGGCCGGATTATGACTATAGCGATGGTGTTCTCTTGAAAGTCTTCCAACTCGAAAGTGGCAAACGTATATGGGTTGAAATTCCAAATCTCACGGGAGATGTGGAAACGTCATTCAATGTGCAACGCGCAGGGGAGTTCATCCGCATTCAGCGGCAGGGGCCTCCGAAGCCCTGGAGGATCTTGCTGGTGAATAGTATTACAGCGCAAGGTTAGGGGTGAAAGCCGCTAATTGAGCCAGCTTTCTCTTGCGGTGAGACAGATAAGCAGCGAAATTGCATTTCTGGTAATAGCGCACTCGATCTATTGCAGATTGAATATCAGAAACAAAGGAAGGCAAAACGCTACACAGCAAAATGCGAACTTGATAAATAGTAAGCGCAGGAGCCTGGCTTTGAAATTGAATTCTCAAACGAACCAGGAAATGATGAGCCAGAGAAACCAAGAGCATATGATGATGCCATCCTAACCAACTCCGCATCTCGTACTGATCCATACCGACTTCGCCTTTGGCTTCTTCAAAGATGGTTTCAATGGGCCATCTCATTCCGCTGATCCTGACAAACTCAGCCAGCAGAGTGCTGATCGGCGCATTGCTGAAAAAGTATTTGACCTCCGAAGGATCATCCAGATTGCGGCGGAGGATCAACCAGAGTTCAGCGGCAGGCAAGCCGCCGCGCGATTCAGTCACGCGCAGAAAGGCAAAATCACAAACGATGGGACCCTTGCTGCCTTCTTTGATCACGGCTTGGATCCAATCTTGTTTTTGAATCTTCTTCACCAGTTGCTGGACTGGAATGGGATGCTTCCTGGTATCACTCAGACGCAAACGAGTCGGATGACGCCCATGACCGCACCAGAGGGGCACATGCACCTTCGGCGGAGTACACCAGATCAGGCTGCTCTCCTTGATGGCTGTGAAATACTGCTTTCCGCTCGCCGCCACTCCGTCCCGAAACGCAGGGCTGTCTCCATACAATGCATCTGCCGCCAGCCAGGAAAACGGCAAATTATCGCGTTGGAGGGCGTTTTCCAACAATTCCAGCCCGATTTCCGGCTTGGTTTTGAAAAC